>JANNOR010000280.1:0-79922 GCA_031399265.1 Cyanobacteria bacterium SOY_34_metabat_3 | reverse complement strand
GCATCCCCAGCCGGAAAACCCGCAGCCATGCCCGATTTTAGCACTTGCTCTCCCGAATTTGCAATCAGAGTAACTTCCCCTTCCAGAACATAGATAAACTCATCTTGACGAGTATGCCAATGTCGGAGAGCAGAACAACTTCCCGGCGCAAGCCTCACCAAATTCACCCCAAAATTATGCAATCCGGCCGCATTACCTAGACGTTTTTTCACTCTTCCAGCCACAGCAGATTTGAATTGCTGGGGATAATTTGAGCCTGTAGTTTCCGGGACATTTTCAGGATTGATAATCATATAACTCTTCTTTCTCTTCCTACCCTTCGGGAACGGCTTCGCCGAACGTGTTTTTCGCGCCTTCGCGGTTCGTTTCAAAAAATATTGTTTCCATTCTGCCTTATTCTAAAGGTTTTAAAGTAGTAGGATTTTCCCGAATCGGCTTAATGAAACGGCTATTTGCCCGCACAAAACAATTGCCATTATCTGTAGAAATAGGCAGCCAAGGTTTGCCTTGAGAGTCAGCAATCATGATTTGATCCGCATTATTTCCTGTCACCGCTTGCAAGCGCTGTCCCCGCCGAAAAGTAGTCACTACAGCCCACTGGGAAACATTGTGTTTATTTCTGATAAATAACTCATCCGGTGCATCAATACCGTCAACAGAAATCGATTGAAATCGCTGAGCCATGCGGCAATTCAACCCTTGAGTATCCGAGTCAACAACTACCCAATTCACCTGTCTATTACCTCGTGTCCTCGCCAGCAGCCCCGTATAATCTCCTTGCTGGTTAGCAACAGGTAAAGCTAAGGCTAAATTAGCCCATCCTGCTAAAATCCCAGCAACTGCCAGAGAAACAATTCTAATTTCTGTTTTCATTATTACAAAACACGCTTTAATTTAAGGTAATTACAATTTTATAGCCCTTGGCAGCTCTCCGTCAATTTCGCATCCAACCTCCGACTGTCACCCAACTGATTAAGAATGTGTTATAAATATTGAGATTCATTAAGAAATATTGCTCAAATGCTCCTTTCCCCCTCTGGCGCCAGCAAACTCAAAGAATCTTTAAAAGAAAAAGTATTTTTTGGGAATGAGCCAACCCCGGAACTCATAGCCATCTTACTGATTTACTTCGTCCAAGGCATTCTCGGACTAGCTCGCTTAGCCGTCAGCTTCTTCCTTAAAGACGAGCTGGGAATGACTCCCGCCGAAGTCTCAGCCATGCTAGGTGTCGTCGCCATACCTTGGATTATCAAACCTCTGTTTGGTTTCATGTCCGACGGGTTGCCAATATTTGGCTACCGCAGACGACCTTACATCGTCCTCTCCGGGCTGTTGGGGACGGCAGCATGGGTGGGGATGGCTACAGTCGTACACACGCCCTTAGCAGCTACAGGGGCGATCGCCCTGAGTTCCGTTTCCCTAGCAGTCAGCGACGTAATCGCCGACTCCCTGGTAGTAGAAAGAGCCAGAAAAGAATCCGTTACCGACGCCGGTTCCCTGCAATCCTTATCTTGGGGCGCATCAGCCCTCGGCGGACTAATTACCGCCTACCTCAGCGGTTCTTTGCTGCAACACTTCAGCACCCAGACTATCTTTTTAATCACCGCATCTTTTCCGCTAATTGTATCAGCAACAGCTTGGTTAATTGCTGAAGAAAAAACCGATAAAAGAACCGACTTTGAAACTGTCAAAGACCAACTCAAACAACTGCGACAAGCTATTAGCCAAAAAACAATTTGGCTACCCACCGCCTTTCTCTTCCTGTGGCAAGCTACCCCAAGTTCTGACTCCGCCTTCTTCTTCTTCACCACCAACGAATTAGGGTTTCAACCAGAATTTCTCGGCCGAGTACGTCTTGTTACCAGCCTTGCAGCTCTTGCTGGAATCTGGCTGTTTCAGCGCTTCCTAAAAACAGTTCCATTTCGAGTAATTTTTGGCTGGTCAACAGTGCTTGCCACTGCTTTGGGCATGACTACTTTATTATTAGTAACTCATGCTAACCGCAGTTTAGGAATTGACGATCAGTGGTTCAGTATTGGAGACAGCCTAATCCTGACAGTAATCGGACAAATTGCTTATATGCCGGTGCTGGTACTCTCGGCACGATTGTGTCCCCGAGGCGTCGAAGCAACTTTATTCGCGGTGTTAATGTCAGTCACCAACTTAGCAGGAATTATATCCTATGAAGGTGGTGCAATTCTGACTCACTGGCTGGGAATTACCGATCGCAATTTCGACAACCTTTGGCTGCTAGTTGTCATCACAAACCTATCTACACTTCTGCCCCTACCGTTCTTAAATTGGCTACCCGCAGATAGCACAGAAAGCGGCGAACCAGACTACCAACATTCTCTACCAGTATTAGAACCAGAAATGGGATCTTCCAAACCAGGCGGACAGCATTTTATGCCCGAATACTTTCCCGACTTAGTACCGACATCACTTCCCGAAACCCGCACCGCAGATAGCAAATGAAGGAAGAAGGAAGAAGGAAGAAGGAAGGAATATTTTTCTAATTCTCCCACTCGAACACTTTCCCTCTCTGCGCCCTCTGCGCTCTCTGCGGTTAAACAAATAAAAGCTTATTCTACCCATGCAAAACTTAGAAACTTCCCAATCTCAAACAGCAGCCAAAACCTTATCATACGATCGCACAGACTGGCAGCGCGGCTATGAATCTCAACCCAACGAATCCGACTACTGGATTGACGACATAGAAGGCGAAATCCCCGCCGGCTTACAAGGCACATTCTTTCGCAACGGGCCCGGATTATTGGATGTCAACGGCGAGCGCATCCACCATCCCTTTGATGGTGATGGAATGGTTTGTGCGATCGTACTTTCCGAAAGCCGCGCCCATTTCCGCAACCGATTCGTCCGCACAGAAGGCTATCTTGCCGAACAAAAAGCCGGAAAAATCCTGCACCGAGGCGTTTTCGGTACACAGAAAGCGGGCGGCTGGTTAGCCAACATCTTTGATGTCAAAATCAAAAACATTGCCAACACCAACATCATTTATTGGGGCGACAAACTGCTAGCACTTTGGGAAGCAGCACAGCCCTACAGACTCGACCCCCGCACCCTAGAAACCCTCGGTTTAGACACCCTAGATGGCATCTTGGAACCGGGCGAAGCTTTCGCCGCCCACCCGAGAATTGAAAAAGGCAAAAACGGAGCCGGAGACAGATTAATCAACTTTTCCGTCAAGCCCGGTTTGTCGAGTACAATTACCATTTACGAATTCGACGAAAGCGGCAAACTTTTGCAGAAACACGCCCATGCAATCCCGGGTTTTGCCTTCTTGCACGATATGGTAATTACCCCGAATTACTGCATATTTTTTCAAAATCCCGTCTCCTTCAATCCGCTGCTTTTCTTGTTAGGATTTCGGAGTGCAGCCCAGTGCATTCAATTTTCGCCAAACAAGCCCACCCAAGCAATTTTAATTCCCCGCAACGGCACTGACGAGGTGAAGATATTGGAAACTGAACCTTGTTTTGTTTTCCACCACTGCAACGCCTGGGAAGAAGCAGGAACAGTTTTTGTTGACTCAGTTTGCTACGAATCATTTCCAACTGTAGAGCATGATGGCGATTTTTTGGAGATTGATTTTAACACCATTCCCGCCGGGGAATTATGGCGGTTTAAGTTAAACTTGCAAGACAAAACAGTACAGCATCAAGTTGTTGAAACTCGATGCTGCGAGTTTCCGACTTTGCATCCCGATAATGTGGGACAGCCTTACCGATATCTGTATATCGGCGCCGCTGATTCTTCGACTGGAAATGCTCCTTTGCAAGCTATTCTTAAAATAGATTTCGTTACTGGTGAAAGGCAAGTTTGGAGTGTGGCGCCGCGCGGTTTTGCCGGGGAACCGGTGTTTGTACCTCGTCCCGATGCTGTGGCTGAAGATGACGGCTGGCTGCTGGTTTTGATGTATGATGCAGCTAAACATCGATCGACCTTAGTGATTCTAGATGCCCGCGACATCACGAAAGAACCCATAGCCCGCTTGCATTTAAAACAACACATTCCCTACGGTTTACACGGTAGTTTTACACCAAATGTATTGCTTCCTTAATTCTTTATCTATTCTGAAACAGGCCCTAGAGCCTGTTTCAGATAGCAGATTATTTAAAGTTATACAAAATATGTCATACTCATAATAAATGCAAACTGTCAACAAGTTTAATCTCAAAAAAATACTTATTGTAATTTCCAGCATCGCCATAAGTTTGGTAATTATCTTATCTATTTACTCTCACAATGCCAATGCCCAAGAGCCTTACAAACCATCTCCCGATCCCGCTGTAGCCCCCAAAGGCTTAGTTGAGGTCAAAATGACGGTAATTGGAATCGATCCCATTAAAAACGAATTAGAAACCCGCTTGCAGTTTGAACTCAAAGGAATTTACAAAAAAGGGCCAACTTACCCAGCTCAAGATTTGTTAATGACAGTTAACGGCGCAAATGTAGAGGATTCTGAAATCAATTTTAAAGAAGGCAAACCCATGATAGTGCCTGCATTAAAATTCAACTTAGTCAAGGGCAAAATTAACAATTATCCATTTGACAAGCATATTGCTAAAGTAGCTATTTCGATCGATCCGCTGGCTTCAATTGGTAAAAAATTTGCTCCATTTCAACTCAATCCCGTGCCGCTGGAATTTAAGTTTCATGCCGATGTTCCCGGTTTTGACATCAGTTATCAGCCGATGGAAGAGAATTCATCTATCTTTATTTATATTGATGTGGCTGCAAGTCGCTCAATTCCAGTGAGATTCTTTGCATTGGTAATTATTGTCATCATGTGGGTGTTGTCAACTATGGCACTTTTGCTAGCATTGAAAGTGATGAAATCGGGGAAGTTGCCAGAAGTGGGAATGCTGAGTTGGACTGGTGTGATGCTGTTTGCTTTTCCCGCTATTCGCAACGCCCAGCCGGGGGTTCCTCCGGTGGGTACTGCGAGCGATTTCCTATCGTTTTTTTGGACAGAAATTATCGTTGTAGTGGCGTTGGTGATTATTGGTAGCTGTTGGTTAAAACGGTATCATCCGCCAGTTGAATGATATCAAATCCGGTAGAAGATCCGGCGGTTTCTAACCGCAGCCCCGGCGGTTAGAAACCGCGGAGTTTACGGGCACACAACCGAAGTCTGCCTGCGCAGACTGAAGAGAAATCCTTCATTCTTCAACTTTCTTCCCGACATCCGTTATATCCCGTACATTGCTCGTTGCCGAACTTCCTTCTTTTCAATTTTTGACTTGCAAATTCTCAATATCCTTGGCGGGTACTCCCAAACCGCGCAAGATAGTAAAGGCAATAATTCGATATCCCGACGGATTTGGGTGAACTCCATCTGCGGCTAACAAGTTCAGAGTTTTACCTGCGTGTCTTTGATAGGTGCCGATAACTTCGCGAAAAGGCGCGTTCAAATCAATAAATAGGCACTTATTTTGCAAGGCAATTTCTCTCATTGCGGCAACGTATTCTTGCAATCGGCGATTTTCTGGGCCGTCGAGAATCTCGCGGATTGGAGTAGGAGAAAGCAGCAAAACTCGAATTCCTGCGGCTTTTGCAGATAGCACCATTTGAGTTAATTTATCTCGATATTCTACCAATGGTACTCCCGTCTGCAAGTTGCCTTGCGGATGAAATTGACTGTTTTGGAAGTCGAAGAAAGCGTGCCAAACGTCGTTTACTCCGACGTTAATCATGACTAAATCTGGCTTTTGGTCGATCGCATCTTTTTGAAACCGCGCTTGCATATCACTCGCCTTGTTGCCGGAAATTCCGGCGTTGACGATTTCGATTTGGCGATCGGGATAAAGCGCATTTAGATAGCGTTGCAGCAGCCAAACGTAACCTCCGGGGTACTTCCCGGCTTCGGTGATGCTGTCGCCCACTGTCACAATCTTGCGCTTACCGGCGAGCACGTTTTGGATTTCGGGCGGTGGGCTGGCTTCGGATACGGGTTCTGTAGACACGGGAAATAAGGAGTGAGGAATGTTGAAGGCAATAATAGCAGCAATTACGGCTAGGGCAATTCTGATGACTATTTGCTTTAATAGAGGTTTGGGGCGTGGCGATCGCACATTTGGAGACATTAGGAAGAAAGAAGAACGAAGAACGGCTTATTGCAGAGTATTTAGTATTGTAGATCATTACAGACCTCTGATCGTTGGTTTAAAATTTTGGACAAAATTCATCCATCGCTGAACCTTAGAACCGGTGATGTCAAAAATCGGAATAGAATAGACATCTGATTCAGTAGGGCCTCCCTCGGTATCTTTGGCAATGCTTGTGCGTTCTGGCTTACCTAAGCCGTAGGTTGAAGCCATTTCTTTAGCTAAACTACAGGGAATTCTAAAGTTCCCCATGCGAATACTTCCATTACCTGCTGAATAAACCCATTCATAACCGGAAACGCTTGTAAATTGCTGGCACAAAAAATGGGAAGTTTCAAACATTTTGGCAAGATGAACATCGTAGAGACGAAGCCTGCCACCGTAAGCCGGTTGAGTTGTATCTCGATTGGGTGCAGTAAGTTGCATAAGGACAAAACCTCCCCTAGCTTCTGTCCCACCATACCGAATGCTCAGCGGTAACTGGGTGCTTTCTTGAGCCAACATGATGTTAACCTTTTGAGTGAATTTAGCGCTGTCAGCCTCAGCACTAGGTTCGCTACCTAAGTAAGTAGGTTTGCTGCCTAAGTAAGTAGGAGCAGAAAAAGCGAGGTTTGTAGGCAGTAAGATAACCATACAGGTCATTAGTTTTGCCAAATTGTGACGCCCTGCTTTTTTGGCGATCGCATATGCTTTATTTAGCACAGTGCGATCGGAAGTGATTGGTGCGCGATCGAGTTGGGCTTGTGAGAGTGGTGGTTTATACATAAATTTTATGAGCAAGGCTGGTAAACTAAGGGTTGACAGAACTGGAAAGTATTACTTATGAGAAAACGCGGGCTAGTAGCCTTGATAGTCAATATGATAATTTTGGGTTGCTGTTTACCAATTATTGCACAACAATCTAAACGATATCCAACTGAGAATGAATTGCAGCAATTAATGAATCGGTTTCGCAGTTTTGTTGCTTCTCCACAGCCGGGAAATCGTGATTTGTATCTTCGAGATCGCCGTAATCAAAATGAAATTCAGAACTTGAAAGCGTTTGTTAGAGCTTGGTTGCCAGTTAATCCTGATGTAGCACCTTTTCTCGGTAAATGGACGGCACTAGAAGAAAATCTAGATATTTATCCCTCAACTATCAAAGGTCGGGTATGTATTTTAGAAACTTTTATTCCCACAGCCAATGACATCGGGATAAGTTTTGCTCAAGGAACTATCTCTGGTAAACAAATCAGAACAAGCGAACGCACGATTTTGGTTCAACAAGGTAACTATTTAGGGGTGACTTTTATTAACACTAGCAACAATCAACCTGGTATCTACGAATATGCTTGGCCTAAACCGCTAGTCGATCCAGCTAAATTAATGAGTTACATTCCCCAAGCAGATAGAAATCGGTTGCTTCAACAATTTAAAGAAGCTGGTTGTAGTGACACTTTGCCAAAAAGGTGATGAAATGATTAAAATCATGAAAATAAGCTTGCTTATACTTCCTATCATCTCATTTATTTCTGTCATAGCTTTGCCTGTTAACGCGACAGAAACTATGATTTACAGAAAATTTCGCATTGGTTCCCAGGGGGGCTATTGATGGATTTGCAAGATATACTAGGTGGTAAGGCAGATATTGTGACGGAACAAGGATTAAGTCGTTTGATTAAGGATCGGGTTTTGGCGGAGGCAAAGTCTTTAGTTGATTTTACTTTAAAGGAGGCTGTATGATGACTTTACAAGAAATTATCGATCAGGTCGAAAGTTTATCAGTAGAAGATCAGGATCAGTTTTTTGAGTTTATCCGCAAGCGACGGATTGAAAATCGGCGGGCTGAAATTTTAGCTAATACTCAGGAAGTCTTTAGGGCTGTAGAGACGGGAACAGCCATGAGAGGAACTTTTGAAGAGTTGAAGTCATATCTATTAGAGGATGAGGAGGAATGATTTTAACAACCGATCCGAGTTTCAAAAGAAGTCTTAAGCGATTAATTAAAAAAAATCAGCAATTACAAGACCAGATATTAGAGGTTTTAGAATTGTTGGGTGATGATCGCTGCTATAATAATCTCTAGGATATTAAAATTTTGAACGGTTGAGGGTATTATTATGAATGACAATTCAGATGAAATAAATATTTTTGTGACAGACAAAGAATTCATATCTGAACTACGATCTTTGGTCGAAGAAGTAGCGATTAAAGCCAAATATCAATATATTGAATTTTACTATAAGACATTACCAATAACAAATTTCTACGGTTTGTCTAACTTTACTCCTCATTTTGTAATTACAGGGGCCTACGAAGATGAGAAGTATAACATAGATAGAATTGAATTATTAAATGAATTAGGAAATCTGGGTTGGAGATTTATTAGCGTTACGGAACGACGTTTTCCTGGAAAAAACTCTCAAGGTACAATGGAACTTTATACTAGCAATGTTTATTTATTGGAAAAAAAGTCATCCGAGTTGTGTTTGGATCAATTGGCAAATATACTAAACAAGGAAAATATAGAAAGTAAAGACACTGAAAATGAAGATACCGATCCTTATAATCAAAATATAGAAAGTGAAGAGACTGAAAATGAAGATGCCGATCCTCTATCTTTATTTCCTATTGAAGAATTACAGTTGTCAGTTCGTGCCTATAATCCTCTAAAAAGAGCAGGAATACACTCGATAAAAGATTTGTTAGAATATACTAGAACAGAACTCAGTGAGATCCTAAAACATCGTAGGAGTGAAGAGGAGGTAGTTGAAACGCTTAAAAAAAGATTTGACATGATACTGAATGACGATTAAATGGTATTTTTAACCTTGATGCTGAATCGAGAAACTTGACCTAATATGCACAGGGTGGAAAGCGTATCGCAAATACAGCGGTTCCTGCTTTCATGAGGTATAGCAGCAACAATTAACAAACCAATTTCTTGAATATTGAGGATTCATTGAGTATGCCGTAATAACAGGAGGAACCGCTTTAAAAGTTAAGTCCTCAACCACTACCATGCTCTTATTAAGAGCTAAAAGCAATCTAGCAAAGACTTAAAGAATAAATTACAAAAATCTTGCCGATTTTGATTGTTTGTGTTATGATGAGTTTTATAAGCCCAAAGCTTAGGAATTCCGGCACTCCCTGCTTCGCAAAGCAAGTGCTAATATTCAAACTTAGCAATCATAACCTTCTCAAAAAACTCGACTATCTTGTCGGGAAAGCGTTTGGTTCTTCCAGCGCTTCACAACCAAAAATTGAATAATGCAACCTTCGCCAGGGAGTCCTATCAAGAACTCCTTTTTTTTTGTCATTTTCACGTCGGATCAAGCTGAAATTTTGTTTTCTGAATCAGAAAGGAGTTTTTGACATGGCTAAACCCAAACATAAAAGCATGAGAAATCAGCCAGAGATGTACGACGAGATCAAACAAAGCTGCGCCTTTAGCCTTACCAAAACGGCTATCAAAAAACTGGATGCTTTTTCTAAAAGATACCGCATTTCTCGCTCGGAACTTGTTGAGCAAATTGCTAGAGGACTTATCAAGTTATAGCAACCGCCAAGGCTATTAAGGCGCTTTGGTAATTGCTCCCTTCTACTGCGCGAACTGGGTGATGAGTAAAGCGCCTTGGCGATTCTGTACATACATTTTTTTTAATTCTGTATAGCCGAGAACAGCCATGAGAGTAGCTTGTGAGAATTTGAAGTCATATTTATTGGAGGATGAGGAAGAATGATTTTAACAACCGATCCGTGTTTCAAAAAACGTTTTAAGCGATTAATCAAAAAAAATCACCAATTACAAGACCAGATATTAGAGGTTGTAAGATTGTTGGGCGATGATCCTTTTAATCCAGCTTTGAAATCTCATAAGTTGACGGGGAAATTGGACGGTTTATGGTCTTGTTCAGTGGCTTATGATTGTCGAATCATTTTTGCTTTCAAAAAAGATGCTACAACAGGTGATGATTTAATTGTCTTGGTTGATATTGGAAGCCATGATGAGGTTTATTAAATTGTGAAATAACTTCTGAAGTTTCAGGTATGATAGAAACAGGACTTACGCACTTTAAAGTAATTCTTTTTTGCCCATGAGTTCCGATTTAGTTCCTCTCCTTCCCAAAGTATCGATCGGGCGTCGCGCCGCTGCTTTCTGCATCGATGGCTTTGCCGTTTGGCTGCCCAGTTTGCTTCTGGGTACAAATCCGATCGCCCAAACCATCTTTTTCTTCCTACTCTGGCTGATTATGCGCGTAGCCATCGTCAGGAAAAATAAAGGTCAAAGCCTTGGGCGCTGGGCTTTGGATATGAAAATTGTCGATCCCAGACTAGATCGCACTCCCGGCCTGCAAGAACTGTCCAAACGCGAGGCATTGCTGGGCATTTGCGCTGCCTTAGCCTTCCTAGCCCTGGGGGGACTCACATCCACCAATGCGGGCGTTGTGCTGCTCGTGTTGCCCCTGGCGATCGACTGTAGCGTTGCCTTCACGGACACCTCCCGCTTTCCGCAAGCTTTTCACGATCGACTCGGCGGGACGATCGTCATCGGCACCAGGCGCGGCTACTCCCTCGACATCAAAGTTAGAAGATTGCTTGACCAAGTGCAGACTAATGTGAGAAGATAACAAATTGTGTTTAAATTAGTCGAAATTTATTTAGAATTATGGCTAAAGGCGTCCGCATCGTAATTACCCTAGAGTGTACTGAGTGCCGAACAAACGCGAGCAAACGCTCGAAAGGCGTGTCTCGGTACACCACCTCCAAGAACCGTCGCAACACGACGGCGCGACTGGAACTCAAAAAGTTCTGCCCTCATTGCAACAAGCACACGAATCACAAAGAGATCAAGTAGTCATTAGTCAGTAGTCATTAGTCATTTGTTATTTGTGACGATCTAACAGTAACCAATGCCCAATGCCTAATGCCCAATGCCCAATGCCCAATTACCAATTCTCCAAAAAATGACTTACTTTCGCCGGCGTGTATCGCCAATCAAACCAGGAGATCCGATCGACTATAAAGATGTCGATTTGCTCAAAAAATACGTCACAGAACGCGGTAAAATCCTGCCCCGTCGGATTACAGGCTTGACAGCAAAACAGCAACGAGACCTGACCAGAAGCATCAAAAGAGCCAGAATTGTAGCTCTGATGCCCTTCGTAAACCAAGAAGGCTAATCGGATTTTGGATTTTAGATTTTAGATTTTGGGCTGGAATAAAACCTAGGCAAAAGTAACGTGTACACGTCATTTAACCAGAAAAAATACAAGTCTCCAAAATCTAAAATCCCCAAGTCGAAACCTGATAAGCGGCAAATGTAAAAATCTAAAATATAAAATATAAAAGCGGCAAGTGGACAAGGGAACCTTAGTAGAATTTAGACTCCACGGCGACCGCCGTCTAGCTGTTGCCGATCGCCCCGACGGCAAAAAGAACTGGGTGTTGGTAGACGAAAACAGTCAACCGCACAGCATACCGCCTAAACAAATCACCTATGAAATTGCCGGAGAAACCTACAAACCCTCCGACATTCCAAAATTTCTCCAAGAAGTAGAAGTTTATTCAGATCCATCGAGTCTAGAAGTAGCTTGGGAATTGCTAGTAGACGGTGGAGAAACCGCCGATCCCGAATCCTTAGCAGTGCTCCTATTTTCCGATCGCACTGCGGCCCAATGTTATGCAGCCTATTGTTTGCTGTCAACAGACAAATTGTATTTCAAACAAAAGGGCGATCGTTACGAACCGCGGCCGGCCGCCCAAGTAGCCGAAATCAAACACCAGCAAGAAGTAGAATTTCTGCGACACCAAGAATCCCAAGGATTTTGGGATCGAGTCAAGCAGCGACTGGCCGGGGAAAATGTAGACTGGGCAAGTAGCGATCGAACTCGCCTCGATGCCCTCGAACGATTTGCCACCCTGGGAGAAGAAGCTACACACCGCACCCCAGCCCTAGAAACCTTAGCCAGCTTAGAACGTTCCGAAAATCCGGAAGCAGCCTTTCAACTCTTAGTCGATCTCGGCCTATGGAGTCACCACGAAAACCTGTTTTTGCGGCGCAGCCAAATTCCCCTACAATTACCTGCCAAGGTATTAGAAGGAGCTCAACGCTGTCTAGAAAATCTGCCAAGCGACTCCGACACCAATCGCCTCGATTTAACTCACTTAAAGGTTTACACGATCGACGATGAAAGCACTACCGAAATCGACGACGGACTCAGCTTAGAATTTCTCGAAAACGGCCAGCAGCGCCTGTGGATACATATAGCAGATCCCACTCGTTTACTCTCCCCCGGAGATGAACTCGACATGGAAGCCCGGAAACGCACTACCACGGTTTACCTCCCCACAGGGATGATACCGATGTTTCCGCCAGAGTTGGCAACGGGGCCGATGAGTTTAATTCAAGGTAAAGAGTGCAGTGCTCTCAGCTTTAGCATTATTTTAGATGAAACTGGTGCAGTCGAAGATTACAGCATTCACATCAGCACGGTGAAACCTACCTACCGCTTAACCTACGATGATGTAGACGAGATGTTGGAGTTGGGAATCGAAGCAGAACCGGAAATAAGTGCGATCGCCACACTTGCCAAACTCCGACAAAAATGGCGGGAAACCCAAGGCGCAATCAGCATTTTCATGCCCGAATCGGTGATCAAAGTCAACGGCGATGAAATCAAAATTCACGTCATCGACGACTCGACAGCCCGATTGCTAGTAGCTGAAATGATGATTTTAGCCGGAGAAGTCGCAGCCCGCTACGGTCAAACACACAGCCTCGCCATACCCTACCGCCATCAGCCCCAGCCGGAACTCCCACCAGAGGAAGAACTGTTAGCAGTCCCCGCAGGCCCCGCCCGCGCTTGCGCTGTGCGCCGCTGTATGCCCCGCAGTGAGATGAATTTGACTCCTGGAAGGCATTCTAGTTTGGGTTTGGAAGCCTACACTCAAGTTACTTCTCCGATCCGCCGTTATACCGATTTGCTGACTCATTTCCAAATCAAAGCTCATTTGCGCGATGAACCGCAACCTTTTTCTCCTGAAGAAATGCAGGACATTGTAATGTGTTTGGGTACAGCAGTCAGAGAAGCTTCTAGTGTCGAACGCCAAACAAATCGCTATTGGGGATTGGAATATTTGCGGCGAAATCCTGAAGAAGTCTGGGAAGCTTTAATGTTGCGCTGGCTAAGGGAAGATAGCAATCTCGGATTGATTTTGTTGGAAGAGTTGGGTTTAGAATTGGCGATGCGGTTTGGTCGATCGGTCGAAATAGGCGATCGATTTGAAGTCAAAGTCACTCACTGCGATCCGCGATCGGACGTGATTAACTTCCAAGAGGTAATTCTTGAAGCTGCACAATAGGATTTGAGATTTGAGATTTGAGATTTTAGTTATTGTAGGGTGCGTCAGGTGAGAATCTAAGGATGGCAAACTCAGAATTTTCTGCCTGACGCACCCTACGGTTAGTTAGTTATTGTAGGGTGCGTCAGGTGAGAATATAAGGATGGCAGACTCAGAATTTTCTGCCTGACGCACCCTACGGTTAGTTAGCTATTCGGTTAAAACTGCTGACTCTTCAACCCGCTTGGAGTCGGTTTTGTCTGTATAGAAGCGGTTTCAACCGCCCTATTTTCTAAAATCTCAAAGCTCAAATTTAAAATCGCCAAATGCCCAATTCAATTAACCAAGTTCAGCCGCCGCTGGAATTCATACCCCCTGCTTACAACCCCCTAATCGTGCGGGGCTGTCAGCAAATACTCCCCTGTTGGCTGCGGTTGCGGACGAATATCAGCGATATTCAAGCCGAAAACGTCGAAACCCTCGCCGAACTATTCCACCAATTTCAAAATCAGAAAGTTCGCTTTTTGCTGGCCTTCCGCCACCCCAACTCAGACGATCCCTACTGTTTGGGACAACTGGTTTGGAAACTCGTTCCGCAAGCTGCGCGCCAAAAAGGCATTCCCCTGCAATTTCCCGTACATTCCCACTTTATCTACGATCGCGGCATTCCGCTGTGGGCTGGTTCTGCTGTCGGCTGGCTGTATTCTCGCCTCGGCGGGACTCCGATCGTCCGCGGCAAGATCGATCGCCCTGGATTGCGATCGGCCCGCGATTTATTCGCCAACAGCCAATTCCCGATCGCCGCCGCCCCAGAAGGCGCTACCAACGGTCACAATGAAATAGTTAGCCCCCTCGAACCGGGAATTGCTCAAATGGGCTTCTGGTGCGTTGAAGACTTGCACAAAGCCGATCGCACTGAAAAAGTGTTAATTGTGCCGATCGGCATTCAATACCGCTATGTCAATCCACCTTGGGAATCCCTAGAAAAACTTTTAACTCAATTAGAAATAGATTGCGGGCTGCCACCGTTAGAACGCAGCGACACCGCCAATTTAGAGGCGGAAAATCTCGCTTCAGAAAACCCCGAACGCAAATTTCAATATCTGCGCTTGATTCGACTGGGCAGCCATTTGCTAGCAGTAATGGAAAACTTTTATACCCGTTTTTATCATCGAAATTTACTGCCAGCAAAATCGAATTTAACATCATTATCACTGCCGGAAAAAACAGCAAACGATTCTGGCAATGAAGTGCTGGTGGCTCGCCTGCAAACACTGTTAGACACGGCATTGCAAGTAGCAGAAGAATATTTTAACTTAAAGCCAAAAGGCAGTTTGATAGACCGCTGCCGCCGTCTGGAACAAGCAGGCTGGGATTATATTTATCGAGAAGATATCAAAGATATTGCAGCACTTTGTCCCTTAGAAAGAGGATTAGCCGATCGCCTCGCTGAAGAAGCAAGTCTTCGGATGTGGCACATGAGACTTGTCGAAAGTTTCGTGTCCGTCACCGGCAGGTACGTCCAAGAACAACTGACAGCAGAACGTTTGGCAGAAACAACTTTACTGCTCCAGGACGTACTGACTCGCATCAAAGGCGGAAATCCTTTCGCTCGGCCTTCTTTGGGCAAACAGCAGGTACAAATGACGGTGGGCGAACCGATATCAGTGAGCGATCGCTGGGAAGGATATCAAAGCAGTCGCAGGTTAGCAGTTGCCGAACTCACTCAAGACTTGCAATCGGCTTTAGAAGGAATGATTAATTAGTGATCAGTCATTCGTCAACAAGTTGTTATAGACTTTTGAAAGAGACCTCATAAACCGCCAATAATCAACGCTCGATAATAAAGCCAGAAAAATAACCGATGAATAACAAACCTATCGATTTGTCTACTCACTCAATTAAGGTAAAACTGCTGAATCATTTAGCCCAGGAATTACTCACGCCGCTCACTGCTGTCCTCGGCATGGCAAGCGTGTTGAACCAAGAAATTTACGGCCCCTTAACGAGCAAGCAAAAAGAATATATCGACGTGATCCAAGACAGCAGCCGGTCTTTGCGATCGCTAGTTGAAGAAATTTTGGAACTGGCAGAACTAGATGATTCCGCTTTCACTTTGAAGCGAACCGCAGTCGATATAGAAACTTTATGTCAGCAGGTGGTAACAGTTTTGTCGCAGGCCGCAAGTAGACGAGAGCAAGAAATTAACTTATCGATGGGGCCCGGGCCGCGCATCTGGTTGGCCGATAAGGATAAAGTTCAGCAAATGCTCCACCACTTAATTTTTAGCATTATTCAATCTGCTGGAGCAGGTAGCGTGATTCGAGTTCACGTTTCTAGAAAAGAAGAGGGTATCAACATCGGAGTTTGGGTTTTTCATCCTTGGTTGGGAGAAAGTTTGCCCCATGCTAAACTCTACTCCGATTACTTGTTGAAGGTCGGATCGGGTAGCGATTCGCGATCGAACTCCGAAACCTCGGAACTCGGACTCGAACCGCAACTTCCGACACAGACGCAGGGTTCTCAGCAATTAACGCTGGCGTTTTCTGAGTTGGCGGCTTTGGTAGCCCAAAATGCCGCAGATACCGCACCGGCGTTAGCTGGTTACGGGGCGCGGGAACGCTTGGGGCTGCTACTTTGCTGCCAGTTGGTGGAAATTCAAGGCGGCCAACTCTCGATTCAAGGTACCCCGGAATCTGGATATCGCTACGTACTCTCGCTCCCCTGCACTAATGCTACGGAGTTGTTGGAAGGTTGAAGAAGGAAGAAGGAAGAAGGAAGAAGGAAGAAGGAAGAAGGAAGAAGAAGAAACTATGCTCTTGGGTTCTTCGGCCCAATTCCCAATTCCCAATTCCCAATTCCCAATTCCCAATTCCCGATGCCCAATTACCAATAATCAATCTAAAAATGAATTCAGTTTGGCAACAGTTAACTCTGGCAAATTTTCCGCTCTCTCAGTGGCAAAATGGCAGTTATTTATTGAATTTGGCGATCGGCTCATTGCGCAGTTGGCGCCAGAGTAGCTGGCTGATGCAGTGGGCAGAACCCCTGGGTTTTGTTTTGCTGGCCTTGACGTTCGGTTTGGGGCCGTTTGTGAACAATGCGTTAGTGGGAGTGTTGATGGGGGCTGGCGCTGCATTTTGGGTGCTGCTGACTGTTTCCGACGATCGCGCGATCGCCCTTACACCCATCCACCTACTGGTACTGGCATATTGGGGCATTGCTACCGTCGCCACCGCCATGTCGCCGGTGAAAGCCGCCGCTTTTACAGGTTGGAGCAAGCTAACGCTGTATTTGCTGTTTTTTGCGCTGATGGCGCGGATCTTGCGAGATTCCCGCTGGCGATCGTGGTTAATTGCCGTATATCTTAATGTTGCTCTAGTTGTCAGTTTTTACGGCGTGCGGCAGTGGATTGATAAAGTGCCGCCATTAGCTACTTGGAACGATCCGACTTCTACTCAAGCCAATCTCACGCGGGTTTACAGCTTTTTGGGCAATCCAAACTTGCTAGGTTCCTATTTGCTGCCGGCAATTGCATTGAGCGCTGCCGCGCTTTTTGTGTGGAAGGGATGGGGCACAAAACTTTTAGCGCTGACGATGTTGGTGGTAAATTTAGCGTGTTTGCGGTACACCGACAGCCGGGGTGCTTGGATCGGTTTTGTGGCTCTGCTCGTGGTGTTTTTAGTGCTGCTTTGGTACTGGTACAGCCCTTTGATGCCTAAGTTCTGGCGGACTTGGGCGCTGCCGTTAGGATTGGGAGGTTTAGCCGGGGCGTTAATTTTGGGAGTGGCTTTGGTGGAGCCGCTGCGCGATCGAATTTTGAGTATGTTTATCGGCCGCGGTGACAGCAGCAACAATTTTCGGATTAATGTTTGGACTGCGGTGATTGAAATGATTCGCGATCGGCCAATTCTCGGAATCGGGCCGGGAAACACTGCGTTTAATAAAGTTTATCCGCTTTATATGAAGCCGAGATTCACTGCTTTGAGTGCTTATTCCGTGCTGCTGGAAATTGCGGTGGAGACTGGTTTTATCGGTTTAATGTGTTTCCTGTGGCTGATGACTGTCACCATCAATCAAGGTTTGTTGCAGATCAAAAGATTGCGCGAAGCGCAATTTAACAGCTCTAACTCCCAGGAAGAATCCCCAAATCTTAAATCGAATCAAGGGTTTTGGTTGATGGCGGCGATCGCCACTTTAGCCGGAATGATGGCCCACGGTTTCGTCGATACTGTTTGGTATCGGCCCGAAGTTAATATGCTTTGGTGGTTGATGGTGGCGATTATTGCTAGTTTTTACACCAACTCGCAGCAACCACAAAATCCAGCTTTGACAGATGGCGAGTAGATTGAAGTGCTGGCGGGGTTTTCTCCCCGCCCGGTGCGGATGCTGTAAATATCGGTACTTGGTGGCTCTAAAATTGGGCGTTGCCGATGATATCGCCCGCAGGTAAAGACAAATTAGATCGAATCCGGCTGCATCAGAATAATATATTTGGATGATATAAGTGCGATCGAGACGAGGCGATCGCCCTGATAATTCCGATGCCACCGGAATTGATACCCTTCCCAATTCTTAATCTAAAATCTGGAATTTAAAAATAGTATAAAGGTGCGCTGGCGCACCCTACATAATACTACTACATACTACACAACCTGTTCTTATCGAAGCGCTGATGGCGCACTCTACAAAATTTCTGGAAAATAACTCTTATTCTTCGCTTTCCGAAGGCATGACGAACCTCGGGCACGGATAATTTCCACCATCTCTATCTCTGCACCTCCGCCACGACGTTGACTGATTCGAGTTGAACGGCGTTTCGACGGATTGATTAACTGTAGGTCTAACAGTCACAGGAGTTGGCACCGCTTTTGAGGCTGGACTCAGCTCCATTACCGTTATAATTGCCAGTATGGTTGATGAAAGCAAAACTGTGCGTTTCATTTATTTGTTTTTTCCTCTTTTAATCGTTGACGTGCCATTCCTATCCATATATCCTCATCGAATTCTTGAGAATCCGCATACTTTAGACAATTTTTCCACTGGGGTAGTGCTTCCTTCGTCTTTTTCATCCCTTCTAGGACTTGAGCTTTTAAGCAATAAGTTGCTGGAGTTTCACTATCAAGCTTAATCGCTGCATCCAGATGTTGCAACGCTTCGGAATATCGTTCCTGTTTCAGCCGAGCCCATCCCAAGTTTTTGAGTAAAGAATATTTAACTGGCTCGTCCTCAGCTAATTTCAAACCTTGCCACAGCAAGTGAACGGCAGCAGGATAGTTTTTCTTCTCAACTATGTATAATCGAGCCAAATTGCTGTAAGCAGCAGGCATACCGAGTTTGGCAGCTTGCATATATTTTCCTCGGGCACATTCTAAATCTTGTACTTCTTCGCAAAGCCATCCCAAATTATAAAGAGCCGGTCGGCTTTTTGGATCTAAGGATAGCGCTAACTCATAGGCTTGTTGAGTATCAGCTAATCGATTGGCTTTGTAGTTTTCAATACCTTTATTATTAAAAAATGATGCGAGTTCCGGCAACCCAAATTGCCAGCCGCCAAAGCCTACTGTTAGCATTAATAGGAATGCCGCCAATTTTGACTGGTGATACTTTTTTCCTGGCTCTTTCATGACATTAAAAATGTTAGCTAATGGTGTCGTTTTTGGCATATTTTAACTTGAGAGTTAAGTGATATTTTGTTTGCCACATTTAATTGCCACCCTAATGACATCATAATTTTACGAAATGAAGGAAGGCTTGAACCCATTCCTCATAAGAGTTTGCAGCTCCACAGCCTAATGCTTGCGTAATGCTGCGATTACCTAGATGTATTCGAGCATAGGTTGATTCTTCATGGCACTCCACCAGCGATCCGGATGTTTTTAGGAAAAAGGAAGCTGCAAGGGGAAAAAAGTAGGGCTGCTTCAAAGCGAATAAGTAATAATACTTAGTGTAGGGCTGGCGATCGCCAACAGTACGCGACTGTATTAGGACATAAAATCGAGTCTGGTGAAATAACTATAATTAAGTTTGCAGTGACGGCATTCGTCCTCAAAATCCTCTACGGGGATATCTAACAATTTGACGATCGGTAATTAACCGGACTCGACCTAAAATAATCAGTCACCAACCGACATCCCCAGAAATTCAACACGACTAAGTTGAAATACTCACCGTCCTCTTATGAGCGGTGATTCTTGACGCTTCATCGGGTTCTGCTACCGAAATAGTCTGACAATCCCTCTGCGTCCGTTTAGAGTCGTGGCGATTCCCCATCCCGACTTTTTCTATATTCCTAGCAGCATTTTCGTCTCTGTCTTGTTCAGTACCGCAATTTAAACAAAGCACTGAACGAATAGATAAATCAATTTTACCCCACTTAAACCCACAATCCGCACACACTTGGCTAGTAGGTTCCCATCGACTAATTACTTTGAACTCTCTACCAAACTTTTCGGATTTAGCTTCACAGAGAGTCCTGAATTCTCTCCATCCTTGCTGACTAATCGCCCTAGCAAGTTTTCGATTCTTGACCATCCCTGATACATTCAAATCTTCCAAAACAATCACTTGGTTTTCGTTGACTATTTTGGTTGACAATTTGTGCAGGAAGTCTTTACGGGTATCCGCAATTCGATTGTGCAGCTTGGCGATTCTAATGCAAGTTATATTCCTTCTCTTGGAATCTTTGGGTTGGCGAGCTAATTTGCGTTGTAGCTTGCGAACTTTCTGGTCTAACTTTTTGTAGCTAGGGCTTTCAGCTTTCTCACCATTACTCATTACTGCAAAGGTTTTAATCCCTAAATCGATTCCGATACTCGGATTTTTTGTCTCAATCTGAATTGGTTGAACTTCTACAACAAAACTCAAAAAATAGCGGTTTGCACAATCTTTAATTACTGTGACAGAGCTAGGCTCGGACGGGAGGCTTCTCGACCATATTGGGTTGACAATACCAATCTTGGCTAAATAAACACCGCCATTCTTAAGAGAAAAACCTCCAATTCTAAATCGTGCCGATTGACTGTTTGTTCTTTTCTTGAATTTAGGATACCCAACTTTGCGACCCTTCCGCTTTCCTTTGCAGGAGTTAAAGAAGTTCTTAAAAGCCGTTTCTAAGTCCGCTACAGATTGCTGTAAAGGTATGTTTGAGACTTCACTAAGCCAAGCTCTTGCCTCAGTTTTTTTTGCCTGAGTAATAACAATCTTTTGAAGTTCTGCCGACTTAGGCTTCTTTTCTGATTGTTTACAGATTGCAAGGGCATCGTTATACACAACACGAACGCAACCGAACAACTGAGCTAAGCTCTGTTGCTGCTGGCTTGTTGGATAGAAACGGTACTGGTATCTTGCTTTCATGCTTACTATGATCACATAGTAGAGTAGCAATTGGGTAGCCCAATGACTAAAGAAAGATTAAGTATTCGCATTGCCGTGAGTCGGCTAGAGAAGTTACGGAGAATTGCCAAACAGAAAGAGAAAACGATGACCCAACTTGTAGAGGACTGGATTGATAAACTTAAGGAAGAAAAGCCGTCCTAAAAGGACGGGGCTTGAATCCCATCTTTTTGGTCAAAAAATTGCTTGACGCGCGAATTATAGCGGTAAGCCTCCATGCACGCCGCATCCTAAATATATAGGTTCGACATCCGGGACTGTTCCATTAAAACCTGGGATTAGCAATAGTTTCAGTTGTTTTTTAGGATATGACTGATGACTGATGACTAAAATTGCTTCATCGCGCGTTCCATATCCCGCTTGTCTTCCCGTTTCTTCAAATCTTCGCGCTTGTCGTACAGTTTTTTACCTTTCCCCAAACCAATATCAAGTTTTACCCAGCCGCCTTTCAAATACATTTTTAACGGCACTAAAGTCAAGCCTTTTTCTTCTACTTTGCCGATTAATTTGCGAATTTCTTGCTTGTGCATCAGCAATTTGCGGGTGCGGCGGGGTTCGTGATTGAAATAGTTGCTAGCACTTCTCCAGGGAGAAATATGAACGTTGATCAGCCAGATTTCGCCATTCCGAACTAAGCCATATCCGTCCCGCAAATTGGCTTTTCCTTCCCGAATTGATTTTACTTCGGTTCCCTTCAATTCGATACCCACCTGAAATGTCTCTATGATTTCATAGAGATGGCGCGCTTGTCGGTTATCGCTAACAATTTTGTATCCTGGACTTTTTTCGCTCATTTTTACCTCCGATAAAATTTTTATTATAACGCTAGCTTCTCTGTATAAAAAATAGAAACTTGACAAAACTTAAATTACCGATCTAGGCATTACCAATTTTGCTGAGCTAAGATGTCACCAACGTCAATGTCAAGCGGTATCATGCAGCGCACCAATGTTCCTGATTCTGGAATTTCAGATTCTGTTATTCCCCATAGGGCGGTTAATTTGGTTTGGCTAGCTCCTTTTTTACTGTGGCTCACTTGGTTTTTGACCAATATATCAGCAGTTAAGTGGCTGTTATCCTCGTTTGTTGAGATACCGACACTGTACAAGATAGTAATTGGTTTTCTGATTGTAGCATTAGTAGTGCGATCGACTCTTAACTCCCATCGCCCACCCGGATTTTCGCCAAATTTCGTTTTGAGGCGCTATCCGCTGCTGTTAATGTTGGGCGCGGGCATTTGCTCGATCGTCCTTCAGTGCATAATTGATATCAAACAAATTACCGTACTGCTATTTATCCTCGGAACTTACGGGCTGTGGGGCTTGTTTGCGAATCCGAATTTTTGGCAAAAAAACTTGCCAGTTGCCGGCTTGCTGGCTTGTATTCTACCCTTCAACAGTCAGTTTAATAGCGGATTGGGTTTACCAGCGCGAGTGATTACGGCTCAAGTCGTAGAACAGTTACTCTCAATGCTTAAGATTGGGGCTATTTCTTCCTACGACATCATCGTCTTGGAAAATGGCATCGCTCACGTTGACGTGCCTTGCAGCGGCATTAAAACCCTCTTAGTGGGGACACTATTTTTACTGGCTGCTACCTGGTTAGAAGGCCGAAAATTGAGTTTAAGGTGGCTGGGAGTATGCGCTGCTAACTTCTTAATGTTAGTATCTGCCAACGCTTTGCGAGTTACCGTATTAGTGCTGGTTGCCCAAGTTTTCAAACAACCAATGTATGCAGAAATTCTGCACGTACCCCTGGGAATTGTCGGTTTAGTTTGCGCAAGTTTTTTAAGTTGGTTGATGCTACAAAAAGTACCCAAGTTTGCAGAAACCAAAAACAATAATTTTGACTCGCAACGGGATTCAGAAATATTGAAAAATCAGCCCTTGGCTAAACCCGGACTAATTGTGGCGGTGGCTGTTTTAGCAGTCATTTCTCAAATGTATCATGTAGAAACTCAAAAATTAGCGATCGCCCCGCTGATATTTCCCGAACAAATCCGATCCGAATCAATTCCCCTAAATCCCAGCGAACAAAGATTCTTTGGCAATTACCCAGCCACGAAAACAGAAAAAAAGAGATTTGTTTCAGGAAACTTGCGCGGTTCCATACTCACAGTAGCCAGCACATCTTGGCAAACTTATCACGCACCGGAGTTGTGTTTTGTAGCCAGCGGCATCCCCGTCGATCGCATAGAAAGAAAACAGCTAACATCTGATGTCAAAGCCCGCTGGCTATCTCTCAAAGACAATCAACTGTCTGCTGCATACTGGCTGCAATCTCCGCAGCAAACTACCGATAACTTTTTATCGCGCATCAGCAGCGATATCACCAACAAAAATCATACTTGGGTGCTAGTCTCCATTCTCTTCGACAGTTCCGTAAATCCTAAAAATGATGAAGTGCAAAGCTTTGCTACGAATGTCCACAATACTGTCAAAAAAAGCTTAAAAGGAGAAGTAAATGAAAACCAAACCAGTATTTGATGGAACTTTTCAAGCCATTTTTTGGCTGTGGAATTTGACATTTTTATCAATTGTTTATCTAGGAATATTGCCGTTATTAGTAGGGCCATTAATTATGGCGACAATTGACGGTATCATTCCGCTTGAGTTTTCGTTGACACTGACAGCTTTAATCGTAGTCCCGACAGCGTGTACACTCATAGGGGCGAAGCATTTTAGAAATCAGCCTATAAAGCTAATGCCCTTGTTTTACGGCGTAGAAGCGCCGCTGTTTTTGTTGTGTTTACTCCGGCTGTTTGTGCTGCGAGAACTAACTCCAGCTAGCTCTCAAGCTATCGGTACATTAGCCTTGTGCATGGCAGCATTTTTAGTAGAAATGTTGTACGGATATCTCGGAAAAAGAGAAAATTCTCAAAATATTTTAGACTCTCAATCTGCCAACAGTACAAATCATCATCGAACACAATTAATAGGAGACAAGCAAAAAGCATGGTTGCAGTTAGGATGCCACAGTTTAATGTTGCTGATTGGAGTTTGGGCGGCTACATTGCTGATGTTTTATGCTCTGCCAGTGGCAGTTGTTACAGTTACTGTCTTCTTTAGTTTTTCATGGGTTCCACCAATTTTAGATATCTTAAAATATGGTTTATTTACTGGAACCATGTGGCTCATCTTGTCCTTGATTCTGTTTGGTGCAAGCTGTAGCCTATTTGTGGCAATGCCTTTGCTTTATGGCTTTCTCTACATCCAATCTGGACGTAAAATATGGTGCAGTTTTGCTTCGCAATACGGAAAAAATCAGGCAATAATGGGAAGCTTGGGAGTGATAGCAGCTTGGCTGGCTATTTTCGCGGCTTTGCAGCAGCAACCGCAAGTCCAAGCACTGAAAATGCTGGCGACTCCCGCAGCAAATGACACTGTGCGCCAAACTTTGTTAGCCAAATCTGATATTGTGCGATCGGGCTTAGTGAACGCTTATTTGTCCGATTACCGCTACCTCAGCACTGTGGGAGAAAACAACCACATCTATGCTATGTACAAAAGTTTCAATTTGCCAGATTCAGCGGCTCGAAACTTACAAAACAGCTACAATTTTTTAATGTCGCCGTTTTTGTATCAAGGCTCTCGATCGGATGTTAAAAAAGCGGAAAAACTTTACGGCGAATTCTTCGATACCGAAATTCAAAAAGGCGACGCAGCAGCAGTAAAGCACGCGGTACAGTCAACATCTAACCGCGAAGAAGCTAAAGCTGGCTTGCTGAATGTCAATCAGGAAAAAGTATGGCTGGAATCGCAAGAAGTTACAATCACAGAAAATGGTGATTGGGCTGATGTTCAACTTTATGAAGTTTACAAAAATCAAACGCCGAACTTGCAAGAAGTATTTTACTACTTTTCCCTGCCGGAAAGTGCCGCAGTTACGGGAGTTTGGCTGGGCGATACGGGCGATTTGAAAAAGCGTTTTGCATTTACTGTATCGCCTCGCGGTGCCGCGCAGCAAGTTTATAACCAGCAAGTGAGAGAAAATGTAGATCCGGCTTTGGTAGAACAAATTGGCCCGAAACAATATCGTTTGCGGGCTTTTCCAATTCCGGCTAAACGAGAGTTTTCGGGAACACCAACTAACGCCCCAACGGAGATGAATCTGTGGCTTACTTATAAAGTCATGCGACAGCCGCAGGGTTGGGCGATGCCTGTTTTGGCTGAAAAACGTAACATTTTTTGGGACAAAAATACTCATCGTACGATCGCCGGAAAAGAGGTAAAATACAGTGGGCAACAGGCAAAAGAAACTTGGCTGCCGACATTTGTAAAGGGAGTTTCGCAACAGCAGCCAATACCACAGATTGCGAATTTACCTGGAGAAAATACGATTTCTACTAAGCCACTGGTTGATGCAAATTACTCGCTACCGCAGGACAAAAAATTTGCATTGGTTCTCGATACTTCCCGCAGTATGGCTACGGAAGATAAGCAGGTAAAGGAGACTTTTGAATGGTTGAAATCCAATACTTTTGGAAAAAATGCGGTTGATTTGTATGTGGCTAGTGCTGCGGGAATCCCGCCTAAGTTGGTGCAAGATTTACGCAGTTTCGATACTGGAAAGTTAACGTTTTACGGTACGATCCAACTTAAGGATATGCTGCAACAATTTGCACAATTGCGCGACGATCGCACTTATGATACTGTATTTGTGGTGAGCGATCGACATAGTTACGAATTATCGGACGATCGCAAAACTAAGTTTTCCATATCTGCACCGCTGTGGATAGTGAATTTGGGAGGTTTACCACCCGGTTATGACGACGCAACTTTAAAGGTAATTCAAGATAGCGGCGGCGGAGTTGCAACAGATATCAAAGAAGCGATTCAGCGAGTAGCGACGACAGCAGCATCGGGTAAATCTACAGTTAACGTTGTTGATGGCTATGTTTGGAGTTATGCCAAAACTCCCAAGGTGAAAGCGGTTTCGAGAATCACAGATGCTGATAATGAAGGATTTAAACCCGTAGCTGCGCGGCAGTTAATCACCGCACTTAGCAAGCAGAAAACTGCTAATCAATTGACTCAATTGGATGCGATGCACTCGCTGGCTAAAACCTTTAAGGTGGTGACGCCTTATTCTTCGATGATTGTGTTGGTGAATGACGCGCAAAGAGAGCAGTTAAAGGCAGCGGAAGCTAAAAAGGATCGATTTGATAGAGAGGTAGAATCCGGTAAGGAGGAGTTGACTAAACCGAACAATCCTTTGAATGTTTCTGGGGTTCCCGAACCGGAAGAATGGCTGCTTTTGATCGTTGGGGCGATCGGGCTTTTGGGGATTTTCCTCCGCCAGCGGCGCGCCAAAATAGTAGGTTGAAAGCTACAAAATCGATAATTCAGCGGTTGGAACCGCCGAATTATCGATCGGATAGATTCATTCTTTAGTCCGCGAAGGCGGACTTCGTTTGTGTAGTAGCGGTTTCAACCGCCGAGTGACAAAAGGGCAACTAATCTATTTCCACAAAAACGCGATCGCCCTCAATCTTCACCGGATAAGATTCCAGCGAATCGGGTGCATTCAAACATTTACCAGTATCTAATTTGTACCGAAATTTGTGAAAAGGACAGGTAATGATACCGTCACTTACCTTACCCATGTCCAGCGGATATTCCAAATGAGTGCAAGCATTGCGGTAACAAGTCACATTCATACCTTGACGGTTGAAAATTAGTGAAATTCCCTCAACTTTAGCCTTCAAAATATCCGACTCTGGAATCTGATTTATGGCTGTTATCTCTACCCACATATGATTTTTTGGTTTAAATAAATTATGACCGACTGATTGGCTATCCTGAAGTGCTATTATACTGATAATTTGTCACTCCAAATTCAAATTAATGGCAAAATTACCCGACCAAACTATCAGCACTATTTTCAGATTGCAACAGCGGTTAGTCGCACTTCTAGACACAGCAACAGCAGCAGAATATTCCCTCTTACAGCAATTTGGCGAAACAGAGGAAACAATGCCTGAGTTAGAAGCAATTGATAATGTCAAGGAACGTCTGAGAATTCCCTACAACCGTTTGCACAGAATCTTGCAACAGGTGGCAGAATCTCAACCGATAGCAACAGCCGATGTGCTAGAGTTTCTGTATCGGACGATCGCAGAGACAGAAGCAGCAGCCGATGGCTCAGAAGCAAGTATTCGAGAAATTAAAAGGAGTTGGAACCTGCCATGACTCAACAGTCCAGAATACCAGATTTAGAGACAAGACAGCGAAATGTTGCTGGGATACGTAAAGTTTGCCAGCAGCTTGATTTGGTCAATTTAAAATTAGATGAAGTGCTCGCAATGTTAGAAGCTGATAATCGCCGTCAGCGACAGGAACGTTTAGATGGCAAATATCGCCGATTGCAAGAAAAAGTAGGGGAATAAGTGCGATGAATAAAGAGGACTAATAAGATTAACAGTCCTCTTTTCGCTACGGATGAATCTGACTCAAAATCACCCTCAATCTGTCGTAATCATCCTTCAACAAAACACTCAAACTCCTCCCCGCTTCCACCAACCAAGATCGATCGCGCATCCGCAACTGATAAATCTCCCGAATCGTCGCCGCCGTCAGCGCATCTACCGGCGCATTAGTCACTCCCAGCAGCGTCCTCAAAAAGTCCAACTGTACCGTAAAATCAACCACCTCATCGGGTTCGCAGCGATAAACCGCCTGGTGAATTTGTGGCGGGCGCGGCGGCAAATACTGATAAATTTTACCCCTGGATGGGCCGTGCCCGTTGAACCTTTCCGGCGCAGTCTCAAACCCCACAATCGCCACTCGAAACTCGGTTTTGAGCATCGCAAAAATCTGCGGTTGTTCTTCCCGCAACTCTTCCAGCGACAAACCCAAAGCCCGAGCTCTGTGCACCGAGTCGATCGGGCTAGTCGTCGCGTAGTAAACCACACCGTAGATTTGATTTTTCGACTCTTCATCCTGGGCCTTCACCCAACTCCCAAAAGGCGGCATCGCCGGAAAACTCAAGTCTTCCGGTTCCAAACATTGAGCCAAAAACTCCGAAGTAGCTGTCTCGATGACTTCAGCAATGCGATCGGGATGGCGCTCTTTTGTCGCAAATTGGGGTAAAGGTAAACGCATAGTTTTAGTTATGAGTTATGAGTTATGAGTTATCAGTTATCAGTTATTAGCGATCGCAGGAATTACGCAGAAACTAATTTTACCAAATCCGACTTTAATACCGATTTATTCTTGAGTCAGCGAAGGACAAATTCGTTTATTTAGCAGCAGTTTCAACCGCCGATTCTGATCGAAAGAGGTTTCTCAACCGGATTTGGTATTACTAATGATATCAATTCCGGTTGCATCGGAATTAATATTACCCCAAATCAGGACACGGCACTGCCGTGTCCCTACGATTAATTACGCTAGGGAAACGGCATCTTGAGTGTCCTCGCTTATCGGGTGCATCTCAATTTGGAAAGGGCGAAGCATTTCGGCAGATAATTTATTAGTGATAACCAGAGATTTACTGCCGAAATGCTTCGCCCCTACGAGTATTTTTGCAAAAATGGGATGCTCCCCGCTGATCATTCCGGCACCGCCGGAATTGATATGACTAATGACTACTTAGCGCGGCCAGCAGTAGCATCCACAAGTTCCAACTGCGAGAGCCGGAAAGTGATTAACTTGTCCCAATTTCCGCCTTCAAACAATACCGCGACTTTCCCATCGGTAACTCGCTGGACTTGTCCTTGAAAAGCGTAGTAAATCTCGCCCTTATCTTTAACTCGAACTGCCGATCCAGGAAAAATCATAATTTTTTGTATGTGATGTTTGCTGTTTATAGTTTACCGTTTCTTGGCGATCGAGTTCGGAGACGGCAATGCCGTCTCCCTACCCCAAAATAATCAGGTAGGGACACGGCAATGCCGTCTCCTGATTTCGGGTAATGTTAATTCCAATGTAATTTAGGCTAAGGCTGCTACGGAAACTTTACCAGCAATCCGACCGGCGATCGCCCGCAACTCCCTCGCCGAAGCAGAATCCGGTTGTCCCACGACGATCGGTACACCGGAATCGCCACCTTCCCGCAGCGGAATTTCCAGCGGAATGCGGCCTAACAGCGGCACTCCCAACTCAGCAGCCGTCCTTTCCCCGCCGCCGGAACCGAAAATATCATATTGCTTATCTGGCATATCCGGCGGCACAAAATAGCTCATATTTTCCACAATTCCCAACACCGACACACCCAACTGCTGGAACATCTTCAACCCCTTGCGGGAGTCCAACAAAGCCACCGTCTGCGGCGTAGTCACAATCACCACACCAGCCATCGGCACCGCTTGCGCCATCGTCAACTGCGCGTCTCCAGTACCCGGAGGCATATCCACAATCAGATAATCTAAATCGCCCCAATTCACCTGATACAGAAACTGCCGGATGATCCCGTTCAACATCGGGCCGCGCCAAATTACAGGCTGGTCTTTCTCAATTAAAAACGCCATCGACACCAATTTGACGCCGTAATTAAAGGCGGGTTCGAGACTTTCTCCGCTTTTTCCGTCCCTAACCATCACTTTCGCATCTCCCAAACCCAACATATTCGGGTCGTTGGGCCCATAGATATCCGCATCCAGCAAACCGACTTTAGCGCCGGTTTGCGCCAGCGCTACGGCTACATTTACCGCCACTGTGCTTTTGCCGACTCCGCCTTTGCCGCTGGAAATTGCGATGATATTTTTAACGCCTTCAATGCCTTGGCGATCGACCATTCCTTTCTGCTTCGGTGTCTCGGCTGTCACCTCCACCGCCACTGTTTCGACTCCTGGCAACTGTTTGACCGCTTTTTGGCAATCTTCGACAATAAATTCTCGCAGCGGGCAAGCAGGCGTTGTCAGCACTAAAGTAAAACTGACAACACCGCCGTCAATTTTGATGTTACGAATCATGTTCAATTCCACCAAACTTTTTTGCAGTTCGGGGTCTTGCACGGGTCGCAGGATTTCTAAGACTGAACTAATATCGAGTGTATTGGGCATTGTGTTCTCCACGATAGCTCTGCAATTGGGTCAGCGAATGTTCGATCGCAAGTTTAAGTATATTTTTGTTGCTATTTTTTAATGTATCTTCATTGCGATCATTTGCAGACCTGCGGTGGCATAATTACAGGACGACTGGATTTGGGAATCATCGCCCATCTAAAACTCAAATCTGACAACAGAAATTTTATGACAGTTTCTACAACTCTTAAAACAGCCACTTCCCCGTTTTTGCCGCCCGCTGACTCTAGAGCTAGAGTCAGCCAGTTTATGAAAAGCCTACAAGACGAAATTTGTCAATCCCTCGAACAGCTCGACGGCGGCGGCAAATTTAAAGAGGACTCTTGGGAACGTTCCGAAGGGGGCGGCGGACGTTCTCGCGTCATGCGCGAAGGCGATGTGTTTGAACAAGGCGGAGTCAATTTTTCCCAAGTGTGGGGCGAAAGTTTGCCGGCTTTGATTCTGGCAAAGCACCCAGAAGCGGCCGGTCACGATTTCTATGCCACTGGCACTTCGATGGTGCTGCATCCCCGCAGTCCCTACTTGCCTACGGTTCACCTGAATTACCGCTATTTTGAGGCTGGGCCGATTTGGTGGTTTGGCGGCGGTGTCGATTTGACTCCTTATTACCCGTTTGCTGAAGATGCAGCTCATTTTCACAAAACTCTGAAAGCAGCTTGCGATCGCCACCATCCCGGATATTATCCGACATTTAAACTCTGGTGCGACGAATATTTCTATCTCCCGCACCGTCAAGAAACTCGCGGTGTGGGCGGTCTGTTTTTTGACTACCAAAACGCTCAAGGCCCGCTTTACCGCGACCAGAATGTCAAAGGAAAGGCCGCTGAGTGCAGCAAGAAGATTGGGATGCCGGAACCTAGGAGTTGGGAGTCGCTTTTCGCCTTCGTACAGGACTGCGGTAGGTCATTTTTGCCGGCCTACACCCCAATTGTTGACAAGCGTCGATCGCAAGAGTATGGCGATCGCCAGCGCGACTTCCAACTTTACCGCCGCGGCCGCTACGTTGAATTTAACTTAGTGTACGATCGGGGCACGACCTTTGGCTTGCAGACCAACGGACGCACCGAATCGATTCTGATGTCCCTGCCACCTCTGGTACGCTGGGAATATTGCTTCGAGCCAGAACCCAACTCTCCAGAAGCCGAACTATACTCAAAGTTCTTAAAACCGCAAGATTGGGCGAATTGGATGCCTTAGCAGTCACTGAAGTGAGTTAAACTGACTGAGCAAGTAACCACCGTGATAAATAGTCATAAATTTGAGGGCAGGGTCAGTGATTCATATTGATCAAAAAACCCACACGCTATCTGACGGTACAACAGTTATCGTCTTAGCACCGACAGGACGGTTGGACATCACGACAGCTTGGCAATTCCGCCTCAAGTTGCAAGAGTGTATTTCCAAACTCAGCCGCCATGTCGTCGTGAATCTTGGTCAGGTAAACTTTATCGATAGTTCTGGCCTGACCTCGTTAGTCGCAGGTATGCGCGATGCGGATAAAGTTAAGGGTAGTTTCCGAATTTGCAATGTTCATCCCGAAGCCAAACTGGTGTTTGAAGTCACCATGATGGATTCTGTGTTTGAAATATTTGAAACTGAAGAAGAAGCTCTAGAGGGGGTTCCACGCGCCAGTTGAGCACTCCTGCTTTTATCGGTTGCGGTTTAATAGCTATGCGAGCTTGAGACTCCGAAGCGCGCAGGAACCTATCAGAACAAAAGGAAGCAGGTAAGGATTTACCTGCTTCCTTTTCTTATGGAAAAATATAAGCAATTACTTATATCAATTCCGGCTGCCCCTGAATAATATAGAGGACACGGCAGTGCCGTTTCTTGCGCCCCATTAATTGTAGGGAAACGGCACTGCCGTGTCCTGATTTCGGGTGATATGAATTCTAATGCAAGTGGAATTGATATTACTGCAAAATGTCAGTGATGTACGATCCCAAATGTCACAAACCGCTTGCTGTCAATCAACCGGCATTGCTTTTTTCCTGGCTTTTTTCTGAGTTCAAACCAATATTTCAGAAGCAAAATCCTGACGCTTGACATATCTAAAAGGGCCCATTAAAGCTCCCCAAATAGCTTTACCTGTCGTGGGGCTGATTCCTTTGTCGTAGCTGAAAAATCCCTCGGCGCTGGCTTCAAATCCCAAGTCTACTTGGAAATTTTGCCCACCGTAGGTAAAGCCGCAGAGATTTCCCTCCGGCAAAGATGCGCGAAAGCGATAGCCGTTTAAGCCTAAATTTTGCACTGCAACGGAGAGAGTGCAGCCGGGAAGGATCTCGATTTGCTCGCGAGTGAGTTTTCTTAACAAATCGCGATCGCGACCAGACCCTTTAACCGCTTCAATATCCTTAAACATATAATACTGAGCTTCTATAAGTCCTGGCGCTGTCTGTGAGTGCCTTAGTTGCACGATGCGCGGGCGGTATGGTTTGTCCAATTCCAGAATATTGGCTTGTTCGGCAAACAGAGCAATACTGGGTTCGGCAAACAGGGAAACGGGCAAGGGTCTTTGCCAGAAACGCAGGTGCACGTACCAAGCCGGGTCTGCTAGCGCTTGTTCCCGGTTATCAAATTCGCCGGCCATGTACTGGGCTAACGCTCTTAATTCAGGAGAAATTGTCATGTTTGTTTGAATTTTGAGAATTTGGGATTGACAGTAAAAACTTATTGTGATATGTCTTGCCAGAACTTGCTGCGAAACTGAGAAGATTAGATTTCTGTGCGATCCCAGAAGAGCTATTATTGTAAAGATACTGGGGTTTTGCTCTGGTAGTGCGACAAATTAATTGTTGCTGTCGATCGCCCGTAAAATCTTTTTGATAAAATTTTGCCTGGTTTCCGACAGCACCGCTTAAAAAAAACTGGCAATTATGGTCAGTCCGATCGCACATTAACTCCCCCGACTTTACTCATGCCGCTCGGATAGCCCGCTACGGCAGAATTATTATCTATAAGACTCAGGTGAACAATAACCGTACTGTTTCAGATACTAAGCGAAGTTTCTATACGATTCACACTCGACCGATCAACTCAATTTACCGTCGAGTGGTAGAAGAGTTGATGGTAGAAATGCACTTGCTTTCGGCGAATGCCGGTTTTCAATACGACCCGATTTATGCTTTGGGTGTGGTGACAGCTTTCGATCGGTTCATGCTCGGGTACGCCCCTGAAGCAGACCGAGTTTCGATTTTTAACGGTTTGTGCAAGTCTTTAGAGGAAGACCCCGATCGTTACAAGCTTGACGCTCACCGATTGGAAAGCTTGGCAGAGCGACTTTCCGGCTCTGAGTTGCTCTCGTGGCTCGATCGCTCTACTAGCTTTGAAGATACAGCAGATTTGCAAGCGTCTTTAGAGGCGATCGCCAGCAACCCTCAATTTAAGTACAGCCGCTTATTCGCGATCGGTTTGTTCTCGCTGTTAGAAAAAGCTGACGCCGACATGGTAAAAGACCAGGAAACGCGAAACGACGCGATCGCCAAAGTTAGTGCGGCCTTACACTTACCTGAAGACAAAGTTAGTAAAGATTTAGATTTGTACCGCAGCAATTTGGAAAAAATGGCTCAAGCGCGAATAGTGCTTCAAGATGTCATCCAAGCGGAACGGAAAAAACGCGAAAAGCGAGATACAAAAGTTGTAGCTAGCCCCTCGGCAGACTCTTCTGACAGCAACAATTAATCGTTTGAAGGAAGAAGGAAGAGGGAAGAGGAGTTTTTGGCGTTGGTGAATTTAGGTATGATTCACTCGGCGAGTGAATCCCTGAAATTTAGTAGGGGCAATTCATGAATTGCCCGGGCAATTCAAGAATTGCCCCTACTAAATTCCGGAGATGAATCATACTCCAAATCAGCAACGCCGATTTTTTTTTTAAGTAACAACTAAATAAAATTCTTAAATTCTCATTGTTTGTTATTGAATTCTGGCTTCTGGCTTCTGGCTTCTGGCTTCTGGCTTCTACCGACCGATGAATGTCGGTTGCTCAAAAACTAGAAATCCCGCTTTGTAAATAGAGCGGGATCGACTTAAATCAAGATAGGGCCGTTGGGTGCGAGCCTAGGGATTCGGCTCAAAATTAGTGGCGTTAGCTTGCAGCCAAGTGCTTAGCTGTGAAAGAACTTCGTTTCCAGAAGACTTGCCCAAAGCTGTGGGGTTTGGGGTGTCTGGCCTATCCAAGTTGCGGGCGATCGCTGCGTTGACTTCTTTGGAAATCAAATCGTGAAGTTGCTCTTTAGCCCTAGCCCTTTGAAAGTGAGCTCCCTCTTCCGTCGTCGCGTACAGAGGCGGCAGCCTATTTAAAGCATAAGCCGCAATATCTCCCACATCCAGACTCAGGTCGCTCGTCGCCTCAATTTCTGCCACCCTAGCGATCGCATCGCTCAGCACCAACTCTTCCATTACGTTGATGAACTGTTTGCGCGGCAGAACCACAACTTCCCCAGTCAACAAAGCTCCCATCAGGCGATCGAGAGCCATGTACTCTTCGATCGACAATTCAGAAGCCGTGTTGCAGATCCGTCCCACCTCAGCCTCCATAGACGGCGTTAAATAGCCATCTTGCAAAGCTTGTTCAACAATTTTTTCAATACTCATATATGCGTCCCCGCTCAACGGCATCATTAATAGATTTTTTTTGAAGACGCGATTGCTAGCGTCTTGAGATTGGAGTTTTGAGGTTGGAATCGAGAATTTTGATATCAATCCTAACTCAATAGCGATAACCAATTTCAGTTATCTGCACGCCTCAGCCACAAACTTACCCCATAATTGACGGCTTTATCCGTCAAAAAACCTAAAAATTCCTACTCAACTCCAACAAGCCGCCAAGGTACCGGATCGATCGCCTGCCCGTTGACATAAAGTCCCCAGTGCAGGTGAGGGCCCGTCGAAGCTCCGGTCGATCCCAGAGCGCCAATTACTTGACCGGCCGGCACAAAATCACCTTCTTTAACATCTATCCGGCTCAGGTGCATCAAAATACTTGCTACCCCTTGCCCGTGGTCGATACCGACGACATTCCCGTGGATTTTAAACCCTTGAGATTCGCGGCCGACTAGAGCCACCCGACCGGCTGCCGGTGCAACTACAGGGGAACCGTAAGCACCCGCGTAATCGACGCCACGGTGGTAGTAGTCTTGCGCAAAAACCCCATTATAGTACCGTCGCACGCCATAAATGGTGGTAATTTCGCCGGAGTTGGGTCGCAAAAGTGGGCCGTTCCAAAACTTTTGGGGTGTCACCAGTGCTTTAAATGCGTCTACCCGATCGAATTCCGCGTCAGTACCTTCACTGTCTTTACCCGGAGGTAGAACGATAGATTGAGTGGGAAAATTGCGCGATCGAACTTGCACGCTCAACTTCTGCACTTGTCCGTCACCAGCGACTTGAATTTGGCGAGCACCGGCTTTCTCTAGCGGAGTTGTAGGTAACAGCGCCCGAAAGCGATTATTGCCCATTGGAAAAGCCGGGTAGTTTTTTTGCTGTACAGAAACCGTTGGAGTCGGGCTGCTGCTATTTACCTGAATGATTACTGACAGCGTATCTCCCAGTTCTGGATTTGCCGGCGTCACCTGCACCTGCAAAGCTTGCACGGGCGATACCAGACTGAGAATACTGGCAACAATTCCCCCAGTTACGATCGTTAGCTGCTTTGCCTTCAACCCTCCCCACCGGAAAATAGGATTCACAATTATTTTTGCACTTTGTCGGCAGTTGCTTTGATTTACAGTCATCATCACCGATATCCTAAATTCTTATCTAGCTCATGTTACATAAAGTAGCTAACTCTAGCACGCTCTGACCGCAAAGAATAAAGCAATGCTAGGACTTGCGCCAAATCGGTAAATGTAGCCTGTAAAAGCGCAAAACCCAACGCGCGATTTGCCTTGGAAAGTAGCGTAACTGGGTAATTTTTGAGTATTTGGCGTATTTGTTCAGTAAATGCCACAGTGGTTAATCATAGAAAGATGAAAATGCCATGCCAAATGAGCAAAATCAACCCGGAGAATATGATGCCGTCAAAGGCGGTCAAAATTCAACTCCTGTCAATGCTGCGGTACTGGGAGGAATTGCGGGCGTTAAAAGCCGATTGGCTTCACCTGCGATCGAAGTCAGAATCGCTGCACTGTCCCAAGCGCTGAAATATGGAGAAGCAGGATTAGATTTAATCATTGGAGCATTGCGGGATGAGTCAATGGAGGTGAAAGTAGCAGCCTATTCATTGCTGAAAGATAGGGATGATTTAAAGATAAAACTACAGTTACAAGACTATTTACCCACATTTGAATTTGATGTCATCACAGTCGATTCGCATGGCAGAGAAAACAGCCGCACTAAGTCCTTTGCGAGCTTCTTCCCTGAAGACTTAGGTAATGGAGTTATACTGGAAATGGTTTATATTCCCGCTGGTACGTTCCAGATGGGTTCATATGAAAGTATTTCGGAACAACCAGTGCATCAAGTAACTGTCCAACCTTTTTATCTGGGCAAATATCCGATTACTCAAGCACAGTGGGAAGCGGTGATGGGAAATAATCCTTCTGATTTCAAAGGTGCGAAACGTCCTGTGGAAAAAGTAAATTGGGATGACGCTATGAAATTCTGCCATAAACTTTCTGAAAAAACAGGAAAGACTTATCGTTTACCTGCGGAAGCGGAATGGGAATATGCTTGTCGCGCGGAAACTACAACACCTTTCTATTTTGGCGACACGATTACCCCGGATTTAGTTAATTATGATGGCAATAATCTCTACGGTGCTGCACCGCAGGGACTACTTTACCGCCAACAAACAACGGATGTGGGGAGTTTTCCGCCGAATTCATTTGGTTTATATGATATGCACGGGAATGTTTTGGAATGGTGCAGCGATAAATGGCATGGTAATTATAGTGGCGCACCGACTGACGGAAGTTCTTGGGAAACAGGAACATATAATCACCCAGTGCACCGTGGTGGTTCCTGGTCCTTCAATGCGGTCGGTTGCCGTAGTGCCATTCGTCTCCACATCTCGGGGGTCAACAGGTTGAGTTTCGGGGGTTTTCGCGTAGCGGTTCCATCTGTTTCTTCCTCGTCCTAGTTTTCCCGGCGAGGACTTTTCTCTTCTCTCTAGCCCTTTTGCTATTTTCTCTCTCAATTCTTTGCAGGATGCGTCGCCTTCTACAATCTGCAAATGCGATCGACAATTTCACAGCGACGCACCATCCAAAATATGTTGCTTGCGATCGAACTAATTAAACCCTGCGGTGCGTCGCTTTTAGATTTCTCGATTTTTTACGGAGATTCTAGATCGCGACGCACCCTACCAACGGAAATTACCCTACAATTAGCTGGCTGGCGCTTTGGATAAATTTATTTTTTTAACTACATTTTTCCGCAGATAAACTGTCAGCGGTTTTTTGATTAAAGAGTAGAATATGCAGCCTGCAACTACAGTAATCAATGCTACCAACGCGGGGGCAAAGAAGCCATCATAATATTTTCCTAAATTCGCCTTTTGCAGCACTTTTGTTGTGGCTGATACGATCGGGCTGTGGATTAAAAATATCGAGTAGGAGGTATCTCCCAAGTATGTTAGAATTTTGGGGACTTTGGGAGAGTCGTTAAGGTCGATCGATGCCGAACCTACGATTAACAACGCGGCCAAAACTCCAAAACTGCTGATTCGCTCTATTTCTAAGCTGTTCCCAGCATAAAATATTAATAAGCCTGCAAATGCTCAATTTGCGGCAATAAACAAAATCCATCTGTTTTTGCTTGTAGTGCCAAACTTAATTACAACATTTTGGCGGCTGTTGCACTTGCTTTTAAAGCATAGTCAATACATTAAACACAGTCAACACATTAGATACTATAATATAACTTTACACTTTTTTCATAAAGTTGTGCAAGAAGACTTCCGACTTATCGTTGACTTAGTTCTAGTTCTCGCTGCTGCCGCAGCAGGAGGACTCTTTGCCTCGCTGTTGCGACAGCCGGTAATTCTCGGCTACCTGCTGGGAGGGATCGTAGTTGGGCCGGCGGGTTTGGGGCTGATTAAGGAATTAATTCAGGTGGACACCCTGGCTGAATTTGGCGTTGCTTTTCTGTTATTTGCTCTGGGAGTTGAGTTTTCTTTCGCAGAACTCCAAAAAGTTAAAGCGATTAGCTTGGGCGGCGGGGGCTTGCAAATTGTGCTGACGATCGCCTTTACCACGGCAATTTCCTTGGCTGTAGGCTGGGTAGAATCGCCCGCCCAAGGCGTGTTTTTAGGAGCGATCCTGTCGCTTTCCTCGACAGCAGTTGTACTCAAGTGCTTGATGGAGCGTTCCGAAAGCGGTACTTCCCACGGTCAAGTCATGCTGGGAATATTAGTAGTTCAAGATTTGGCCTTGGGGCTAATGCTAGCAGTTTTGCCGGCTCTCAACCAGCCAGCAGAGGCGATCGGCATCACGGTAGCGTGGGCGCTGCTGCGGATTAGTTTATTTGCTGCGGGTGCTGTAGTTGCGGGAATCTGGATCGTACCGCAGTTGCTGCGTTACCTGGCTAAAACAGAAAGCCGGGAACTGTTTTTGCTGGGAGTTGTAGTTTTGGCTTTGAGTATTGCGCTGCTGACAGAATATTTGGGTTTCTCGATCGAGATGGGCGCCTTTGTGGCGGGTTTAATGATTTCCGAGGTGGAATATGCCGACCAAACTCTAACTTATGTCGAGCCTTTGCGAGATATTTTTGCTTCCCTATTTTTTGTGACCATCGGAATGCTAATTGACCCGTTCTTTCTCTGGAATCATCTAGAATTAATTCTGGGACTGGTATTTCTAGTATTTGTCGGCAAGTTCTTAATTATAACGCCGATCGTTCGACTGTTTGGCTATCCGCTAAAAACCGCATTAATCGCAGGTTTGGGCTTAGCTCAAATAGGAGAATTCTCCTTTGTACTCGCTAGTTCCGGCCAAGCATTGGGGCTGGTTTCGCGAGACGTTTACTTGTTAATTTTAGGAACGACAGCAGTCACTCTTGTACTAACGCCGTTTGTATTGAGAAGCGTGCCGCAGTTATTCAATTGGGCGGAAAATTTCGGGCCTTTGCAGCGCTATTTTGACCAAATGTCTCAACCTGTAGAAATAGCGGAAAGTTTGCCGGAACAAAATCATGTTGTGGTTTGCGGCTACGGGCGAGTTGGCAGAAATTTAGTCAAAATGCTGCAAAGCCGCAACTGTTCAGTTGTGGTGATCGACGAGTCCGAAAGCCGAATTCAAGAGTGCAGAACGCAGGGAATTCCTTATATTTACGGTAATGCTGCCAGTTTGCACGTCTTGGAATCTGCTGGGGTAGGACGGGCAAAGGCAATGGCGGTGACGCTTCCCGATCCGATGAGCACTCGTTTGTGTCTGAAGCGGGCTTTGGAATTAGTCCCGGATTTGGATATTGTGGTGCGGGCTAACAAAGATAAAGATATTGAACTGCTTTACCAACTGGGGGCGTGGGAAGTGGTACAGCCGGATTTTGAGGCGAGTTTAGAACTGTCTGCACACTTGCTGGCTGGGATGGGAGTCTCCGCAATGGCGATCGGGCGGGAAGTACAGCAAATTCGCAGCAGTCGCTATCTGGAACTGCGGCCGGCGCGCGAACCTTTGGCGGTTTCGCGGGATTTGAAAGTGGCGGTTCAAGATATGAACAGCGAATGGTACAGTTTGCCCGAAGGTGCTCCGATCGCCGGCATGACTCTGGAAGAAACTAACTTGCGGCAGTTGACAGGGGTCAGCGTGATGGCGATCGTCCGCGAGGATGGCCGGGAAATAGACTATCCCAACGGTAAGGCAGCTTTGGAGTCGGGCGATCGGGTTTTGGTAGTCGGAGAACCGGAAGAACTCGTGAGTTTTGAGTTGCTGGCGAAGGGGGAAATTGCCGTCCCGCAGGGCGACAGTTCTTGTCAGTGGCTGAGGCTGCCATCAAACAGCCCTTGGGCGGGTCAAAAACTGTCGGAGATTGAGTTGCTGCCTCAGTACGGGGTGCAGGTGCGGGCGATCCGCCGGGAAGGGAAGTTTACTCGCTGGCCGGACGGAACTACCGATTTACAAGAGGGCGATCGTTTGCTGCTGTGCGGTGGCTTTTACGAACTCGGCTTGATGCAGCGGACTGCTTCCCCGCCAGTTTTGCAACCAGCCTTAAAGATGCCTATTCTCGCCGCGCAAGTGACCGAAAAGCTGTTTAGCGATTAGGGAATTGGGAATTGGGAATTGGGAATTGGGAATTGGGAATTGGGAATTGGGAATTGGGAATTGGCTACCGATTCCCATGCCCCATGCCCCTTGACCCATGCCCCATGCCCCATGCCCCATGCCCCATGCCCCATGCCCCATGCCCCATGCCCCTTCTCCTCAAGCGTTGGGCTTGAGATAAGCAATTGCCGATCGCGAAATGAGAATTTGTGTTTCTGAGGCATCGAGGAGGCAAATACAGCTATTATCCTGCCAAAAAATTCTGCCTGTTAGCAAATCGCCTGTAACGAGTTTTAGTTCTATCTGTTGTTTGTCTTTGATGTAGCTTTGTATTAAGCGAACACTGGGCAATCCGGTCTCAAATTCAGACATACTGAGAAATGGGTAATTTGTTGACATACTCACCGCCCTAAAAGTGCGGTGATTCTTGACACTTCATCGACTGATGCAACGCAAGCGTAGTCTTACTCTGTCTCCATGTCCGTTTAAAGTCTCCCAATGCCCTGTGGCGACTTTTTACCCTGCTATCCTACGGTTGGAGTTAACCATTGCCTTTCTAGCCGTTTCTAAGTTTGCCCGCATCGTAGCTATTTCAACGTGTCTTGGGCCTAGAAATCTTTTGGGTGTTATTATCTTATACTAGCTTTTGCCAACAAGATAGGAAAATCAAAGCCGTACTAGAAGGACGGGGCTTGAATCTCAGTTTCTTGGTCATCACATCATCTCATCAGTTTTAACTAAAAGAGGTTTGTTTTTATGCCGATCGAGTTTACCAAGTATCACGGACTGGGCAATGATTTTATTCTGATTGACAACCGCCACTCGTCGGAACCTGTGCTAACACCACAACAAGCTGTGGAATGGTGCGATCGACATTTTGGCATTGGTGCAGATGGCGTCATCTTTGCTCTTCCCGGACAAAACGACACTGATTATACGATGCGGATTTTTAACTCCGACGGTTCGGAACCGGAAATGTGCGGCAACGGGATTCGCTGTTTGGCTAAGTTTATCGCCGATTTGGAAGCAGCGGAAATGAACCCCCCCCAGCCCCCCCTTGCTAAGGGGGGGAGTAAATCTCAGGAAATTCAATCCCCGGTTGCTAAGGGGGGGAGTACATCTAAGACTGAGTACCGGATTCACACGGGTGCGGGGGTGATTGTCACAGAATTGCGATCGGACTCTCAGGTAAAGGTGGATATGGGAATTCCCCGGCTGCTGGCTGCGGAAATTCCGACAACTTTAACCGCACCGGATGCCAAAGCAGTAGATGTGCCGATCGAATCGGACGGCAAATCTTGGTCTGTTACCTGCGTCAGCATGGGAAATCCTCACTGCATTACTTTTGTCGAGGATGTTGCGGCTGTGGCTTTAGAAACTGTCGGGCCTCAATTTGAACACCACCAAGCGTTCCCGCAGCGTACAAATACGGAATTTATTCAAGTCATACGACGGGACTATGTAAAAATGCGAGTGTGGGAAAGAGGGGCAGGTGTTACTCTAGCTTGTGGGACTGGTGCTTGTGCGGCTGTGGTGGCTGGGGTATTGGTCGGTAAGTGCGATCGGACAACTGCGGTTGAGCTCCCCGGCGGCGTTTTAGAAATCGAATGGGCTGAAGTTTCTGGACGGATTTACATGACAGGGCCGGCACAGCGAGTATTTACTGGGATTAGTCATTAGTCCGTTAACAGTTAACCGTCAACAGTTAACAGTCAACAAATAGTTAGCTGTTCAAAAAATAAAATCTAAAATTAAGTAGGTGGACTTGCATGGCTGGAGGTATTTATCTGATTCAGGACGACGATCGACTTGTGGAAATGATGGAACAGCCCTACGATTCAGAAGATCAGTTACAAGACTTGCTAGTAACTTATCCGAATCTGATCGCCGGAGACCAGATCGATCGGGCGACACCGCGCAGGTGGCTGTTAATTTCGCGGGAAGTGACAGCGGCCAGCGATGAGGAAACAGCCGTACAGTGGTCGCTGGATCATTTGTTTATCGACCAAGATGCAATTCCGACTTTGGTTGATGTCCGGCGCACTCCTAATGCGGAACTGCGGCAAAAAGTTTTGGGTCAGTCGATCGACTATGCTGCTAATGCGGTCGTTTATTGGCCGATCGATTCGATTATTGCTTTGTTTGAAGCTAATTGTCGCGATCGGGGTCGCGATCCCGAACAGATTTTTGAAGAGTTTCTCGGTGCGGATGCGAATGAAGACCGGTTTTGGCAAAAAGTTAAAACTAATTTGCAAGCTGGTAAAATTCGCTTGGTTTTTGTAGCTGATGAAATTTCCGCTGAAATGCGCCGGGTGGTGGAATTTCTCAACGAACAAATGGATCCGGTTGAAGTTTTGGCCCTGGAAATTAAGCAGTATGTAAGTCAAGACGGGCTGAGAACTTTGGTTCCCAGAATCATCGGTCAGACAGCCGAAGCACAGCAGAAAAAATCTAGCGCAACCCGCGAAAGAAGGCGCTGGGATGAATCTTCATTTTTTGCCGAAATGAAGGCCAGACGGGGCGCAGAAGAGGCGCAAATGGCAAAAGCAATATACGTTTGGGCGAAAGATCGATCGCCAGAAATGGAGATTCAGTGGGGTACGGGGGACACCTACGGAGGCTTTGCGGCCCAATTGCACCGCAAAGGTAAAAAACTCTATCAGTTGTTTACCGTTAATATTGCTGGCAAAATGGAGATTGCAGCTCACAATTACGGTTTGCAGCCGCCCTTTGACGGAGAAGAAAAGTGGCTGGAATTGAGAAATAAGTTTAGTTCGATCGGTCTGTCGCTACCTACGGAACCTGGTGAAAGAAGGTCGCCGAGTTTGGCTTTGTTTACTTTACAAGATGAATCCGATCTCCACCAAGTTCTCGAAACTTTTGACTGGGTTGTTGAGGAAATTAAAAGCTTATAGTAATTGGGAATTGGGGATTGGGAAATGGGAATTAGGAATTGGGAATTGGTTAATCAAAAATGATTGTCCGATCGTACCCGATGCCCGATGCCCCATGCCCCATGCCCAATAACTAATATCGAATATTAGCTTGTTTCATGCGGCGCAAGGCTTCTCCCAGGCGATCGCAATCTGCAATCAAACTAATTCTCACATATCCTTCGCCGCCAGGCCCAAAAGCATTTCCGGGAGTGACAACAACACCAGTTTGCTGCAAAACATTCAAGGCAAAATCCGTCGAACTCATGCCGCGAGTACAGGGAACCCAAAGATACATCGCAGCCAGAGGTTTAGGAATATTCCATCCTAATTCTGCCAATCCTGCAACCATAAAATCCCGGCGAGTTCTGTAACGATTCTGCACTTCATTCAAGTAACTATCTGGTAATTGCAGTGCTGTTTCAGCCGCTGTCTGCAATGCGGAAAATATACCGTAATCTAAGTTAGTTTTTAATGTCCGCAAACCTTGGATAATCTTGCTATTTCCTACCACAAAACCGACTCGCCAACCAGCCATATTGTAGGTTTTTGACATAGTGTGAAATTCCACGCCAATTTCTTTACCGCCGGGAATTTCTAATAAACTTGTCGGTTGATAGCCGTCAAAAGCCAATTCGGCATAACATAAGTCATGAACTAACAAGATTTGATGCTTGTGCGCGAAGGCCACAATATCTTTGAAAAATTCACGGGGCGCAGTCGCCCCAGTCGGATTGCTGGGATAATTGAAATAGAGTATTTTGGCTTGTTCGGCTACGCGATCGGGAATGTCGGCTAAATCAATTACCCAGTCATTTTCTGGTTTGAGGATAATGTTATGAACTTTCGCGCCGGCGATAATTGGGCCGCGAAATAATACCGGATAAGCAGGACTTGGTACTAATATTACATCCCCTGGATTGATGTAGGTCATCGCAAAATGCGCCAAACCTTCTTTGGAACCCAACAAAGGTAATGCTTCGCTTTCTGGATCTAATTCAACGTTGTAGCGGCGGCTGTACCATTTAGTAATGGTGCGGCGAAAACTCGTTGTTCCTTCAAATGGTGGATAGCCATGATTAGCTGGATTTTGGATGGCTGCGATGGCGGCTTCTACTACTGGTTGTGGAGTCGCACCGTCTGGGTTTCCCATTCCCAAGTCTATCAGGTCTAATCCTTGTTCGCGGGCACGGGCTTTGAGTTCATCGAGACGGGCAAATACATAGGGCGGTAGTGTTTGCAACCTGTCAGCAGTGGTAATCCAATCCAAGGTCATTAGTTTGTTATCAGTAGTTAGTTGTTAGTTGTTTGCAGTCAGGACTTCAGTCCTTAAAAGTTTACTTCATGAAGGACTAAAGTCCTTACTACAAACAGTTGTCATTTTTCCGAGCTTGTAGTGAGGACTTCAGTCCTTAAAAATTTACTTAATGAAGGACTAAAGTCCTTACTACGAACGGTATTAATTCTTGACTTTTAATTCTCCCACAGGTGCGGTCGTTGAAACCATCGCTGCCATTAATTGTTCGGGAACTACTTTGAATGGCAGTCTGTGGATGTCGGAATTGGGATTGCAAGCTATTTCGGCGGCACCCTGCAATTCTGTTATAGTAATGTCTCTGAGTCCTAAAGTGTCTAAAGTTTGGGGTAATCCAATCTCGCCGTAGAATTTTAATAGTTGCTGTCTGGCGCTGGCTGCGAGTTGATTGTTTTGCAACATTTCTTCTAGTCGCAGTTGCACTAAAATTCCGTAGGCAACTTTTTCGCCGTGCAATGTGCCGTGACTTGCTAATAAATGAGTCAAGCCGTTATGGACTGCGTGGGCGGCGACGGTGCGACACTGGGCGCCGCCAATTCCGCCGATTACTCCTGCTAGCAATACGACAGCATCTGTGACTTCTTGCCAGGTTTCGCTACCGGGCTCTTTGAGTGCGATCGCAGATTTTTGAAATAAGATATCTCGCAATATTCTAGCTTGTTGGACGGCCGAAATTATCAGAGTTTGTTCGGAGTGTCCGCTGCTGACTGATGCTTCGTACCATTTGGCGATCGCATCTCCAATTCCTGCTACTAATGTCCGCTGTGGCGCTGTTTGAATTAAGCCGTAGTCAAGGATTAGCAAGTCGGGACATCGGGCTAATGTAACATCGTATTGGAATGCACCTTGTTCTGAATAGATGTTAGAAAGGGCTGTCCAAGCGGCGCAGGTGGCTGCGGATGTGGGAATTGTGACGATCTGGATTTGGCACTGATGGGCGAGGAGTTTGGCTGCATCTAGGGCTTTCCCCCCGCCAACTCCGATGATGAAATCGGCTTGATGGTTGCTAGCGGCTTCGCGCAGGCGTTCGAGGCTGACTTCGCTGCAATCATTGCCATAGGCTAATTGGGCCGATTGTAACTGCTGGTGTTCGACGATTGGTTGCAGGTAAGATTGGGCGGTGGCGAGGGAGTTGCTACCGCCGACGATTAGGGGGCGTTTTCCGAGACGGGCGATCGCATCTGCCGATCGCCCCAGGGCATTTTGACCGCGCAATACACACGCGGGAGCAATTGTCAAGGATAGTATTTCAGTTGCGGTGGTAGTTTTGGTGCTTTGGGTTTGAGTCATCGAACCACGGATAAGTGACGGGAATGTTGACGCTTTGCAGGATTGCTGGATTTTCTAGGATAACTCTAACCTATGCTTGACAGCATGGTAAGTTTTATAAAGTTTTTATTAAGAATTGTTTGGGTTGGAGGATGCGAGGGGGGGAGTTGAAGGCGATCGGTATGATAAATTTATGGCCAAGCATTGGAGAGGGAGGAGGGAGGATGGCACTTTACGACACGATCGGCAAAACCTACGCCCAAACCAGAAGAAGCGATCCACGCATAGCGACAAAACTGTTAGAAATTCTGCAATCTTCACAGGCTTCTACAATTGCCGATATTGGTGCTGGCACAGGTTCTTATGCACTTATTCTTGCTGAGCATGGGTATCGTGTTCTGGCAGTTGAGCCGTCAGCAACAATGCGAAGTCAGGCGATCGCGCATCCTGCAATTCAATGGATAGATTCCTATGCCGATCTTCTATCTTTGCCAAATCAATCAGCAGATGCAGCTATTGTCATGGTTGCGTTCCATCACTTCCAAAACTATCGACAAGCACTGCAAGAAATCCACAGGGTTACAGGTGGCGGTCAGGTAGTTATTTTTAATTACGATCCAGGGATGATTGAGAGTTTTTGGCTAACGCAATATTTTCCCTCTTTTGTTGCAGATGTGCAGTCCACATTTTTGCCAATTGCCAAGTTAAAGTTTGAAATTGAGTCAATTATGGATGCACCCGTGAATATACTTCCTTTCCCGTTACCGAATGATTTGTCAGACTCATTTGCTGCGGTGGGTTGGGCACGACCGGAACTTTACTTGGATAACAGCGTTCGCAATGGGATCTCTAGCTTTTCCAAAATTACTGATGATGAATTAGAGCAAGGGTTATCAAGTTTGGAGCGGGATTTAGAGACAGGAGTATGGAATCACAAGTATGGATATTTACGTCAGCAGAGGCAGTATGATGTAGGGTATTATTTCATGTATACTGCCACTTAACATTGCGCTGAGGCCGAAATATAGACGTGATGAACTGCACTTGAACGCACAGGAGTATGAAATTCTAAATCAGAATTTGTCGCGAATGCTAAATACAATAGGGCAGAATAAAATATAGTCATGACTTTAGTCCTGGGATGCATGGGGACTCACATTCCTCACTACGAAACTTTTGTATTTCGGGTAATTGACTGGACAGGGTATTAGTTGGATTTAAATTTATTATCAAAATGGGAAACAAGAAAGCTCTTAATGCAAAACGGCTCAAAAGAAATCAGGTTCAGAAATTAATAGAATTTGAGGGAAGACTGCATGAGGAGTTTACAAAATTCTTTGAGGAGACAGATAACACTGGATACAAGAATCAGCCTCAAATTTATGAGTTATCAAATGATAGATTTCTATTTGTTTTCGATCCAAAAGGGTTTTTAATTCCTGGTAGAGGAGATATTTACTATAAAGAATATTTTCTGCGAATGATTCGATGGACACAGAAGGTGAGGGATGACTATGCTAATAATCGCGGTAGTTCTGTAAATCATTGGATATATTTTTCAAAGAACAAAGCACAGCTTGTTAACAAGGTTGATGAATTGATTAATCAGTTAACAATTTATTTAGATATTTTGTATAAGGAATTGGATTATTCATACAAAAGTTTAGATATTGTATCTAGCAAGGCTGAAAGTTATGGATTTGAAAAAGTTCAAGCTGATTTATATGATAATCTAATTGCCTATGTAGGAGAGGTTATACGACGCAGAGTAAAAGGTGATTGGATTGTTAGAGGAGATTATCCAGGTTGTGAATACCCTGCTATTACAGTGAATAATGGCGTACTTAGGCCTGTTAATGTGGTGTGGCTAGAGCTAGGTGGGCTTGAACCAATAAATCTACGCCAAGAAGCAGCCAATGAAATAAGACGATTTTCACTCAGATATGGGTAGATATCAAATTTTACTACATTCAGATCAGTTGTGGTCGTAAGGGCGATCGACATTCTTGATTTTATGGACGATAATCAACACAGAGAATTAAGCCTGTTACTAATTCTTGCAAAACCATTTCTGAAACTTTGCCGATACATCTGACAAAGCGCTCAGTAGTTACACTCCGAACTTGCAAAATATTCCCGGCTGAGTCCGCGTCTAAACAGTTTTCTTCAGTTCGCTGAATCAGAATCATGAAGGGGCGATTTTGAAATTTAGGTTGCCATGTAGCCACAGGAATTATAATCCGCATGGGGATAGAACTAAACATTTCCGAACTAATCACAACCGCAGGACGTGTTTTTTGAATTTCTTGCCCTCGGGTTGGATCGAGTTGTACCAGCCAAACCTCTCCTCGTTTTGGGTTAGCAGTCATACTCAGTCTCCCAGTCTTCTCCATCAAGTACCGAAAACTCGGTTAATTCAGGATCTGTCAAAAAATCTTCGGCTGTAGCAGCCATATATGGTGCTAGTATTTTATGGCGTTCTGCGATCGGCAATCTAGCAATTTCTCTAAGTGATAGCTTGAGAGTAGGTTCGGTTGTTGACGAACTATTTGACTCAGAACTTTCGGTGGGTAACTGCTTTTTATGTAACGCTTTTTGCACGAGAAATTGTAAAAAATCGAGGACTTCTTCTTGTTTCTCTGCTGGCAATTGTCGCAGATTCTCTAACACTTCTTGCTCAAAATCAATTGTTTCTGGCATCTGAATTACCTTCCTTAAGCGTTTATCGGTTGATTTATGATGCAGCCAAGTTTTGTAGTTCCATATTTGCAAATCGCGCCATAATTTTCATCTTTCTCTGTTCCTTCACTCATCAGATGGCCAAATCTTGATATTGCGATCGTAAATGTGGGTGAGGATGCGGTTATTAATAGTTTAGCAGGAGGTTGGAGAGGAGCGGCAGAGTGGTTGGCAGATATTCTGCATTTGTTGCTTTTTAGATAGAGTTGCACCATTAAATTATATAGTTTTCGGTTGGATCGGATTATATATTTGGATGGTCAGTGCGAGCGTCTGGCTCGCGGCAGGACTCGCGAGCCAGACGCTCGCACTACTACTGTATGATTGCGGAGTTACTGGGTTTGATGTTACCCCTAAACGTGCGATAATCTAAAATCTAAAATCTAAAATCTAAAATCGAATGACCGAACAGCCAACCGCAACCTACCGCACCGAAAGCGATTCGATGGGAGACAAACAAATCCCATCTAATGTTTACTACGGCATCCAAACTCTGCGCGCTATCGAAAATTTTCCGATTAGCGGGATTAAGCCTTTATCAACATACGTCGATGCTTGTGTTTTAATTAAGAAAGCTACCGCGATCGCCAATGGCGAACTCGACTGCATTCCCCAAGACATCAGTCAAGCAATTGTGGAAGCTGCGGACGAAATCCTAGCTGGTAAATTGCGCGATCAATTTGTAGTTGATGTCTACCAAGCTGGGGCCGGAACTTCTCACCACATGAATGTTAATGAAGTTCTTTCTAATCGCGCTTTGGAAATTATGGGCGATGAAAAAGGTAACTACAAGCGCGTTAGTCCGAACGATCACGTAAACTACGGACAATCGACCAATGATGTGATTCCGACGGCGATTCGGATCGGCGGATTGTTGGCGCTGGAAAAAACTTTGTTGCCGGCTTTGTCGAATGCCGTAGCGGCTTTAGAAAACAAAGCAATAGAATTCCAAGATATCGTCAAATCCGGTCGCACTCATATGCAAGATGCAGTGCCGGTTCGACTCGGTGAAACCTTCCGCGCTTGGGCGCAAATTCTCAGAGAACATAAAGTCAGAATTGAGACTGCATCGGGCGATTTGACATCCTTGGGATTGGGGGGTAGTGCGGTGGGAACTGGCTTAAATACTCATCCTGAATACTGTGAAAAAGTCGCTCAAATTCTCTCTAAATTGATCGACAAACCTCTGAAGCCAGCACCGAATTTAATGGCAGCTATGCAGAGTATGGCACCCTTTGTAAATGTGTCTGGTTCACTGCGAAATCTGGCTCAGGACTGCGTTAAAATGTCCCATGACTTGCGTTTGATGGACTCCGGGCCGAAAACGGGTTTGAAAGAAATTCAACTGCCTCCGGTGCAACCCGGTTCGTCAATTATGCCGGGGAAATACAATCCTGTGATGGCGGAAATGACTTCGATGGTGTGTTTTCAAGTCATGGGTTACGATAGTGCGATCGCCCTTTGTGCCCAAGCAGGACAATTGGAGTTGAACGTGATGATGCCCTTGATCGCCTACAATCTGATTCACAGCATCGAAATTTTGGGCAATACCATCAGCGCGCTGACTACCAAATGCCTCGAAAAAATTGAAGCTAAGGGCGATCGGTGTCTCGCATATGCTGAAGGTAGTCTCGCCCTCGTTACCGCCCTCAATACCCACATCGGCTATCTCAACGCCGCCGCCGTGGCCAAAGAATCCCTAGAAACAGGCAAATCCCTGCGGCAAATTGTGCTAGAACGCGGTTTAATGAATGCAGAAGATTTGGCTAAAGTTCTAGATTTAGAAAAAATGAGTGCGATGCCAACATCATCTGCTAATGCTTAGCCACAAGATGGCAGTATTATTTTACAGTCTCATCTTTAGGAGCAAAATTTATGCGTGCAGGTTCATTTGCCCAATTAACTCAAGATAGAGAGAACACAACTCAAGTGACATTTCATTATGTGGAAGGTCACACAGAAACCTTTAGTATTCCGATGCCCGCACAAGATTTTCAAGAGGAAGTGCTGCATTTGTTAAGCCAACCTTGGTTGACTTTCCATTTAGTCGATCAAACGGTTTTTATCTGCACTGCCCGCTTGGTAAAAGTGGAAGTAAAACCGTCTATTCCCGAACTTCAAGGTCAAGGAATATTCCCTAATTCGATGCGAGTTAGTACCATGCAGCGGGCTGCTGCTGGTAGGTTGCCGATGTCTACATAATTGGGAATTGGGCATGGGGCATGGGGCATGGGGCATTGGATATGAGGACTAATCATTGGTAATTTGTCATTACCGATGATTATCAATCACCAATTAGCAATGCCCCATCTCAAATAACAAATAACAAATAACAAATAACATCATGTCTTCTGTTAGTTTAATTCGAGCTAATTCATACGATCGCCAAATCTTACAAGCATCTTTAGAAAATTTGCTCGCACCCTTGGGCGGAATCTCGGTTTTTGTCAAAAAGGGCGATCGGGTTTTACTCAAACCAAATCTTCTCACCGGTTCTCGGCCTACCAAAGAATGCGTCACCCGCCCAGAATTAGTTTACTGCGTGGCAAAAATGGTCATAGAAGCGGGCGGAAAACCTTTTTTAGGCGACAGTCCAGCCTTTGGTAGTGCGATGGGTGTAGCCAAAGCCAACGGTTATTTGCCACTGCTACAAGAACTCAATTTGCCAGTAGTTGAATTTCAGGGGAAACGCTACGAAACTGTCAGCGAAGACTTCAATCATCTGCGGATTTGCAAAGAAGCAATGGAAGCGGATGCAGTAATTAATTTGCCCAAACTGAAATCTCACGTTCAATTAACCGCGACAATGGGCGTCAAAAATTTGTTCGGCTGTGTCCCTGGTAAAATGAAGGCTTGGTGGCATATGGAAGCTGGCAAAGATAGCGCCAGATTTGGTCAAATGCTAGTAGAAACTGCCCGCACAATTAACCCGAATTTGACAATTTTAGATGGAATTATCGGTCACGAAGGAAATGGACCAAGTGGTGGCGAACCTAAGTTTTTAGGGATTTTGGGCGCGTCTGATGATGTTTTTGCTTTGGACAGAACGGTAGTTGAAATTATTAATGTCGATCCGGCGCTGGTTCCGACTGTAGCTGCGGCGATGAGATTGGGACTTTGCTCGAATTTAGAGGCGATCGATTTCCCGCTTTTGCACCCTGAAACTCTCAAGGTTTTGGATTGGAAGTTGCCGGAAAATATGATGCCCATCGACTTTGGAATGCCTCGGGTGATTAAGTCTACTTTCAGGCATTTTTATATCCGGTTTATCAAAGAACGGATGGGGGCTTACGCGGGCAAATAACAGGTTTGTAGGGACACGGCAATGCCCTGTCCGGCGCAGGGATCTAGGGTAGCCAGCGAGGGCGAAATCCTTGTAATGGTAATTCTTCGGGTGATGGAGAAGGATGAGATGCTGGTGCTTTTTTCAAGTTTAAAAGTAGAAGACTTGAAGAGCCGATCGCACTTCCGCCATCTGTTCTCAAATCTCCTGTCACTGCTTCCGATTTCTTGGTAACAACCCGATCCAACAGCAATTCTAACCCGTCGGGCGACAAACTCATTCTTGTCTCCACTTGGTCGGGCAAAACTAACAGCGATTTTACGGCAAATGTCTGTAAATTAATTGCTTCGAGAGTGAGTTGCTCAGAAAACTTTCCCCCCGGCTTCCGCCTGGTTAACAAGCAGTAAAGCTGAGGATTTCTGGGGTCAAACTGACAGTTGAGAAATTCACCTGCGGTGCGGATTAGTTCTTTTTGAAATTCCTGGTTTGTGACTAAGAATATTGATTGACTAAAATCACTGTTGTATTTCAGCATTGCCGATTTTCTGCCGTCGGGAGTGAAGCTAAAAACTCGCCGGAAAGATGGTATAAATTCTAAAGGTTTGACATTTGGTGTCAGGGATAAAATAGCGATGCCGTCTGCTTGGGGATTGGCAAAAGTTGCACTGTCTGGGGCGATCGCAAATTCTCCCGCCGGGCGACTCAACAGCCGAGAAGGAATCGGGGAAGTTTCCGGTCGCAGCACCCACAAACCAATGTCTTCTGCATTACCTCTCTTGGCGCGCTGAATGGCGATCGCCTTGCCGTCAGGAGACAAATCGAATTTGAGATTTTCGTAGTCTTGATTGCCTAAAATTTGCTGGATAATGCCCGGTTTTTGAGCCGGATCGGAACTTCTGCCGGTGGTTGCGGTATACAAAGATTGTTCGTAGAAACCAGGCTGATATTTCGACCATTCGCTAGCAGAAAATAAGATGCGATCGCCCGCCGGGTAAATTCTAAAATCTTTAACGACTAAGTTCTCAGGAGTGAGGATGATTTTTTGTTTGCGGGTGAGGTTGTACAGAATTAACCGCCCTTTTTCTGCGGCTTCTGTCCCCTTGTAAACAAAAGCTCGATCGGGCGTGCTAAATTGACTGACAAACGGTGCGATCGCCTTTCCTTGTTTATCAAAACCGAGTTTCTCCCGCGCTTTTTGCAATTCAATTTTATAAGTGCGATCGTACTCAGGAGGCGCTATCAAAGTGTATACCAACCGTCGCCCCGACCAACTAATTTTTCCAGGCATTGGCGGCTCGATGTGCAGATTTGCTTCTACGCTTGGACGATCCATCGGGCGGCTGAAAGTCAGAATAAAAGCGGTATCTCTCGCTCCTACTTGTTTGTTTTGCCAGCTAAAATCGCGCACTTTCGGCAAAGATCGATCGCCCCCCAGCAGCAAAAACCCGATCGTCAAACTCAGCAATAGAATTAATGATACAGCCGCGCGGTCGATCGGCTCAAACCTTTTTAATTTTGCCACAAACATACAACAGCCTGAATTTAGACTAAACTTTTACCTAAACTTGTTTCAATACAAACAAGCAATCTCGAATAACCAGTTAAATTTTATGCGATATCCTCAAATCTATCGCTCCATCTGTTAAACTAAAATCCTGCTTGTTTGCTGAAAAATTATCATGAACAAAAACCTACTGACTTTGCTGGGATGCTCCGGTTCTTTAACCTTAATGCTCTTAGCGGTAAATCCCGCCAATGCTAGCACCCCAATTTCCCCAAATTTCAGCATAGAGCCCAGTAGCGAAATCTCAGCCAATCCAGGAATAGATCGAGACGAAAGCCAATCCTCACTCCCCGAAATCAACTCTGACAAAATAGGAAACCTGGCAATCCTAACTTTAGGCTGCGACTGCAATGGCTGTCGAACTCAAGTCCTCCAAGCCATCCAACAAGGACGGCTGTCAGTTCCTCAATAACATAAATAGTAAGTTACACACCAAGTACAACAGAAGTCACAGAAAACAACCCATAAATTCTAGATTTTAATCGTCATAACTTTCAAGTCGAAAGTAAAAATAATTAATAATTACTTTTACTTTTGGCTTTTGGCTTTTTATTTGTCAAAACTGTAAATTCACAACAGATAAATGAAATTTTAACCATACAATACTTCTTCCACTGGCGCAGTGGCGTCTTTGGGGTCGAACTCTTTTATTTTCAAAGCTTGCAGCAAAAACAGCCAGACGTAAAGCGGATTCAACAAAACATACCGCTGCCAAAGACGCCTGGGTTCCATAATCAGCCGAAACAACCATTCCAAACCTATCTTACCTAAAAAATCTGGAGATTTAGCCAAATTACCGGCATGAAAATCGTAAGCAGCACCTACAGCAATCAGCGGCATTGATAAATCGTCGCGGTATTCATAAGCCCAAACTTCTTGTCGCGGACACCCCAAACCAACAAAAGTAATTGCTGCACCGCTATCGCGAATTTGCCGCGCAATTTCCTGTTTTTCTTCGGGCTTAACGTGCCTGAATTTAGAAGGCTGAGTTCCAGCAATAATTAACTTGGGATAACGCTGGCAAAGATTGCTAGATAAAGCCTCCAGCACAGAATCTTTGGAGCCGTACAAATAGATAGACAATCCTTCCTCGGCCGCGCGTTCGCAGATTTGCAGCATCGCATTCGGCCCGCAAACTCGATCGGGCAATTCCGTATTGTAGAGCAAATTTAACGCCCACCTGACCGGCTGTCCGTCCGGCAATACTAAATCAATGTGATTAATCCGATAGCGGTGAGTGCGATCGAGCACCCCTGTCATGACTCCGTGAACCGCTAGAGCCGAAACTGACAGCGGTTTCCTGGCGCTAGCTGCCACAATAATTTTGTCCACAGCCGCTTCATAATTAACGGCATCTACTAATATGCCGAGTACATTTTTTTTCCCTTTATCAATCATGGAACACCTCTTTAAGCCCACGCTCGGCATTACATTCATAAATCTCCTTTAGGATTGATTTAACATTCTCTTGAAACGTTTACCGCAATTCTCTCCAGATGCTTTTTCGCTCAATCCTTCGATTCCTCCTTCAGCCAACGCTCGCGGTTACAGTCATAAATTTCTTGCAGGATTTGTTTGACGTTATATTTCATTTTCCAGTCAGGATAGTGACTGGAAAATTTTGAATTGTCGCTAATCCACCAAATGTGATCGCCCATGCGGTTGTCTTCAGCATAAGTCCAATTAAATTTGCGTTCCGCAATTGATTCGCACATCTGGATAGCTTCTATCATCGAACAATTGCTGTATCTGCCTCCTCCTGTATTGTAAACTTGGGCGCTTCTAGGAGCTTTATAAAATTCATAAAATGCCGAAATTAAATCAGCGCTGTGAATGTTATCCCGGACTTGCTTGCCTTTGTAGCCAAACACGGTGTAAGGAGTTCCCGTCACGGCGCACTTCATCAAGTAGGCGAGGAAGCCGTGTAGTTGAGCTCCTGAGTGATTTGGTCCCGTCAAGCAGCCGCCGCGAAAACAAGCGGTGTTCATATTAAAATAACGGCCGTATTCTTGAACTAAAATGTCAGCGGCTACTTTGGAAGCACCAAACAAACTGTGCAGGCACTGGTCGATCGACATATCTTCCCGAATCCCGTTTTCGTAAGTGTGTCCCGATTCAATTTCCCACCTGTGTTCTAATTCAATTAAAGGCAATTTGTTCGGCGTATCGCCGTATACTTTATTAGTAGAAGTGAAAATGAAAACCGCTTTGGGACAGTACAAGCGAGTTGCTTCTAAAAGATTGAGAGTACCGTTAGCGTTGACGGTAAAATCTATTTTGGGAGCGCGGGCGGCCCAATCGTGGCTCGGTTGGGCTGCCGTGTGGATTACTAACTCGATCGACTCGCCGTACCGCTGAAAAATATTGGTAATCGCTTCGTAGTCGCGAATGTCCACATCTAAGTGATAATACTTGGTACCCAAGGACTTTTCGAGCAGTTGGCGGTTCCAGTTTGTAGAACCATCAGCACCAAAAAAAAACTGGCGCATATTGTTGTCGATACCAACTATATCTAAGCCTTGTTTGGCAAAGAACTTACAAGCCTCAGAGCCTATTAAACCCGCAGAACCCGTAATGATTGCAACGCTCACGTTTCACCGCCTGAAAAAATATGGTTTTCTTTGTTTTGTGCGATCGAACAAATCAGATATCACCCAGATTTTCGATAGACTATATCTTCGCACAATTGAGCAAAGAATTTACCTTTAACATCCGAGTCATATACTTCCCTGACGTGATTTCGACCTGCTTCACCCAATCGCGATCGCAACTCGGCATCGCCGGCCAAATCAGCTAGAGCCTCAGCTAGACCCTGCACAGCCTGTTCTGGATTGCAAGCAGGTACTTTTACCCCAGTTTTGGCAGTCACTTGAGTAGCAGGCCCTCCCAGATCCAAACAGACGATCGGACGCCCCGCCGCCATCCCCTCCAGACACGTCCACCCCCCTGAATCGTGCAAGCTAGGGTGAATCAGTACATGAGACTCCCCTAACTTCCCCAAACTTTCCTCGCGCGGCAGCCTCCCCCACAACTTAACTTGAGAAGCAATGCCCAATTCTTGCGCTAAAGACTGAAGCCGATCGCGTTCCGGGCCATCCCCCAGCAGCCAATATTCAGCATTCGGCAAGTTAGCTCGGGCAAAGGCCCGCAGCGCGAGGTGATAGCCTTTCCAGTGCAGCAGCCGCCCCATACTGATGAACCTGATCGGCGAATCCCCTGGCATCTGGCACTCTCCCAGCCGCGCCATCTCTTCCTCCGACAGACACGCCTCCGAAAGCACCTGCACCTTTTTAGCCCCCATCGCCCGCACCCGCTTCGCCGTGTCATCCGTTGTCGCCAAAGCTAAGACGCTTCTTTGAGCCGTCATCCTCGCAAACGGATCTCTCTCACCGAGGCGCTGCCCCCAATCTCGCGCTGTTTCGTAAAGTTTTGCCTTGGAGCTAAAATCTTCCCAAAAAGGTTTCGGGGCAGCTTCACCGCCGCCCACAGGCCCCCAAATAAAAGGAATAGGCAGCAGCGAGATGAAGCTCGGCGACCAAAATTTAACGTAGGTGACGTGGCGGGCGATGTCGAAATTAATTTGGCGGTGGAGTTCCCGCGCCTCTTGATAAGCCAAAATTTGCCACAGGTAATAGTGCAGTTGCAGCCCTCCCTGTCTGCCTTTAAAGTTTTCACTCCAGCCGAAAGGCTCAATGTACACGAAGTGCAGGTTAGCGATCGGGCACGCGGCGAGGAAGGCTTCAATAGCGGTACGGTAAAAGGTGCGAGTTATTACCCATACATCCTGATGTTTTGCGGCTTCTACCACCGCATTCCAGCCCACTCCTTCCTCAGATCCTTGTCCGGGTTCGCAAGCAAAGGCAGATAAAAGAATTTTCATCGGCAATTGTTAGTTGTTAGTTGTTAGTTGTTAGCCGTGAGTTTTGGGTGCATCTCATTTTTGCAAATATATTCGTAGGGGCGAAGCATTTCGGCAGTAAACCTCTGGTTATAACTAATAAATTGTCTGCCGAAATGCTTCGCCCTTGTGCAAAATAGAGATGCACCTTGAGTTTTTAATTTGTGGTCAGTGGTTAGTTTTGGTTGGTTACTTAAAAACGCTGTTTTTTTTCTACTATCTACAACAGCTTAACCACTAACCATTAAAAATGATGTTACTTCGACATAAGCTTGGGCGGCTGTTTCGGGAGTTGTTTGAGCAATTAATTCGCGCGATCGCTCTCCCATCGACTCAATCAAATCTGGATTGTCCAAAAAACGCCGCATCGCCGAGGCCAAGCCTTGAGAGTCTTTAGGATCGAAAATATAACCATTCTCACCTTCAGCAATCAATTCGCAGGAAGCTGCACCATTTGAGCAGAGTACAGGTTTGCCAAAAACCATCGCCTCCGGTACCACCATTCCCCAGACATCCTCAAAAGTAGGGAATACAAAAACATCAGCTTGCTGAAAGTAAGCACCCAAACTTCCATATTCCACCCATCCGGCCCAAGTTACCTGCTCTTCAAAATTGCGCTCTTTAATAAAAGCTTCCAGTTCCTCCCGCTGATCTCCCTTGCCAACAATCAACAGCGAATAATCAGCATAACCTTGATTTTTAAGAATAGCGCAAGCTTCTAAAAGTGTCTTAATTCCCTTTCTAGCCGTGATGCGCCCTACATACAGAAAAATAGGACGTTTTAACTGCAATTTTGGCGGCTTAGTTTGATCCAATTGCTTCATTAAAGCTCCCGCATCCGGGACAAGATAGGTTCTAGTAAAAATTTTTTTTTCGGGTACGTTAAGCGCTTCCATCAGATATTGTTTGCCAGCATTGCTGTTAGAAACAAAAGCATCGGCAAACCGCACAAGTATGCGGCGTACAAATGTCCGAAAACTGGAATCTCTAAAGTCTGTATTCGGGGAACTGCCATCATAAATAATCGCAATTTTCCATCCCATCAGTGGTTTTAACAAAGCCACAATTACAGTCCACAAAGAGAAAGCTTGGGGAAATACGACTTGAGGACGAAATTTGAGTAGATAACCGATAATCCTAGGCGATACTACAATGAATCCGCGATCATAGCCTGTATTTATCTTTGTCGTTTCGACAAAACTCGTCTTCCCTACTAGCTGAATGGCCGACGAACCAGGCATTTTTGGGTCGAATCCCGGCCAGACACCGCCGGTGTAGAACACAGTATTTTTAAACACTTTCGTAAATTCTCTCAAAACAGGCTGCCAGTAAGCTCCCAGGCCCACTTCCGGGACAAGCCAAGCGATGCGGAGTTCATCCATTCGGTTCACCTTTAGTTGTAGCGACGACAAGAAAGCCAGCGGTATCGCCAAAAAATCTTCCCCATTCCCTGTGCTTGCAAAAATACTATCAGCCGCGATAGCCTACAGATCCTCGGCGAACCGAGATCAAAATCAACCTCAAATAAGGTAACAGCCAATATATCGGCCACAAGATATTTGTGTGCCGCTGTACGAGCACTTTCGACTCTTTTGGCCCAAAACCCTTCGGTTGCAGTACCTTTTTAAATCGATCGAGCAAACTCATGTTCGGGTCTTCCCAGCAGTTACCCTCCGGCGGGTTGGTCGAGCAGGTGCCCACGTATCCAGGAACCACCCAAACTGTACAATTTTGTTGCACCGCTCGCAAACCGTAGTCAATATCTCCCATGCTGTGGATGAATGCGGGGTCTAGGTTTCCCACTACTTCAACTACTGCTCGCGGCATCAAAACGCAGTTACCGTTCATCGTACTGCACTGCTGAGCTTCTGCGATCGGTGTCACCAAGCGAAAATGCAAAGGATGCCACCAGCTAGTCCGCAACCAGCCTCCATAAGTCAGCGCCCCAGTTTCCGAGTCACGAGTAGAACCCACTGCAATAGCTCGCGTCTCGCCTTGCTCGGCCAAGCAGCGGGACGTTGCTAGCATTGTGCTCAAGGCGAACGGTTCCAGTACAGTATCATCGTTGAGCCAGACGTAGCAGTCATAATTTTGCTTCATGGCTTCAGCAAATCCTTGTCGCATTCCCCCATTCCAAAACAAATTCCCATCTCCGCGCAGCAACTTAACTTGCGGATAAGTCTCCTGCACAGCTTCGGCAGTACCGTCAGTGCTGGCATCGTCCACTAAGTACGCCACCAGCAAGACATCTGCCGGCAGCACCTGATTGAATAGCGCCGCGAGACTAGCTAAGGTCTTTTGCTTGCGGTTATGGCAAGTTACGATTGTTGCTATAGTGCTGTGTGGTTTCATCAAAATCAATCGGTAAGTGGGAAACGAGCGTGGCTTTAGCCCGATCGTGGGAAACGACGCGGGCGGTTTCAACCACCTTAAATCCCCTTGCGGGGTTGGAGGGGTATGGTTGCCCCTCATGAAAGAGGTATGGTTGCCTCGCTCTCCCTTTCGGGGTAATGTTCGCTTCGACCTGGTTATAAAGGCTTGTTAGACCTGCAACACTGTTTCAGTGACTTTAAAACTGTTTAATTGCAGATGACAGAGCCCAAAACTAGCGTCGCATTCGCCGGTGTCGTGACCTAAATAACGTCTCCTCGTGAAAGGGGTCTGGTCAGAACAGCTTGTAATTTCTTACAAGCTCAGTGGCTTAAGCCCTGAGTTCCTGACCAATCTATAATAGTTTCATTCAATATTGTAGTCTGGAAAAAAAAATGAGGCAAATACTCAAAAAGATAGCGTACAAAATACTTAAGCCTTTGGGATTCGATCTCCCGCGTCGAGGCATGAGAACATCTATGTACGGCGTACTCGATCAGTTCATCAAGTTGGGTTTTCAACCAGAAACCGTTATAGATGTCGGCGTTGCCTACGGGACTTTTGAATTGTACGAAAAATTCCCCCAAACCAACTTTTTGCTGGTAGAGCCTTTGATCGAATACGAGAAAAATTTAAAAGAAATTTGTCAAAAATACAACGCTCAGTATATCATGGCTGGCGCCGGCTCTCAAGCGGGAAATATTACGATTAATGTTCACCCTCAACTTTACGGATCTTCTACTCTCAACGAGTCAGAAGGTAGTGTTGCCGACGGTGTTCCCAGGGAAATTCCTCTGGTTGTCGTTGATGATTTGTGCCGGGAAAGAAACTTAAAAGCGCCTTATTTATTGAAGGTTGACGTGCAGGGCGCCGAGCTTAATGTTTTAGACGGCTGTCGCAAGGTGCTTGAGGATACAGAAGTAGTCATACTGGAAGTATCCCTGTTTCAATTCTTTGTCGGGGGCCCGCAATTATACGATGTTGTCAGTTATATGAAAGAGCGCGGATTTGCCACCTACGATATTTTTGGGGGTTACATCCGTCCCCTCGACGGAGCTTTAGCTCAAGTAGACATGGTGTTTGTTAAAGAAAACGGACAATTTAGAAAGTCTAATTTTTTTGCTGCGCCAGAGCAGCGCAAACAGTTGGTTTAATGGGCGGTGCTGTTTTAAGCGCCCTCAAGTTCGGAAAAAAGAGACAAATAGCGCCTAGCTTGTATGTCTGAAGTGAATTCTTGTTCCACTTTCTGACGCGCCCTAGCGCAGAGTTGTTGGTGTCGATCGCGATTTTCCAGTACCCATGCAATACCTGTAGCTAAATCTTCTGTTTCATAAGGTTTCGCTAAGTAGCCATTTGAGCAGTGTTCGATCAGATCCGGCATTCCCCCGATATTGAATGCGACGCTAGGAATGCCGCAGGCTCCAGCTTCCATCACCGTGTTTGGCAAATTATCGTAAACAGAAGGAGCGACGAACACATCTGCTGCTGCATAAACTGTTGCTAGGGAGATATCATCTGCTAGATTACCCAAATAGTAAGCTTTAAAACCCAGTTCAACGGCATTTTCCGGTTGAGAAGAACCAAAAACCAGCAGCTCTATCCGATCTTTCCAGCCCGACTTGCTCAGGCTTTGCAAAGCCGATACTAGCAGGTTAAATCCTTTCCAGCGGTTGCTAGTCCCCCCTGCAATTCCAAAGAGTACAATTTGTTTATCTTTAGGTAAATTCAGGATTTCTCGCGCCCATTCACGATTTATGGGTTTGTACGTTTTAATATCAATGCCGTAAGGAATTACCTCAACTCGACAATCTTTCAACAAAGAACTAGAACTAGCGCATTTAGCCAACCAAGCACTAGGGCTAACCACAGTTAAGTCAATATTTTTCCAAGCTTTCGCTTTCCGCTCCCACACCCACCGCGACAGATCGGACTCTTTGCTGCTGTGAAGTTGCGGACAGCTACCGCAAGATTTAGTGTAGCGATCGCACTCTTCGCTGTAGTGGCATCCACCCGTGAAAGACCACATATCGTGAAGCGTCCAGACTAGGGGTTTATTAAACTTGGGAATGGTTTCTACTTGCATATAACCCCCGCAAACCCAGTGCAAATTAATAATATCTGGTTGGATTTTGGCAACTTTCGCAGCTAGGGAATCTGGCAACCATTGGGGAGAAAATATCACAGGATTTCTCTTAGGGTAAAGCCGCAATGGCGAGTTAGATATAGTTGAAATAATCTTATCAAACTTATTCGCAATGCCATTCTGTGACAATATGACATTCGGATCGCCGCTTTTCTTATTTTTCACCAGCATTTGCGAAGACACGCCAATCCCCTGCAAACCTTGGTGCAGCCTGTAAGCTGCCCTGGCTGCACCGCCTTCACTATCAGAATTATTGAGAACTACAACCTTCATCTACCCTATCTGTCCTCTAGATTTATTTCTAATTTTACTTGTTTTTTTTCAACAGTTTATGGACTTTTTTTTGCACCTTTTTTAGCAGCGGCGGATCGTAATCATACAAAGTATTTTGAGTAAAATTATCGGCTTGTGCGTCCCGAATTGCAAAGGGCGGGTGTTTCAACGGAAATGCGATCGCCTCGGCGGCCATATTGTTGTACGGACTGCTGACATCCGCCGTGTGAGTTCCTCCCGTACCGTGTCCGATGTTAGAAGTTAAATTGACATTAGCCAGAATATTCATACCGTTTTGAATAAAGCTAGCAAACGCCCACTGAAAATCCCAAGTATCTATTTTTTGTTCATAACAAAGCTGAAAAGTCTTTGTCCAAACTTTTGCAGCGTGCGAGTCTCCCAATACGTCCTCCAAAAAATTACCGTCGCGAATTTCGGGCCACAGCTTCATATCTAAATCGTAGTGCTGCCAAGCTCGCCTCCAACTGGCCCAACTCCAGCAGTGATTGTAGCGAGAAAAGTAGTAGCTGTAGTCAGTTCTTTTTCGCCCGAACTGCACATTTTGACCGGAGATTGACATAATTCTTTCATCGTCTCGGTAGCGATCGAGCAATTCTTCAGCAAAACGGAAAAATGTCTGATGGGGAAGACAGTCATCCTCAATAATAATTGCCTCTTCAACCGTATCAAACACCCAATCTATACCGCTAGAAACCCGCCGCCGACAGCCCAGATTTACGTCTGCGTAATTTTTCAGAACTTCGCAGTCCCAATCTACTCGGTCAATAATCGCCCGAGCCCGATCGCACTCTCGGTCTTCCCCCGGTTTATCTGCACGGGGCCCGTCAGCAACTACTAACAGTTTCGGCGGCTTTACTTTGCGAATTTCTGCAAACACCCTTTCGGTTTCTTCGGGGCGTTTAAAAATAATAAATGCGACGGGAGTTTTCAATTGCCAATCGGCCATTTACCTACTCTACTATTTTGATAATTGTATGCAAATTTCGCTTCGTACAAAAACACTTCCGAGTATTTACCGTACTTCCAGCACCGACTAAAAAAAGGTTAAGCCGATCGCAAATCGCGCCAGGAAGTCGATTCTAAGTCTACCAGTCTCATTTCTCCCGCAGTACCCGCAAAGTGCAGAAAAAAAGTATTGATCAAAGCCGTCGTCGCACACTCGCTAGCCCGCCTGTCTACCAGGCGCGGCGGCACTCCTTTCGCTAAAAGTTTGCCTTTGGCGCGATCGAACAAACTGGCTTTTGTTTTCGGTTTTGGCAGCAAAAATGGGTAATACAAAGCTTTGTGGACGCTCCAGACCGTGCTGAATCGCGGATCGATCCATTGAACGCGATCGGCTTTTAACAGTTCGTAAGAAAGCCAAGGCATTTCACCGAATCCTGTTTCTTCGCATTCACGGTAAACTTTTTCTAAAATCGAGCGGTGGTGAGACGGCGACAGTACCATAATACCATCTTGGACAATGCGATCGAATTCCGGCGCAATACCGTATTTAGCATAAGTATCCCGCTCGTTTTTTTCGTCCGTAATTCCCCACGTCTCAAACAATCTGTCTTTAGCTTCGGCAGATAACTGCTCGTTAGGTGTTGCCCATTCTGGCGCTGCACCTACTTTATCCACAGCCACCCCTTCGACAATACAAGGAGCATTTGCCCAATTGATCAAAACGTCTGCATCTACCCAGACTACTCGATCGTATTTCTGGACGGATTCCTCGCCGAGGATCAGACACTTTTGCCAGCAGGGCGATCGCTTTTGAGCGCGTTCGGAATCATCTAAAGGCTTTTCAATACAAATAATATCGTATCCGTGGCGATCGGCATACTTTTGCCAGTTGGCTCCGCAGAAATCTTGCCAATTTTTCAAATATCTTTTGCCAATTGCCAGGGTTACTATAACTTTAGAGTTCGTCATATTTTACTCCTACCCTCCGCCATTTCAATTAACAACATCAGCAGTCATGTGGGATTTAAACTCATCAAGAGTCAGAACCATCACAGCCGCTATGAATGCCAGTGTATCAGTGTTCGTCTGATAGGGCAAAAATCTGTAGCGAAAAGCAGCCATTTTCGGGTTGCTCTCTTGGTAGATAATGTCTTGTGCAAAATTGCCCCAGCGTTCATCTATTAAATCCACTGTCATGCCAGCGTGGCCAGAAGGCAGCAGCATATTAGAGCCGTGCAGCCCTATTACCAAACGGCTATCAGCATAAATTTGGCAGATTTCCTGTTCGATTTTTTCATTAAACATCTCTACCCTACAATCTTCAATCCATTCCGGGAACTGAGTCTTTGTGCCTAAACCTGCTACTGCAAATTTTGCGAACGGTACGCGCGATCGAATTCCCTCAAATAAGCGGCGCACCTTCCAATTTTGAACCGCCAGCCCAATTGACAGCAGATGCAATTTTCTCAGAACTCGGAACAGCAAACTGTTTACAAAAAGGCGGTCTTCCCGCCAAATAAAGGTAATTTTTATTTCTTCTGTCTCAAAGTTGTGCTTGGGAACTCTCGTAAACCGCGTGATGTCGAACTGACTCGGATGAGAATAGGCTTCGCTTACATAAATTTGCTCGAAGCGTTTCGTTTCTTCCTCAACAAACTCGGCGAAGCTAGGATAATAATCGCGACCATTTTTTAAAGATATAGGTACTGTCCAAACTTCCGCGACTCCATCGGGAACCATCCACCTCAAGAACTTAGGGACTATTACCACTAACCCGCAGTCGGGGTTGCACTCCAAATGTCTTTGGGCGTTCAGCAACTTTAACAGCGAGTGCCCGTAAAGAAAGTCGATACAGTTTAAAATAATCGCCCGCTGGCACGGCTTGAATATTTCTTTGGTGATTTCAAGTTGTTCGCTGCGAGGATTTTGCAGTGAATTTAATAACGGTTTTCCCAACCATTCTTTAGCGTAAGTGTTACTAGAAAAAACATCAGCTTTTTTGAGATCGAGTTGCAGCGAGTGGTTGTTGCTGTGACCGACTCTCAAGACATCAATTATTTCACTACCCGAGTCCTGCGACCTCGATTCAACACAAACGTGCATACCTTGCCACAAAATTTTTTCTGGATGCAGAATCTTCCCCGATGTGGGGCAGTTAGATTTATGCTGAATCTGGGGTTTAATTTCAATCATTTTACTAATCCCATTAACCGGGAAGCTGCCTTGTACAAGTTAAGCGATCGCCAAATTAATTTGCCAAAAGGGTGCAATTCCTTAATCATGAAATTGACTAAAATAATCACGTAAAAATAAGTAATCAGAGTACCGGCGGTGGCGCCAAAAGCTCCATACTCAGGAATCAGCCACCAGTTTAACCCCACATTTAAGAACGAACCGACTACAGTCAAGTAAAGACTGTAGCGCAACTGACCCTCGATCGTAAAATAGGTGTGGCGCGCTACTCCAAAGTTACTGCCAAATTGCGCCCAAACATAGATTGCCAGTACCGCTGCTGACTTAGCATACTTTTCACCGTAAAGCAGGTGCACTATCCACGGAGAAAGCAATGAAATCGGGATCGCCACTCCCAGCCAGAAAACCATCATAGTATCGCAGTAAATTTGAAATTTATTTAAATATTCTTCATAATTTCTCTCTCTCAAATTTGCTAATTTTGGAAAAATAGAAGCCGATATTATCATCGGCAAAAAATCGCAGATTTCCGAGATTTTAACAGCCGCCGCATAATATCCCAGTTCAACATTTTTACCCATTGCACCCAGCATGAGCTGATCGGTTTTCGAGTACAAAAAAACTGCCAATCCTGACAGCATTATCGGCCAACTCTCCCGCAGCAGTTCTTTGCCCCGGGCCCAACTGAATCGCCAATCCTTAATTTTATTTCCGGTAAGCTGATAAAAATATACATAAGCCATTCCGACGATCGCCACTTCTGCCAATCGAATGCAGGCAAAGGCAAGCAGCGGCGCCCCCTGTAGCACCAATGCAATTCTGACTCCCGCCACCAAAAAACAGACTGCATTCTTCGCCAGCACTGTATATTTTGACTGGACTTGGGACTCGAACCAAAAATTTATCGCCTCAAAAGCCTGAAAGATAGTTCCGGCGGCGATGATGCCCACCAGCCATCGAGTCAGGCTATCGTCAGGCTTGAATAGCGAAATCACCGTGACTGTTAAGAACAGAGTGATGCAGCCGCCAGTAAATTGCATCCCGAAGGCTGTCCCCAGCGTTTCGTTTTTGCATTCAGGATTGCGGGCGATATCGCGGATGATGATGCTGCCCAACCCCATTGTCGCCACCGAACTAAAGACGGATACAAAGGCGATCGCGTAGTTGAGCAAGCCAAATTGAACCGGCCCCAGATAGCGGGCCACCCAAAGGCCTACCACCAAACCCAGACCCATCTGCAAAATTTGGTCGGTGAACAGCCACGCCAGATTCACGAGTACCTGACGGAGACCCGGCCCGAGTTTTTGACTTGCCGCGGTTAGTTTATCTAACATCAGAAAGTTTTGAGTCCTTATAATAAATAAATATGTTTTTTGAGCGATCCATCATCAATTAACAACCCGGATTGTTACGATACTATCATAACCTTTGGCAGCAATTAAACATTTATTGAAAAACTTCTAGCTGTTCTGGTTCAGGATTTTTCGATGGTTTGAGTACCGAGCCAGCATCGGGCCAATCCGATACCGCGGCAGGTGCGGGTTTAATTTCTATCACCCGATCGCGGCAAACAGCCGAGAAGCTGCTTTGTATAAATTTAACGAACCAAGAATTAAACTTGCGAAAGGTTTTAATTCTTTAATGTAAAAATTTACTAAAATAGTTACATAAAAATAAGTAATTAAAGTTGCCACTGTTGCTCCCAAAGCTCCATATTGAGGAATCAGTAGATAGTTCAATACTATATTAAAAATTGAGCCTGCTACAGTCAAGTAAATATTGTATCGCAGTTGACCTTCTAAAGCAAAATAGGTATTCCTAGCTATTCCGAAGTTAGTGCCAAATTGAGTCCAGACGTAGATTGACAGCACCCCCGATGAAGCTGCATATTGCTCGCCGTAAAGAGTCTGGACTATGAAAGGAGCCAGCACAGAAACAGGCACCGCAACTCCTAACCACAAAAATAACATGGCATCCGAGTAAATCTGAAACTTTTTGAGGTATTCGGCATAATTTTTTTCTCTTAACTGTGCGAGTTTGGGGAAAATAGCAGCAGCGATAATCATCGGCAAGAAATCGCAAATTTCCGACAGTTTAACTGCAACTGCGTAAAATCCCAACTCAGTTTTATCTAAAGAACCGAGCATAATCAGATCGATTTTGGAATAGATGAAAACCGCCAAGCTAGACAGCGCCAGCGGCCAGCTTTCCTGAAGCAGTTGTTTGCCTCGCTCCCAACTGATTCGCCACAACTTAAAATCATTGCCCTTACTTTGATAGACAAGTGCGATCGCCAATCCGGCCACAACCGCTTCTGCCAACATCACCCAAGCAAAAGCAATCAGCGGTGCTCGGACTTGAATCAATCCGATGCGGATGCCTGCAATCAGTAAAGATACGGAGTTTTTAGCAACAGCGGTATACTTAGATTGAAGTTGGGACTGAAACCAAAAGTTGATTGTTTCAAAGGATTGAAACATAGTTGCCGCAGCGAGTATCCCCACCAGCCAGAGAGTTAAAATGTCGTCCGGATTCAGTACCGCGATCGCACCCGCCGCCGCCACTAAAGTAATGATTCCCCCTGCCAGTTGTATGACAAAAGCAGTCCCCAGAGTCTCTTCCTTGCATTCGGGATCGCGAGCAATATCCCGCACTACCAGAGTACCCAATCCCCTCGCCGTCGCCGAAGCAAACAGGGAGACAAGGGCGATCGCGTAATTGAGCAAGCCAAATTGTGTCGGGCCCAGATAGCGAGCCACCCACACTCCAACAAACACACCCACACCCACCTGCAAAACTTGGTCGCTCAGCAGCCTCACCAGATTGCCAATTAACAGATTCATGCCGGCGCCAAGCTTTTGAGTTAGCGCAGTTAGCTTATCTAACATCAGAAATTTTTGAGTCCTTATCAGAAATAAATATACTTTTGGAGCGCTGGGGAATTAAGTAAGCAGGCGGTAATAAAACCAAGTATGTTAAGTAATTTAAAAATTACGCTCGATTTGCTCGTAGTGAGGGCTTGGGCCCTTTTTCACGGGAGTAGAGCCTTTACTGCAAACCTTGAATTATTTACGCCGACTTACTCCATTAAAAACCAGGCTGATTAATATGGTATATCATACTTCTCTCGATTTTTCAGTTCTGCAAGTTAATCGAAATTCAATCAGGATGCCGATCGCGGCGGCAAATATTGTCCCTCACTGCGGCTGTTGCTAGATAGAGATTTGCTACTATCGATACAGAGTCTAACTGTTAGTAAAACGTAACCGAGCCAAGCATCCCCCATCTCACCTATAGAGCCTTCAGTAATGTTATTCAATATTATAAACACCAAGTAAATAATCGGTATTCCCGATTGAGATAGCGGGCTGCGGCTCAGTTGTCGCACTGCCAAAATTAGATTTACAAACAGGGAAGATAAGATTAATACCAGTCCCGGATAACCGAAAGATAGCAATACTGATATAGCACCGTTGTGAGCAGTTTGTGGTTGAAATCCATTCGCAGTATATATGAAATAAGCTGGAGTTTGAGCGCCAATTTCGTCTTGCTGAAAAAAACCATCAAATCCATAGCCAAACCAAGGGCGCTGGTTCGCCGCCGCGATCAACTGCGGCCAAAACTCCGTCCGCCCAGTCAGCGTCAAATCTTTTCCCAATCCCCCGACAACAATAGACTCTAAGTTGTCTATGATATAAACGCTGGTAATAATCCCCAAGACGGTAAACCCGACAATACAAGTAAAAGCCCATTGAAATTTTAACCTGCTCAAAAAACTCAAAGATGACACCACAACTATCAGCATCAAACTATTAACTAGAGAACCCCCGGAGCTACTAGCTCTCACCAAATAAAAGGAAAACAACATGAATCCCAGAGCTATCCAGCGTTCTTTCTGAGTTTTAGCACCTTGGGAATAGTGGAGGTACCAAAGTGCCGTACTCACAACCATGATGCTGCCGAAAGCATTTTTGTGGCTGGTAATTCCTGCAAATTCCGATCCCATCCTCGGATACCGCAAAACGCTAACTATGGCGAGCAAGGTATAGCCCCACCGCAGCAATCCAGATAATTCTGCCCACTCATATCGCGCACCCACATAAAAAGCAAAGATCGTAAAACCTGTAAATGCTATCCCGGCTTTCAGCGTGATCTCGGGAACTAGCGACCACAGCGTCGATGTTATTGGCAGCAAACAATACAGCGAAAAACCAAGATTTCTCGAAAGCAAAAATGATAATGATTCGACCAACTGATTTTTGAAAAAACTCATAAATCTGCCGGACAAAACCAACATTACCCAGGGATAAAAAACCCAGGGAAGTTTAGCCACATTACTGTCACCTGCCGCAGCAAGATTGACAAAATGCAGGTAGTTAAATGGAGGGAGATTGACGTGGGGAGATACGAAGATGAAACAAACAGCAAACCATTTTTCCCACAGCAAACCTATTTTTTTTTGTGAAGCTAACTGAAAAATCAAAATCGTGCTGATCGCTGCCACAGAGGCCAATAAATACAGCAAGAAAGTATTGCCGAAAATTAGCTCCCGAATCATTCTGGCCATAAATTTTTACCCTTTTTGAGATCGACATTGAGTGAGCGGCGGGCTAATTCCACCAAATTAACAATAAACTCAGGCTGTTGTCGCTTGCTGAGCCCGTTAGCGTTAGCGTTAGCAAAGCGATCCGAAGGAAAGCGATCCGTTCGCCGAAGGCGTTCCCGAAGGGTAGGAAAGCCCTCAAAGAGGATCGCCAAGCTGCGCTGCATCTAAATTGTCGATCGGTGTCGGCTGTGACGAGTGCGCGATATTGATGGAAATATGCTCTCTGAGATAGGCAACAGCATCAACAGCTAAAAAGGCATCCAACAGTATTCTGGTTTTTTTGTGCATCGGTTCTGTGTCGCGTCCCGGAAAATCAAGGGGCTTCACCGGGTGTTGACCGTTGTTGTGGATTTTTGGGTAGTGCTACCGATCGACATGGCAAAAGAATTGTGACAGATTACACTAATGAAAGAGCCCAAAAGAACATAGATAACCTGTGGCTAACACCGATTTTCCCAAACAAATCACCGCGCCCGTCTTGAGTTTGACGTTGTGCACGATCGCCGCGGGCGGCATTATTGCCGCCGGATTTCCCCAGAGTGCCGCGGCCGAGGTGCGATTGCGGCCCGGCGCAGTCACAGCACAATCTGGGGGCGTTGGACGATCGCCCGAAAGCTACAAACTCGGCGGCGGCGATCGCATTCTAGTAGAAATCCTCGAAGTACCCGAACTCACCCGCGGCTACGAAGTTCTTTCCGACGGTTCTGTCAACCTCCCCCTGATCGGTCTGATCTCCATCCGCGGCCGCACCTTAGTAGAAGCCACCACCATCATCCGCAGCGCCTACCGCCGCGTCCTCAAAGACCCCGTAGTCACAGTCAGCCTCGTAGCGGCCCGCCCCCTGAATGTCGGGGTCATCGGAGAAGTCACCAGGCCTGGAAACTTCATCCTCTCCCTGACTCCAGGCCCGGGGGTCGCGCCCAGCGTGCAGTACCCCACCGTCACCCAAGCGCTCAGACTCGCAGAAGGCGTTACGGGTATCGCCGACATCCGCAACATCCGCGTCCGCCGTCCCCAACCCGACGGCCCCGATCGAGTGCTCAACGTCAATTTGTGGAAATTTTTGCAAGAAGGAGACATCTCTCAAGACATCATTTTGCAAGACAGAGACACGATCGTCGTTCCCACAGTCGCCAGCTTCAACCAAGCAGAATCTCGCCAATTTGCGACTGCCAACTTTTCGCCGCCGCCCGAAAAACCTCGATCGATCTCGATCGTCGGTCAAGTCACCCGTCCGGGGCCTTACGTCGTCATCGGCGGCAACACTACCAGCGACCTCAGCCGAGAAGGCTTTCCCACCGTCATCCGCGCTATTCAGCTAGCAGGTGGAATTACCCCCGAAGCCGACATCCGCCAAATCCAAGTGCGCCGCCTCACTAGAAGAGGCGAACAAATTATCCCAGTCAACCTGTGGCAGTTCCTGGAGTCCGGCGACGCCAGCCAAGATACCATCCTGCAGCAGGGAGACACGATCGTCGTTCCCAAAGCCACGATCGTCAACCCCGCAGAAGCTGGCGTGCTGGCTAACACTAACTTTGCCCCCCCCGGCATTAACATTTTCGTAGTAGGAGAAGTCACAACATCCCTCGATCCGTTGAGGCTCCCAGCTAATGCCACCCTGAATCAAGCTTTAATTTCCAGAGGATTTTTTGGCTACGGCAATACCAGAGCTAGAAGAAATAAAATTGAGCTAGTCCGCCTCAATACCGACGGTACAGCTACTAAACGGACGATCGAAGTCGATTTAACTCAAGGAATTAACGAAGAAATCAATCCTCAACTCCGCAACAACGACATGATTATCGTATCCCGCAGCGGTCTAGTGAACTTTGTAGACCGCATCAACAATATCATCGGGCCGATCGGACCAGCTACCGGAGTGTTAAATTTTATAAACGTTCTCCGATCTTTATTCAGGTAAGAAGGCTGCTGGCGATGTTGATAATTCGTGGCAAAGGCTAAACGACTGTTGACAATTTACCTCGATTTACCTAGGATTTAGTAGTTAGATTCTAGGTAAGTGAATGGATAGATTGATTAGTATTGGCGAGTTAGCAGAGCAAAAAACAGGAAAGACAATAGCTTGCGGATTCTGTGCAAAGCGATTAATATACGAAGATACAACCACATTGAGAGGTCGAATCAATGGCTACCCTAACTTATTGCAAAGGCTTGCCCACACCAGTCTCTGAACTCAACGAGTTAGGATTTACAACTTTCGAGATGTTTTTAGAGGCTTACGCCCCTATTTTTAGAGTTGCAAGTATTGAAACAGTTGACCACTTACTCTCAGGCGCAGAGTTCAAGAAATCCCATTGGAACACGCACTTACAGCAAACCTACGGCATCAACAAGCGCCATGCCAATGGCGTAGTCAGTTCCGCCAAAGGTCGTGTAGACGGCGCAAAAGAACATAGGATTTTACATTTAAAAAACATCGAAGGAAAGATTAAATCCATTAGTACGTGGCTCAATAAAGCTGAACGGAAACTGGCCTTAGCCCGTAATTTTTATGCTAAGAAAAAATGGCAAAACTCAAAAACAGGTTGTAAGTTTCCCCTAGCTTGCTCGCTTCAAGATAAATCCACAAACTGGCAGAATTTACGCTTTCAGATTCACAATAAAAAACGTAAAGTGACCTTGTTGATTAATAAAGTCACACACTTAAGGCTTAAGCCAGTCAAAGTCTTCATCCCTCATAGCGATATTTTTGTTATCGGCTCAAAGGATGAGTCTTTTGGCAATCAAGTCTGCCAGTGGAATGGGGATAAAATAACTTTTAGAGTCCCGAAGTGCTTAGAGTCGCGATTTGGAAAAACCGTGTCCTCTCTTATTGGTGATTTTAACCGTAACATAAACAGACTACCAGAATGCGGTGCTAAAACTTGGCATTTCTATCGCAAGAACGGAAGGTGGGTTGCTGCTGTGCAGTTTACTCCCAATTCTGTAAAGCTGGTTTCTAGAGAGAGGACGTACGGTTGCACTGGTATCGATATGAACCCCGGTTCTATTGGTTGGGCGTATGTCGATATTGAAGGAAACCTCAAAGCTAAAGGGCAGATCCCATTGCAGATGGGTTTACCCTCTAGTAAACAACAGGCTCAAATTGTTGACGCCTGTCTGCAACTAGCAATTATAGCCACGGAATTTGAATGTCCCGTAGTTTGCGAAGAACTTGATTTCTCTACAAAAAAGCAGTCACTGGGAGAGCAAGGTAGAAAGTATGCTCGGATGTTGTCGGGCTGGGCTTACAGTGAGTTCTACAAACAACTGGGTTCTATTTTGTCGAATCGTGGAATTGAGTTGATTGCAGTCAATTCAGCTTATTCAAGCATTATCGGTTTGGTGAAATACCTGAGAATGTATGGATTAGCCAGCGATGAAGCGGCTGCACTGGTAATTGCTCGTAGGGCTATGAAATGGAGTGAAAAAATACCTCGCTCTTTAACCGCCTATTCCGAGGTGAACCCGGAAAAGCACATTTGGAGCGAGTGGAACCAACTGAATAAAAAAATCAAACGTTCCGCTGCAATATCACGTCGTTGTGATTATTATAGTGTTTCTAACTGGAGTTTCTTGGTCAACCTCGACACCGAGGAAGCGTCAAGCGCTAAGAAAGAAGGTTTTAAACTTATACCGCAGAGTTTACTTAGGTTTGCCTAGGTTTTTACAAGCGCTAGAATAAACTAAACAATAGAATGTAGAGCGCGGCGGCGCGGCAGTTTCAAAAATATCAACATCAAAAATATCAACTTCAAAAATACGAGCGGCTGAATATGGATAACAGACAAGATTACCAACCCTTCACACCCAAATCAAACGGCAAACTCCCGGACTTCTCGGCTCAAAACTACAGAGATAAGTTCGTCCAGGAAGCAGAAGAAGAAAAGCTAGACTTGTCCTGGCTCGCAGGCGTGCTGCGCCGCCGCCTTCCGGTCATGGTAGCAGCCACCATTGCTTTGAGCGCTCTGGCAGGAACAGCGATCTACGTCACTTCTAAAAAGATCACCCTCGAATATGAAGGCTCATTTTCCCTATTAGTAGAACCAGCAACCGCTGAAGGTTTGCTATCCAAACAATTAGACAATACCGTCGCGGCCGACTTAGCAAAAATTAATATAGAAGGAATTAGCTTAGTAGACTACGAAACCCAAATCAGGATTTTGCGCAGTCCCAAAATGATGCAGCCGGTGCTGAAGGAATTGCAAGCTTGGCATCGCAACCTGACCTACAGCGAATTAATGTCTAAACTGTCAATCAACCGCGTGAGCTACGCAAAAGATGGCAAACAGCAAGGCACAAAAATATTAGAAGTGCGCTACAAAGATGCAGACAAAGATAAAATTTACGGCGTATTGGACAAAGTTTCTAAGGCCTATCTAGAGTACAGCTTGCAGCAGCGGCTGACGGGCATTAATCAAGGCATTAAATTTATAGATATGGAGATGCCCAAGCTGCGAGAAAGAGTCGAAGTTTTGCAGTTGCAAGTCCAAAGACTGCGGCAGCAGAGCAACTTGTACGATCCCCAGCTAGAGGGAAAATCTTTGTCCGAACAAGTTCAAAGCATTCGGGGACAGCAAGTAGGACTCCAAGTACAGTTGAGAGGGATGCGCAATCTCTACCAAAGCTATGAAAAATTAGTCAATGAAAATAACCCAGTTGGCGTGTTGATGACCCAAGGACAAGCTTACGGCGGACTCTTGGGTCAAATCCAGAAAATAGACTCAGACCTCTCCCTAAAACTAGCTCAGTACAGAGAGGACAGTTTGCCAGTTGTAGCACTGCGAAAAAGTCGGGAAGAACTGATTTTGACTGCAAGCCAACAAGCAAAAGAAGTGGTGATGTCAAATTTAAACAGCCAAATCAAAGAGATTGAGGCGCGCGATCGGGAAATGACTCAGTTGCAAAAAGAACTCAACCAAAAAATTAGAGATTTTTCTGTTACCACGCGACAATACGACAATTTAGTGCGGGAACAGCAAGTAGTTACTAAGAGTTTGTCGGACTTCTTGGCAAAACGAGAAGCTTTGCGGATCGATGCGGCTCAGCAGCAAATACCTTGGGTGCTGATCAATCCGCCTGAAATTCCGCTAGATAAATTCGGCAAGTTAATACCAGCTACCGTCAAACAAACCAAAAAACAGTTAGCGCTGGCAGTAATTTTAAGCAGTCTGCTCGGCATAGCAGTCGGCTTGCTCGTAGAGGTGTTAAATACTGTTTTCCACACTCCAGAAGCACTGAGAATAGCCGCAAGATTGCCGGTGCTGGGGGTGATTCCGTTTAGCAAAAAAGTCAAGCGCAGACCCCCAGCTCGACCCAGGAAACTAACATCAGCCCGATCGCCCTCAAAGTCGAAAGTGGAAGTTCTCGAACCGGTCGAAGCTGCGCCTGCTGTTCGGATGGTTGGGGGAGCAAGTATTTTTAGCGATTTGGACTATCAATTTTTAGAAGCATTTCGATCGCTCTACACAAACATTCACTTGCTCAGCACAGGTACGGCGATCCGATCGCTCTTAGTAGGTTCGGCCTCCGCCGGAGACGGCAAATCTACAGTAGCTTTGCACCTGGCCGCCACAGCAGCAGCAGTCGGACAGCGAGTATTGTTAGTAGATGCAGACTTGCGCTGCCCGCAACTGCACGCTAAGTTAGGACTGCCGAACGTGCGCGGGCTCGGCGATGTCATCTCCACAGACCTCAGCCTCAACGATGCGATTCAGCGATCGCCGAACCAAGACAATTTGTTCGTACTCACAGCCGGCCAAATTCCCCCCGATCCGATCAAGCTGCTTTCTTCCAAAAAAATGCAGTATCTGATGGAGCAATTTCAAGCATTTTTTGACTTAGTGATTTACGACACCCCGCCGCTAGCAGGTTTGGCAGACGCTCACTTGATCGCCGCTCACACAGACGCTACGATTATGGTCGTGCAAATTGGGAAAACAGACCGATCGCAAGTTCGCAAAGTTTTAGAAGAATTAAAAATGTCTGGAGCTTCCGTCTTGGGAATCGTGGCTAACGGCTGCAAAAACGACCGTCACAACTACCGACAGCGCCCGGTCGGTTTAGAGACGCTCTACGAGCAAAAAATATCCGCATTAGGTACAAAAAATCAAAATTAGACAAATTTTTGAGGGCGGCGGCGGCGCGCCGCCTGCTTGTCGAGTCCAAATCCACAGCCAGAGCTGCACTTTGATTTTTTGACAAAAGTACCATTTAAGAAAGAAAATGATAGACTAGCGGACAGAGACTCCTGTGTCAACCGAGATGGCGCGGATCTTTATTTCGAGATAATTCTTCAGAAAATGATTGGGAAATGACCGAAAGTGGGTAAACTACATCTAGCAGAGCGTAATCTCAATCAGGCAAAGCCACCTTTGAAGGCGAACGTTAATGCAAACGTTAATGTGAACGTTTCAACCCAGAAACTTGGTAGGGATTATTCTATGAGTACAGTTATGGTTGTTGATGATAGCGTCACTCTGCGGGAGATGATCGCCGACTTGCTCAAAGGTAGAGGACTCAACGTCACGGTGGCTAGTGATGGCGTAGAAGCTCTAGAGCAAATCAAGGCTAACCGCCCGGATTTAGTCGTTTTGGATATCGTGATGCCACGGATGAACGGCTATGAAGTCTGTCGCCGGCTCAAAAGCGACCCCAAAACTCAGAATTTGCCGGTGGTAATGTGTTCGAGCAAAAGCGAAGAGTTCGATCGCTACTGGGGAATGAAACAAGGAGCCGACGCTTACATCGCCAAGCCATTTCACCCTCAGGAATTGGTGGGTACGATTAAGCAACTGCTGCGCGGTTGAAGTAGAGGAAGAGGGACAGAAAAAAATGTTTTGAGTGGTTCCAATTTCTGCTCCCGCAGCCTCTCAAACTACTCGATTGACAATAGTCCAAACATCCCCGTCCGATCGCACGTAGGGAACAGAAATACTCTTAAAACCAGTAATAAAAGGCTTGTAATAAACTTGCCAGTAGCTCGGGCTAATTTGGTCGGCGATCGCTTTAAGTTCCTTCACTTCGGCCGCCAGTTCCCCAGCCAGTTCGTTAATCCGTTCGGCGTGTCCGCGAGCGAGAACTCTTCCTTCTTCAACTTGCTCCTCCATCGGAGTGATTCTTTGCAACTTTACCGACTGCTGCTGTTTTTTATGCAGTTGAGCTGACAGAGCGGCGATCGCATCATCTATGCCCTTGACTTCTGCCGAAACTTGTGCTGTTTCCCTCGCGTGACGGCGATAAGCATCGGCGATCGCCTGGGGCGAATCGCCAGCGGGGACAGCAGCGCCAATGCTAAGCTGCTGGCGTTCCCGGCGCAAGGCCTCAATTTCAGAGCAAATTGCCTCTATATCTGTCTCAAGTTTGTCCACTTAATTACCGCGTGGTTTTGGGATATTTTAGCATATTAACCAAAACTAATAAAGGTGTTATATAGCCGAGTCTCAGTAACAGTGCGGTGGTATCGGGCATAAGGCATAGGGCATAGGGCATAGGGCATAGGGCATACCTCACTTTTTTAAGAACCGCTATAAGAGAGATGAATAATTCCGATGAAGATCGGATTTGATATTACACATAAGGTCGAAACCTGTTTCAAAGCGGCGCATAATTCCCAATTCCCAATTCCCAATTCCCAATTCCCAATTCCCAATTCCCAATTCCCAATTATTAATTATTAATTGAGTTAATTTAAGTTGCAACCGCTTGCTTTGTCAAACCGACGATCGCCTCGACCAAGACCGAAGGCAGCACGGGTTTAGCCAGATGCCGATCGAACCCCGCCTTCAAAGCCCTGGCGCGGTCTTCATCCCTAGCATAAGCCGTCAGAGCGATCGCCCGCAAATTCCCTCCGCTTTCGGCGTTCAAAGAGCGCAGCCTGATCAGCAGCGAATAGCCGTCTTCCTCCGGCATTCCGATATCGCTGACCAAAACATCCGGCAAAAACTCCGAAACCAGCTCAAACGCATCAGCAGCAGACGATGCAGCTTTGACAGTGGCCCAGGCATCTGTCAAGACAAACATCATAAACTCCCGCGAATCAACCTCGTCATCAACCACCAAAATTTTAACTCCCAGCAAATTACCACCGCCAGCCAACACCTGCGCTTCCTCAGAAGCTAGAGAACTTACCGGAATCGAAGGGAGGCGGAAAGTAAAAGTCGATCCCAGATCCAATCCCGGACTGCTCGCCCAAACCTTGCCGCCGTGGAGTTCCACCAACTGCCGGACGATCGCCAGCCCCAGCCCCAAACCGCTATGATTGCGAGTAATCGTAGCATCGGCTTGGCGGAAAGACTCAAACACATAAGGCAAAAAATTCGCAGCAATCCCAATTCCGGTGTCGCTCACAGCCAGCTCAACCTCCTCTTCAAGTCGCTGCAAACGAATTTCCACTCGCCCCCCGCGCGGCGTAAACTTAATCGCATTCGTCAGCAAATTCCAAATCACCTGCTGCAAGCGGCCGGGGTCTCCCGACACCAAAAATCTCGGATTTAACCCAGATTCAGGAGCGTCAGAAACCTCAGAGGGCGGGCAAAATTCAGCAGTCTCCAAGTCCAAATCGACAATTTCCAAGCGCAGCTCGATCGACTTAGCATCGGCGGCCAATCGCACCGTATTCACCGCTTCTTCCACCATCGAAATCAAATTTACTGGACTTGGATTCAAAGTCAACTTGCCGCGAATAATTCTGGAAATATCCAGCAAATCCTCAATCAATTGAGTTTGCAATTTAGCATTGCGCTCAATAGTGGACAAAGCCCGCATAGTAACAGCCGGACTGAAACTGCGATGCCGCAGTAATTGCGCCCAGCCTAAAATCGCGTTTAAAGGCGATCGCAACTCATGAGAAAGAGTTGCCAAAAACTCATCTTTCATGCGATTGGCCTGCTGAGATTCCTCGTAAAGTCGGGCATTCTCGATCGCCGCCGACACCGCCTGAGCCCACTGGATTAAAATACTTTCATCATCTTCTCCGAATTCCCCCTCGTACTTGTCCGACAACTGAATCAATCCCAGATTTCTGCCATCCCGAGCCGTCAGCGGTGCAGCCAGCCAGCCCCGCATCGGCGGGTGATTCCCCGCAGCCTTGCCGAACCCCCGCCAGGCTGGGTGAGCCTCTAACTCGCTTTGAGTCATCCGCATCGGCTGTTGCTGCTGGCAAACTTCCTGGTAAATGCCCGTACCGTCTGGCTCTTGGCAGTAATCTTGCCACTGGGCGTATTTTTCGGACATGGAAAACTTGCTAATTCCGGCATCCCAGTTGGCCGCAGGGTTGAGGTTGACGGCTACCTGATGGACTTCCAGAATTTGGCGGGCGCTATCTGCTGCTAACTGAAGTATTTCCTCCACCGAGAGCGTGGAGTTGATAGCTACTGAGGCGGAGGTTAACTGTTGCAGGCGGCGAAAATACGACCGCTCGCGCGCCTGGGCGCGCGCGCGGTCGTATTCTAACTGTTTGCGACCCGTAATGTCGATCGCCACGCCGAACAGCCGAACAGGTTTGCCGGATGCGTCAAAAGACACCCGCCCTTTGTCGTGAAGCCAAATCACCGAACCGTCGGGGCGCAGGTGGCGGTGTTCCGACTCGTAAACTCCCGCGCCGCTGAATGCGGCATCCAAATCTGCCAAAAAGCTGTCGCGGTCTTCTGGATGCACCGCATTCTTTTTTTCGTCAAAAGTACCAACAGTGCTGTCTGGGCCCAAACCAATTGTTTCGACATTGGACGAGCGGCGGACTTCCCCCGATGCCACATCCCAGGTAAAAGCGACGGTGTTAGCTGCTTCGAGGGCAAAGCGCAAATTTTCCTCGCTTTCGTGTATTCTGGCTTCGGATAACTTGCGATCGGTAATATCCCAAACCACGCCGATCGATCGCACCGATTTACCCGTATCATCAGCAAAAAACTGGCCTCTACCCGCGATCCAGTGCCAACTGCCGTCGGGCCAAACGACTCTAAATTCGTGCTGGTATTCTATTTTGTTTTCTAAAGCAAAGGTCAAAGCCTGGGAAACCGACGCCCGGTCATCCGGGTGAACGCAGGCAAAAAACGCTGCGTAAGTTCCGGCAAAACAGCCTTTTTCCAACCCGAATAACAGTTCGTGTCCCTCCGACCAAACGACCTCGCCAGTTAAGATATTCCAATCCCAAGTTCCCATTTTCGAGGCGGAGATTGCCACCCTCAACCTTTCCTCAGAAATTGCCAACTGCGCCGACGTTTTCGCGTAGTTCTCGCGCAACTGCTGTTTTTCCAAGCTTTCCGCCACGGCCGCCGCCAGCCGCTTGAAGTGCCGTCCTTTG
>JANNOR010000260.1:0-14575 GCA_031399265.1 Cyanobacteria bacterium SOY_34_metabat_3 | reverse complement strand
TACATATTTTCCAACTTGCATCGGATTCAAATAAACCGAAAACCGATGAGATAGTACAGTTTTATCACTTTCCTGACTTGCATACACTTTATATGCAGCTTCTCCAGAGCGCGCTCCCTCCCCTTGTCGCAAAGGCGGAGCTTGACGTAAAATTCTAATATCAGCCACCTCCGAATTATCCACTATTTCCAAAGGCAAATAAACCGCCCATTCTCGCACAACACTCAAAATAGTCTCTAGCCATTCTTCAGAACGATTAATATTAACCGGATGCTCGACATAAACCCGAATCGGAAACTTCGACCAAACCAAATGACCGATATTCGATTGTTTAACCTGGTCAAAATAATCACCGCTATCCGTTGAATCTTGCCAATTAGCTAGTATTGGCGGCAAAGGGTGAACCTGTGGAGGCGGCAAACTATCGGGGAGAGGAGGAGGAGTCGCAGCAGGAGTATTAACCTGAGTAAAAATTATGAGGCTAAAACAACATAAAGCCAATGAAAACAGTGTCCGAAATCTTCTCTTAACTTTCCACAACCGCATTTTTGTAACCGCATTTAAATCTCATGCTGAAACATTTTCTAGAACAGGCTTTCCGGCCTGTTCCACAAATAATGAATTTGATTGTGGCACGGGCCGGAGAGCCCGTGATTCATCGCCTCATCTCATAATTTAGGAGTCAACCAACCAGCGCTCAAAATTACAGTCAAGCCCATAAAAACAATAGACAAACCCCAAGTAATCCTGTTCAGAGTTGTTTCTGCACTTTTAGCGCTCGTAAACAATTGAGCTTGTCCGCCAATCCCTCCAATGCCATCGCCTTTAGGACTGTGCAGCAACACAAAAACTACAAGTCCTAAAGCAGACAAAGACCAGATAACTTGTAAAACAGAAACAATATTCATAATTAGGGGTAATTGGTAATTAGTAATCGGCAATTTACTATCATATCAAATCCGGTCGATCGCGCACAATCTCCTTCGGGACGCGGTAGCACGATTTAGGTAGGGACACGGCTTTTGGACATTGGTGTCAACTTAAGACTGAAAGCCTTGAGGAATCTAGTTTTTCCCTAAGTCTAGATCCCCCTAAATCCCCCTTAAGAAGGGGGACTTTGATCCATTTCCGATCCCCCCCGACCTAAGGGGGGCTAGGGGGGATCTAGGCTTAATAGTCAAACCCAGTCAGAGACTGCGGTTTGACCTTAAGTTGACACTCCTTGGGCTTTTGGAGTGTCCCCACATTTAGCATCTTTTTACAGTCGGACTCGCACCGGAGTGCGATTGGCGCGAACTTCAAAATTAGCGGGCTCGATCATAGAGCGCCCCGTCATTTCTGGGGGCTGAGGCAACCTCAACAGCTCCAGAATCGTCGGCGCAATATCGGCCAAACAACCGTCCGCCCTCAAAGGAACATCGGTTCCGTGACTGGGAATCTTGAGACCTTCGCCTTCGACTAGAATAAACGGAACCGGGTTAGTAGTGTGAGCAGTCCAAGGATTCCTGTCCTCGTCGAACATCTGTTCAGCATTGCCGTGATCGGCAATAATAATTGCGGTTCCCCCAGCTTTGGTAACGCCAGTCACCAGCCGCCCCAAACATTTGTCTACAGTTTCGATCGCAATTATCGTCGCGTCCATCATTCCGGTATGGCCAACCATATCCGGGTTAGCGTAGTTAAGCACCACAAACGAATAAATCTGCTTGGACAAAGCCGCCAGCGCCCCATCCGTCACCTCAGCCGCCGACATTTCCGGCGCCTCATCGTAAGTCGCCACCATCGGACTCTGCACCATTTCGCGGTCTTCCCCCTCAAAAGGCTCTTCCAGACCCCCATTAAAAAAATAAGTCACGTGAGCGTACTTTTCTGTTTCCGCTGTCCGCAACTGCCGCAAACCGTGCTTAGAAATCACCTCGCCCAGAATATTGTTCAAATTCTGCGGTTCAAAAGCCACCATTACCGACGACAGTTTCGGGTCGTACTGAGTAAAACTCGCAAAGGCCAGCGGCTCAATTAACTGCCGTTCAAACCCCTTAAAATCGGGAGATACAAAAGCCTGAGTCAACTCTCTAGCCCTGTCCGGGCGAAAATTGAAGAAAATCATCCCATCGCCTGATGCTACCGCTCCCGGCGCAATCCGAGTCGGAACTGCAAACTCGTCGGTCACTCCTTGAATATAGGAGGCTTGGAGCACATCAACTGCCGATCGACCGTCAAGCGCGCCCTCAGTCGTCATCACCTCATAGGCGCGGTGCACCCGATCCCAGCGCTTGTCCCGATCCATCGCGTAATAGCGGCCGCTGAGGGTAGCAATCCGACCGACTCCTACCTGTTCGATATAACTTTCAATTTTGGCTAGAGCTTCGACACCCTCTTTCGGAGTAGTATCGCGGCCGTCAGTAATCGCGTGAATGCAAACATCAGAAATTCCCTGTGCTTTTGCTAATTGCAGCAAACCGTTAATATGACTCAGATGGGAGTGAACCCCGCCTTCGGAACAAAGACCCGTTAGGTGCAACTTACCCCCCGTGGCGCGGACTTTCTCGCAAAGCCGAACCAGGGCCCGATTGCTCAGCAAAGAACCATCTTCGACTGCATCGGAGATCCGCACCAACTCTTGAGGAACCACGCGGCCCGCGCCCAGATTTAAGTGGCCGACTTCCGAGTTACCCATTTGCCCGTCGGGAAGCCCTACCGCCCGCCCAGAAGTACGAATCAGAGTTCTGGGATAAGCGGCCCAGAGACTGTCCATCACTGGTGTTTTTGCTTGTGCGATCGCATTTCCGTCTTTTTCTTCACGATAACCCCAGCCGTCTAAAATAATCAGCACTACAGGAGATACAGACGCTTGTGCCATGCGAATACCTTATTTACAATAATTAATTTCTCGATCGTCCTGACTTCAGAATTTTGCGGAACATCTTCCGCCAATCAGTTTACAGATTTTTTATGCTGCGACTGAACAACACCAAGCAAAGTTCCTTCAGCCACAGCATTTTTGGAACTAATTTCCACCTGCTTTGCTTCTTATTCAATTTATTGCCTTGCCTTGAACGGTGAATCCACAGTCGGAGACTGTTACGGATCTCACCCACAGCCGCCGTGCTTTTGCGGCCGGATTTTTACGGATAGGTCAATGGCTGTTTAAACAATCAAAAGAATACCACACTGGGTGGCATTTTGCTACTGCCTCAATAAATAAATTAAACAGCCTTGAGTATGTTGCGAATAACTTCACCGGAGTCGAGCAAAAATCAGTTTGCGAATCGGCTGCGAGTGTCAGCGGACATAAAACTCGACAACATCTTTCTTAATTTTGACATCGTAATTGCCAAAGAAATCGTGACCGAGCAGACCAATTTCCATTTGTCTGGCGATCGCCACTTCGACATTTCTGACTAGAGCACCGCCGACACCGATCGACTGTACGCGCCCGATCGGGAACTCGACAACGCTACCGTCAGCGATCCCGGCTCTGGCGATGCCGACGGGCTTCACTCCCAGTGCAGTAGCCATCCGCTGAGTAATCAAAGTGCCGCTCGCCCCGGTATCGACAATCATCTCAAAACTCTTGTTGCCGTTAAAAACCACATCAATCACCGGCGTCCCGCCAGCGCGGCGCTTGATTTTAGCTTGAAATACCTTTTGATTCCCAGATGGATTTGCCGGGCCGCTTGCGGGCGGTTGGGAACCCGGATTTGATGGGCCCCTGCGAAACTGAGAGTAGACTTTGCCACTTACCGCTGCCGAGTCTGCTGTTGAAGTGCGATTCCCTTCGGGATAGCTCCGCCGCGCGTGCTGCACGGAAGTCACATCGGACACCTGTACCATCACCTTGGTTTCTGGCAGATGGCTCACCTGGGAGCCGAGTTTTTTCGTCAGTAAAGGTGATTTCTCAATTGGGGAACAGGGCGCCCGATCGGAATCAGAATGCAGCTCGCCCCCTCCCGCCAAGCCGATTGCCGCCAAAACGGCCGCCGACGCAATGCCCGATCGCCAAATCCGCTTGAGAATCACTTTTGCCACCATAGGAATGCCTTTATCGATTCAATATGTCGAAGAACCACCGCCATTGATATCGTAACCTGCGGACGATCGCCCGATCGGACGATCGGGAAAACTTGGCAATTTCAAAGCGATCGCATACCATCAAACACAGGTAAACTTAAGGCGGCAAATGGCAGCAACTGCGCGAGCCATTTGGATCACTTAAAAGTCAGGCGTTTAGGGCGATCGGTAATGCGTAAACTTTTATATTTTGCAACTATAGGAATGCTGGCTTTCTCGATCGGGGGATGCGGCGGCGACGGGGGCGGCAACACAGCCAGTCCCACTCCTAGTCCTACTCTCAGTCCCGGTGCAGCATCTCCCGGCGCCACCGCCAACACTCCCGGAACTCCCGGCGGCGCGGCCGCAAGTCCCACCCCAGCAGCTCAGACATTCCCCTCTCCCGTAGTAGCGGCGCAGCCCCCCGGCTTGATCCGACCGACCAACCCGGACGAACGTGCAAGACAAACTCAAGCAGACATCGATGCCAAAAAAACAGCACCCGGAGCGCCAGTAAACCGGACTGCTGTTCCACAGAATATTATTCCCGGCCAAGCAGCAAACGACCCATTCTCAATCCTTCCCCCTCAACCGCTCAGAACAGACGGCGGGACAACGGGCAACGAACTCCCCAACCTGCCAACCAGGCAAGTGCCAAACCTGCCCAAGTTGCCAGACGAGAGAAACCCGCCTCAGTGGACGCCAGCACAGCGTCCGAGGACAGCGGGCGGCGGCCAGGTTGCCGAACTTCCCAGACCTCAAAGCCCAGCAGAGGTGTCCAGTCTTCCCAACCTGCCGTTGACCTCGATACCCCCGCAATGGAGGGGGCCAATTTCCGAGCGTCCCCAAGCAGCCCCCGGACGCCCCGGTGCTAGACCCGGACGCCCCGGAGCCAGACCGGCCGGCTCCCCAGACATAGCTGGATCTCCGGCATCCATACCCGGATTGCCCTCTATACCGGGCGTCCCAACAGGCACGACCGGACGGCAGCCCACCGGCCCCGGACGCCCCGGAGGCAGACCGGCAGGCTCCCCAGACATAGCTGGATCTCCGGCATCCCTACCCGGACTGCCCTCTATACCGGGCTTCCCAACAGGCACGACCGCAGGCCCCAGAGGGACACCCGGACGGCCTGCCGCCACGCCGGGACGACCGGCAACCACACCGGGCGGACGGCCGACAGCCACACCCGGACGGCCTGCCGCCGCACCCGGACGGCCGGCGATCGCGGCTCGCCCCCCCGGCCCTCCCACAATTCCCAACATCGCCACCAGAGAACTGCCCGGTCTGCCGAAGCTGCCAGAGTTAACTGCGCCGCCTTCCTGGCAAGACCCGAACCCACCACCCCCTCCACCTGCTCCCGCACCACCACCACCACCGCCTTCGACAGACAATGCCAAAGGAGTTGAAGTTAGTGGCGTAGTCAGAGTTGGTAATGACATACTGGTGATAGTGAAAGCAGCTAGCGAGCCAACAAGTCGATATATCAAAGTAGGGCAGCGGATTGCCAGCGGGCAAGTGCTGATCAAACGAGTGGATTTCAAATCAGGAGCCGATCCGATTGTGATTTTAGAAGAAAACGGTGTAGAGGTTTCTAAAATTGTGGGAGAAAAATCTCCCAAAGTTGCCCAAAACCCAGTTTAATGCAAAATTTACCTCCATCCTTACAACCAAAATTGAGAACAGTCATGCTTCGCTCAATTCAAAAACTCGGAATACTGATTTTGGTTAGTTCAGGGGTAGGATGCCTCTCGCTGGTAGCCAACAGTCAGTCATCATTAGCAGCCCCAGCCGCCGATCAAAAGCGCCCTCCCGCTTGCGAAGGCTCTCCTCCCAACGGTCGAGTCAGGTGCAACTACGAGAATGGCGACAATTATGAAGGCAATTTCGTCAACGGCAGACCCCAGGGACAAGGAGTATACGTATACTCCAAGGGCGATCGCTATGAAGGACAATTTCGCAACGGCGTTCCCAACGGTCAAGGCGTATTCCTGTTCGCCAACGATGACCGCATGGTGGGAGAGTTCCGCAACGGTCTCATCGTTCGGGGAGAAGCTATTTTTGCTAATGGCGACCGCTACAGGGGAACCTTTGAAATTGTTCAGCAAGTTGGCGCCGGGGCTGCTAGCAGTCAGCCACACGGCCAAGGGCAATTTATTTTTGCTAGCGGCGATCGATACGCCGGACAGTTTTTCGCAGGAAACCCGTTTGGTCGGGGAGTGTTCACCCGCGCTGACGGCACCCGCTGCGACGGTCAGTTTTTTAACGAAAAGCTAGACGGTAAAGGTAGTTGCAGTTTCCCAAACGGCATTCGCTACGAAGGTGAATTGCGCAAGGGACTGCCTCACGGTAGGGGAATAATTACAGATGCTAAAGGCAGACGGTTTTCGGGAGAGTTCCGCGCAGGTAAGCGCGTTCAACCTTAAATCTAGTTGCTCGCACTTAACATCTGACATTAGTGGAGGCGTTTTGACATGACGACAAATGCTGCTTCTAGTTCTTGGCGCGCTAGCGAATTTCCGTTTGACTTTGCCCCGCAGCGGACTCAAGATGCTGACTTGTTGCGACAACTCAATTTTGTGCCCGGCTTAAAGGAAGTTTTGACTTTGCGCCAAGTTCATGCGTTGGAACACGCTACAGTTTGGGTACTCAGTCAATCTGGCACTACGCCGACAGCAAGAGCCGACAATCAGTTATTGGGCGGGATGTCCACAGACCAAGGGTTTTATCTTTACGGCCGCGTAAACGCCGCACAGTTGGGTCACGCAGTGCGATCGGCCCTGTCGCGGATTGCTAGTGGAGAGTGGGATTTAGCTGTACATCCCCGCTGCGGCACGAATTTGTCGGTGGGAATGCTGCTGACTGCTGGACTTGCTGTTGGCATCAATCTAGCGTTGCCGCGAGGGCCAATTTTACAACTTTTAGGTTTGGGTGCCGCAGCCGCAGCGGCGGCTCAGTTAGCTCCTGATGTGGGAGCTCTGGCTCAGCGGTACTTGACAACCGCTATTCCGTTTAATTTGAGCGTAGTTGATATTTCTGTAAGTCACGACTTCTGGGGACGCGAAGCTCATTTTGTGCGGGTGCGATGGGTTGAATAGCAGGCAATAAACTGCTGCGATGCCGATGTTCTGCTGCTGCGGGAGGGGAGAGCGGGAGAAGGGGAAATTTGAAAAAATCTACCTTCTTCCTTCTCCCTTGCTTGTTTTTTATGCTGCTCTAAAGTTCCTACTTTTTATGATAACCGCTTTAAAAAATCCGTACTATTTAAAAGTTAATTAGGGCGATATATCAACTTAATTTTATTCAACAACTGGCACTACAGACTGAGACATAAACATTTTGCTATATCTATCATTTGCGATTATAGCAACTGCCAAGAGTGGGAGGAGATTCTTAATTGCTAAAAAAGAAGCCATCCTGCTATATATTCAATTTCTATCTTCACAGTCAATGCGTCAACTGTCAAAAGCTGGGATTTATTTTTGATGCGACTTGTCAGAAGATAACAGCATCATGTAAAATTTCTTATGAGAACTTTTGGAACAAAAGTAAATCAAAAAATGTACAAATTACCGATCGGCAAAACCAGTCTGGCAAGTCTACTTGCTGTCACTTTAGCCGTAGCAGGCAACAGCTTTTTACCTTTCACTTATAGTGCAAGTTTTGGTAGCGAAATAGCCCAAACTAACGAACCAGAAAGAGTTCCTGACGGCAAGGTGGTTCCGGTTAACGGCAAAGTAAATGTTAGATTAACGAATAAAACGAACGATCGACTATTTTATCAGGTAGTTGGACAGACCGATCGCCGCATTTTAACCGAAAATTCAACAGTCACGCTGCAAGCATTGACACTACCGGCGTCAATTTTATTTAGACGACAAGATGGTGCATTATTAAAACCCAGTTTGAAACCTGTTGGCGAAGGAACAGTAGAGGTAAGATTAGACGAGACAAATGATTTAGGTTTGGATCGAAAATCTTTAAGCATTCGCAATGACGGCGCACTTTTTTTCAGATAAAAACTGACAAAAACCATCCAATCGATCGCACCTGTCGCCGGAATTGTCAGAGGATAGTTGAATCATGTAAAATCAACTGGGCGATCGCCCCGACAACTCGACTTCACCCTTCAATACACCATCCGAGTTCCTATGTCAATCAAAAAAATTCTTTCCATAGCGCTGTTAATTTTCATCCCCATTTCCATCGCCGCTGAGTATTTGCACTGGGGCGCCCTGACAGTTTTTATCACATCAGCTTTAGGTATCGTACCTCTGGCGATTTGGCTGAGCACTGCAACAGAAGAAGTGGCGATCGTCACCGGGCCATCCATCGGCGGCTTGCTAAATGCAATCTTCGGCAATGCTACAGAATTAATTATTGCTATAGTTGCCCTAAAAGCCGGATTGATTGACATTGTAAAAGCCAGCATTACAGGCACAATTATCAGCAACTTGCTCTTAGTCATGGGACTTTCGATGCTGCTAGGAGGAATCCGCTACAAAGAACAGGAATTTAAACCGATTATCGCCAGGGTGAACGGTTCCACCATGACTCTCGCAGTGATTGCAATTCTGCTGCCGACAACGGTAATTTACACTTCAAATGGAGTCGAACCCTCAGCCATTGAGAACCTTTCTCTGATAACGGCGATCGTCCTGATTGCAGTTTATGCCCTAACGCTGCTATTTTCCTTGAAAACTCACAGCTATCTTTACGACGTCGGCTTGGTAGAATTAGAGTCAGAAATTTCGGGAAATACCGCAGCAGAATCTACGCACAAGCCGAATTTGTGGCTGTGGGTAGGGGTATTAATTATCTCAACAGTTGCTGTTGCTTTTGAATCAGAAATATTTGTCGGAGTTGTCGAAGAAACTACTAAAGGATTGGGACTGACACCGCTATTTACAGGCGTAATTCTGTTGCCGATTGTTGGCGGCGCGGCGGAATATGTAACGGCGGTAGGAGTAGCACTGAAAAACAATATGGATTTGTCTGTTTCAGTGGCGATGGGTTCGAGTTTGCTAGTTGCTTTGTTGGTGGCTCCGGTTTTGGTGATTATCGGATTGGTGATACATCAGCCGATGGATTTGAACTTTAATCCTTTTGAAGTGGTTGCAGTGGCGATCGCAGTTACGATCGCGAATCTAATCAGTCTCGACGGGCGATCGAATTGGCTCGAAGGAGTCCTGCTGTTAGCAACCTATATCGTGTTAGCCGCAGCATTCTACTTTCATCCCATTACTTAAAGCATTCTTCAGAACAGGCTTTTCGGCCTGTTCCACAACAACTCTATTTGTAGGGTGCGCAGTGCGCACCTTACGACTACAAATAGTGTAGAGCAGTAGGAAATTCCTAAATAGAATCAGGGTCTATTCCCATCTCCCGCAAGCGCGCCGCCAGTCGCCCTGTGCGTTGATACTCCTCCTTAATTAAATCTTCGACAAGTGGGGGAGATAGAATTTGATCCACCGATAAAACCAAATCGGGAAATTGCAAAGACACGATGTTTTGCCCTGGCACAAAATTGGTTTGCTCGTAAGCAGTCTCATTTTCTGGCAAAGTGACAACTCTTACCCTAGTTCGGTTAGCCTTGGGGTCAGCCATCCAATATTCCGGCACTCCAGCATTTTCGTATTCCGCTCTTTTTGTCACGTAATCTTGACGCTCGTTTTGGCTGACAACTTCAACAATTAATACCGGAGTTTCATCCAAATCGAAAACACCAGCACCAGGCCTCGCCAGCAGTTGTTCCCAAAGGCTTTGAGTGCAAACAATCACATCAGGAATGCGCGAAGAATTCTCTTCGGTTCTTACTCCTACATTGGTTTTTGCCACCAAATCGAGATTGTGTTCGGCGAGGTAACGCTGCAATACGTAAACTAAGAATTCGCAGATGCTTGCGTGTAGAGCCGTTGCTGCTGCCATCGGTATTAATTTTCCCCTGCGAAGTTCGTAGATAACGTCAGGTTCTCCCTCATAAACCAGATATTCTGCAAAAGTTAGGGTTGGCGAATCATCAACTCGATCGGTCTCCGAAACAGGTAAAACAGACTGAGACATATTTATCTGCGCTCCGGTTTGAGTTATCTGAATTAATTTTACACTCTTAGTGAGTGAGGGCGGGTTTGCGAGATTATTAATTACAGGCGCTGATTGTTGGTGAAACCCGCCACTACAATTCCCGATCTTCTATGGTTTTTTGCGACGATCTAACTGCAAACTTAGCTTAAAATGTTACCCGATCGCGCCACCTGTCTAAAAGCTTGTCCCCAATGCCCTGAACCCGCGCCACGTCGTTCAAAGAAGTGAAAGGATACTGTTGCCGCGCTGCGATAATCTTCTCAGCTAACTTCGGCCCAACTCCCGGCAAAGTCTCCAATTCTGCCTGACTCGCTGTATTCAAATTAACTAACTTTATAGCGTCAGCAATTTGAGGTTGATTCGCCGTACTTTCTGATGCTAATGTTGGAGACTTTGATGCTGTTGCTACTGATTCGCACTCTTTTTTTCGAGCATCAATTCTCTGCTTAATTCTAAGGGGAATGCCCAAAATTGCACCTTTGTAAAGCCGATCGAACTCCCGCTCAAAATGGGCTGCAACTACCGGGCTGGCGATCGTCAATAACGTCTCATCATTCCCGTGGTTTGCAGCCTCACTCCAGTTGTGAGAGCCTGCAATCACTGTATTTGCGTCCACAACCCCGAATTTGTGGTGCAGGCGATCGCCCATTGGTAAAGCGGGCACTCCCACCGTAGTCAGCGGCTGTTTCCAAGGGCGATTGTCAGCTTCCAACTGGCAATGCTCGCTCAACGTCGCCCCCATCATATCCAAACCTTCACTGTAAGAGCGGTAAATAAAATTTGAGTCAATTAAAGCTCGCACCGCAACTCCCCGCCGCGACTCAATTTCCAGGGTGTTTGCCAACCGCTGAGCCGAAAATACAAACAGTGCCAAATTAACCGACTTTTTCGCAATACCCAAATTTTTATTAATCAAACTGTTAACGCTTTTTTCCCAAGGCAAAGTCTTAGAAGTCGGGGAAAATTGCACCGCCACATTTATATCACCTACTCTGACTTTTTGGACTGGACGAAATGGCTTTTTAATGCCAAACTTGCTGTCTGGTTTCCCTCCTAACCCATCGCCCCACATGATCTTAAATTCTTGAGTAAATAGTTGTGCTAATTCAGCATTATCAATTTTTAGCAAATTGTTAGCGTTGCCGCGACTTGCTGGTGTTTTGAAATCACCATGAACATCGCTGGTAGTGAAATTAGCCGAAGTTACAATTACGGTTTTGCCATCAATTACTACAAATTTGTGGTGCATCAAACCACTGCCTTTTGAACCATCAGCAGTATCGTCTATTACTGGAATACCCGAATTTTTGATAATTAGTAAAGCATCATTTTTCTGAATTTCCTCTGTACTCAATTTGCCATCTTTATTCGTATCAGCAAGTTGGACAAATTCTTGGTAGCGATCGCGCTCTCTTTCCGGTAACTTCGCCAACTCTTGCGCCGAAAAATCGCTCCAAGGGCGATTATACATATGTTCTACGATTAATCTCACTTTAACGCCCGATCGCTGGCGATCGCTCAAAACTCGCGCAATCCCCGGCAACCGAAACTCCTGCACCGCCACATCTACGGTCGATTCAGCAGTGGCGATCGCATCCATGACCAATTTTTCCAAATCATCTCCAGCCCTAGTTTGCTGGCGGTAAGGCTCTGTATAACTCGAAGTCAGCGACTGATTGAAGTATACTTGCAACAAAGGGTCTTGAGGCAACGGAATCAGATTAAGAGACAATTGAGGCTGCTCTTCCTCTTGTTGTCCGCAAAGCGCGAAACCGATTGTCAGCAGCAAAAGCCAGCACAAACGTGACAAATTATAACAAAGTTTAGCCACAAAAGTTTAAAATTTATTGAGGTTATTTATCAGCTCACAGTTCAAATATATTCGATAATGTAAAGTTAGAACCTATTAAATTTATGCAAGGGAATAGATTTTACGTCTTGCAAGACTGCCTTGATGCCGGAAGCATCACTGGTAGGGTAGCAGCATTCAGGGGCGTGGATCGAACCCGATACTGCTGCTTTATGGCAAAAAGAAAATCACTTTTTCCGTGCGGTCACAAAGGATATGGTAAAGCGTGCCATCGCTGCACGCAAGAGCTTTTGGCGAATCAGCATTGCGTTCAACTGCTGGCGACGAAACAAACCAAAAAACAGGAGAGGGAGGCATCATTTGCCAGAGATATAATCGATCTTAGAGGTCTGCCAGATCGTGTAGTTACTAAAGCTCGCGCTATTATAGCAGCTTTGGGCGAAAATAAGAATTACAGAGATTTTGGGGGCAAACGTTTGCGTCATAATCGTTTGATTGTCAGTATTCCTGTGGGGCGACACTACAGAATGCTATGTGAAGATTGCGGCACTTTCTTAATTCCTCAAAAAGTTTTATCCCACGAAGATTATAATGTTTGTAAACCGGGAAGTTAAGCAGAAGGAAGAAGGAAGAAGGAAGAAGGAAGAAGGAAGAAGGGTTATTAATTAGTGGTTATTGTGCTTTTTTTAGAAGATGTTATAATTGTTAAATGTTCAGTTTTTATCATGGCAATGTTAATTCCTATGAATTGTAGGGAAACGGCACTGCCGTCTCCTAATTCTGGGTAATGTTGATTATAATGCCATCGGACTTAATATCAATCATTGAAAATCAAGAAGATACCAAATAACAACATTACTCATTAAAACCAATGCAAATTTATCTCGACTACAGCGCTACAACTCCCACACGCCCAGAAGCAATTGATGCCATGCAAAAAGCCCTCACTCAACAGTGGGGAAATCCTTCGAGTTTGCACGAGTGGGGACAAAGAGCCGCCACAGCTTTGGAATTAGCCAGAATGCAAGTGGCTGGACTGGTTAATGCGTTACCGGAGTCCATAATTTTTACTTCCGGCGGCACTGAATCTGACAATTTAGCAATTATGGGAATTGCGCGTCTTTATGCTGTGCCGCAGCATATGATTATCTCTAGCGTAGAGCATTCCGCAGTCTCAGAAACGGCGCGACAACTTGAACAATTGGGATGGGAAGTGACGCGCCTACCAGTGGATAAATTAGGGCGAGTTCACCCTTGGGATTTGCAGCAGTCAGTGCGATCGAATACAGTGTTAATTTCGATCATTTACGGACAAAGCGAAGTTGGTACGCTGCAACCGATTGAAGCATTGGGACAGATTGCGCGCGATCGCCATATCCTGTTTCATACCGATGCAGTTCAAGTTGCCGGTAGACTGCCGATAGACGTGCAGAAACTGCCTGTAGACTTGGTTTCCCTCTCCAGCCACAAGCTGTACGGGCCACAAGGTGCGGGGGCGCTTTACGTGCGTCCTGGTGTGGAATTAGCGCCAATATTGACTGGTGGCGGGCAAGAATTGAAACTGCGTTCCGGGACGCAAGCAGTGCCGATAATTGTCGGTTTTGGGGTGGCGGCGGAATTAGCATCGCAAGAAATGGATCCGGAAACTGCGAGAGTAATTGAATTGCGCGATCGACTTTTTGACCGATTAGCCGACTTACCCAGTTTAGTCGCAACAGGAGATCGATATTGCCGACTTCCACACCATGTCAGTTTTTGCATTGTTTCTCCAGACGGCGACACAAAAAAAGTGACGGGCAAAACTTTAGTGCGACAGCTCAATTTAGCGGGAATTGGCATTAGTTCCGGTTCTGCTTGTAACAGCGGCAAACTGACTCCGAGTCCGATACTATTGGCAATGGGATATAGTCCAACTATGGCTGTTGGCGGAATTCGGTTGAGTTTGGGACGGGAAACAACCAAAGCAGATATTGATTGGACTGCAAGTGCGATCGAGCAAATTTTGGATAGATTAATCCCAAAGGTCGCATTATCTAGTTATTAGAAATGATTCGGCGATTGAATTATTATAATTATTGGCTCGCGGATTTCGAGAAACTGGGTGCATCTCTGTTTGGCAAATACAGCAGCAAGTGGAAAGTTGACCGTTGAGATCAGCACATTGAAGAGAAAGGATAGAGGAAACACTCTCCGTATTCCACTCTCGCTCCCGATAGTTCCGCCCTTACTCCAATTCGTTTAATCCTTGATTAAACTGTTCCATAACAAAAGCGATATCGGGGATTGTTTTTGATAGTATTGGTTGTTAACTATGCGGCAGTGATAAATTTCCAAATCAGGGTAAGCGCATCTAAACTAATTTGACAAAAACCTGAATTTGTGCATTACCAAATAATATCAATTCCGGCTGCACCGGAATGATATAGAGGACACGGCAGTGCCGTGTCCCTACCGCGATCAATTGTAGGGACACGGCACTGCCCATAGGTGTCAACTTAAGCCTGAAAGCTTTGGTATCTCTGGTTCATCTCCGAGTCCAGATCCCCCTAAATCCCCCTTAAGAAGGGGGACTTTGAAAATACTCCTGTCCCCCCCTTCTTAAGGTCGAGTAAGGGGGATCTGGGCTTAATC
>JANNOR010000214.1:0-7646 GCA_031399265.1 Cyanobacteria bacterium SOY_34_metabat_3 | reverse complement strand
AACCCACATTCCGCACCCCCAACTGGCACATAGGCGGATTGAGGGGGTAAAAGTGAATCATCCGAGACCATCATGAGTAGAAATACTCAACTATCTCGGTCACTCAGCATTACCCAGTAGTCCATTCTGGAAAATTGACGTGAGGGCGTGAGTTAAATCTGATATCAGTTAAAATTGCGAGCGGTAAAAAACCAAGTTTATTACGTATCCGTAACGCGCTCACCTGACGAAAAAGCGTTAATTGCGCTCGCTCTTCCGTAACAAATCATCACCAAAAATAGTGTAAACTGGCGATCGCGATGAACAATCAAATCAGGATTTAGCAGCCCATGCAGAAAGCATCTGAGATGAAAGTAGAAAACCTAGATCATCTGGGCTTGATAGCCGGTCTAATTGATGAAATAGGAATAGTCCAAAAAATCAATGAATTAGTAGGCGAACAACCGGGCGAGATAGTCAGTCCCGGCCTGGTAGTTAAAGCCATGATTATTAATGGATTAGGGATGGTTTCCGCCCCATTATATTTATTTTCTAAATTTTTTGAAGGGAAAGCAATAGAACATTTACTGGGAGCAGGGATTCAAGCATCACATTTGAATGATGACCGTTTAGGCAGAGTATTAGATAAATTATATTTGGCAGGAATTACGGAAATATTCACAACCATTGCCCTGTCAGCCGCTCAAAAATTCGAGATAAATACCGACACATCTCACCTCGACTCAAGTTCATTTCATCTACATGGCAAATATGAGCAAGAATTGCCATCAGTATCTTTTTCGAGCACAGAAACAGATAGAAATCAATTAGATAATTTATCAATCAACCATCAAACATCCCCCATACCAATTGAGATTACCTACGGCTACTCTCGCGATCATCGTCCCGACTTAAAACAGTTCATTTTAGACCTAATTTGTAGTGGAGATGGAGATGTACCACTATTTTTACGAGTAGCTTCAGGAAACGAATCAGATAATTCCATATTCGCCTCAATTTGTCAAGACTTTAAAAACAAATTAAATCTCGACAGTTTAATGGTAGCTGACAGTGCATTATATACCGCTCCCAACTTAGAAATGTTAACCAATTTAAGATGGTTGACTCGTGTACCACTCAGCCTGAAACAAGCGCAGCAACTGGTATCTCAATTAAATGAATCAGAATTTCACGATAGTGCTGTGACCGGATATCGTTGGTCAGAACACAAAAGTAATTATGGTGGAATTACACAAAGATGGTTAGTAGTAGAGAGCAGTTTGCGTCGTGAGGCAGACCAACGTAAATTAGAAAAAAAACTCAAAAAAGCTGAAATTGAGGGTCAGAAAAAGTTGCGAGAGTTATCAAATATTGAATTTGCTTGTGACACCGATGCCTTGTCAGCAGCACGTCGTTTATCTACCGAACTAAAATATCATAATTTAACCCAAATTAGTAGCAGACAATCGACAGCAAAATCCGATGCTAATTCGACCAGTTCTGACATTTCTAGCTCTAAGCTAATATTTAAAGTTCAGGCACAACTAGAATTAGATGCTAGTGCGGTAGCCAAAGCAACCAAAGCTAGTGGCAGATTTATCTTAGCTACTAATGTGCTGGATGCTTCACAATTAAATCCTGATGAAATGATTGTAAAATATAAGGAACAGCAGTCGGCAGAGAGAGGGTTTGGGTTTTTGAAAGACCCCTTGTTTTTTACGGATAGCGTGTTTCTAAAGTCGCCGGAAAGAATAGAGGCTTTAACTTTGGTAATGGGTTTGTGTTTGTTGATTTATACTTTAGGTCAAAGGTTACTCCGGCAAAACTTGCAACTCACTAATAAAACCGTAAAAAATCAGTTGGGCAAAGGAACCAATCGACCTACTTTGCGCTGGATATTCCAAAGTTTTCAATCGATTCATGTCGTGTGTATTCAAGGAATTCAGCAAGTTTCTAATTTGACATCCGAACGGTTAGCTATCTTAAATTTGTTTCCAGTCACCTGTCGGTCTTATTATTTCTTGTTGTGAAATGAAGTCGATTATTGATTGGTAAAACTGACTTACATTTAAATAATTGTTGATTCAGCAGTGATGTATTATTGTCATAATGCAGGCGATATATGCTGGAAATTAATAGTTGTTAATGGTCGGATTTTTGATGTTTTATGGGTTAAGAAGATTTAATTCATGCCCTCACGTCAATTTTTAGGAATTCCTAACTGAGTGATGCGATCATTACAGAGATTTTTGGGTGTTTTTACTCACTATTACCCCCTCAATTTGCGTATGTGCCAGTTGGGGTGCGGAATGTGGGTTGCAAGCATTCGTCAGCAATTCCGAGACAATCCGTTCGAGTTTAGCCCGATCGCAAATCAAAACCGGCAAATTGTCAGCAAATTCGATCGAGAGCGTTTGCTGGCGAGAGAGCGCGCGCTCCTCAAAAGGTTCTAGAATACGCGGCAGCCAATCCTGGAGTTCCAGCGGCTGCAAATATACGGTATCTACCCCCGATTCCAGGCGCTGCAAATCCAGCAAATCATTAATCAAAACTGTTTCGCGGGCGCACTCATCTTGCAAAATTTGCAGGTATCGATCGCGACTTTCTTGATTCGTCCCGAGTTGCAGCATCCGAATCGCCACAGTCATATTCGCCATCGGACTCCGCAATTCGTGAGACACCATACTCAAAAAATCGTCTTTCACCTGACTGAGGTGGTGTAGCTGCTGCATTTTCTCCTGCAATTGAGCCGTGCGCTCTTGCACTTGAACTTCCAGCCCGCGGTTGAGCATTCGCAGCTTTTTGTACAGCAGGCGCAGCTTTTCTGCTGTCCGCTGGCGATCCGTAACCATCGCCCCCAACAAAATACCGCTATGCGTCACCGCCATCAACCCGAATTGCAGCGCCAGCGTATCCGCTACCCCTGTTTTGAAACCTACCAAGAAGGCAATGCCAATATTGATACCTAAAACCGTCGCCGTTGCTCTAGCAAACCCGTACTGAGTGACAATCCAGATCATCGGCAAAAACACAAAATAGCTATAGTCCAAATTCTTGCCTCTCGGCGCGCCGTAGGCAGCCCAAATCCCCAAAGCCAACAGCAAAATATGGAATAGCAGCACCGGCCAACTCCGGCGCGATGGCCAGCGCAACTCGTCATTTGGGCCCCGCGCCCGCCCCGGGCTCGAATCTCTGCAAGCCCAAACCCAAGGCACCTGGCGCAACAAAATCAGCAGAAACGGTGCTAGCATTCCGATGCCGGTGGAATCTCCAGCCCAGTAATGCAGGGTGAGTATCTGCCAATGCTCCCAAGAATTCAGCCCCGCAGACGCAAAATTCGCGACTTGCAGCAGGGCGATGACCAAAGGTGCAGCGAGTCCAGCGATGACGGTAAACCAGATTACGTCACGCAGTTGCCTCAAGCGGGGATTGATTCGCAGCTTGTGCAGCAGCAGATTGCAAGCTCCCGCGTAGCCCAGCGTCGTTACCAAGTCAAAGATCAGCAGTGTGTGCAGGGGCAGGAGGCGCCCGGTGACAAACCACTGGTGTACCAGCGTGTTCAGCATCAGCAGCGGCCACCAGCGCAATCCGAAGACTAAGAGCAGCACGACATCCAGTGCGGATGGGGGATACCAGATTTGAATTTCCGGTGCTGATTCAAATTTCAGGGCTACAACGTCTAGGGCATACCAGCTTGTGAGATAGATTGCCGCCACCAGCAGTACGCGCAGCCAGGCGGGCGATCGCAGCACCCATCGGGGCGGCTTACTTTTGTCAGGCAATTCAAGGGGATTTGTTGCAGCCACATGATTCACCCTGCGTTGACGGTTAAACGGTTTGCGATCGATGCAATGCAGCCTACTATTCTAATGTTCAGCTTTCTTTAAGGTATCCCTCGGAAGATATATGGCGCTGCTTGGATGTTCGGTTGATGGAAAATCTCCACAGGGGGCGAACTTTCGACTTTCACCACCTTATTTTTTTACTTTTATTGAGGATGTCGATCGCAAAATCCAGATTTTGCCACTGGCTTCGAGGAGCCATGCGATGCCGTTAAAGTAAACGGGTAAATATGGCTCTGCCGAAGAAGTGCTGGAAGTTGCTTTGCGATTGTTCGATGAGTACGATCGTCGGGTCGATCGCGAATGGATCGACTCTGTACGAGTTAAGATAGATGCTGCGGTTGCCATGTCCGAACATACTCCACCGATTGACGGCGAAACTTTTATTGCAGGGATTTTGGATCGTTTCCCAAAATAGCTTCTAGGCTCGATTATTACTTTCATCGCAAGATGGAGGCAATTTTATTTTTGTTCTTCATCGATCGAATCAGATTCATTCGCCGCCTTATTTTCACTATTTGACTCTTCAAATGTGCTAGTATTTTGATGGATATTTCCAGATAACCCCGCCTGTTTTAACAAATGTCTGAGCAATCCAAGTTTTAGAGATTTATTACCGTGAATTGGAACAGAAATTCGGATTGAGCTTCCAGCTTTCCCGTAGATGTGGTGACTGCCTTAAACTCTTAATAATATCCAGTCATTGCGTTCTAGCAGCTTGGCTAACTCTTTGCCAGACATGGAGTTCATATAGCAATCTCCATAATTTTGTCTCGCTCATTTGTCTCGATAGATTCAATATCTACACTCAGGCAACCTTCGATCGCTTCATAGAGGTTTTGCAGCAATTCCTCAAAGGTTTCTCCCTCAGTTGCACAGCCAGGAATAGCAGGAACTTCTGCCCAGAATCCGCCTTCTTCTGCTTCGTGAATAATAATTTTGATTTTCAATTGATTCTCCTAATTTATTTTCAAAACTTACCTTTTCATTACTGTAGCAGACTTTACTCCTCCAAGTCCACCTGTTTAACCGTCTCTAAAGGTATATGTAGCGCTTCGGCAATCTGCTCGTCGCTCAAGCCAAACTGCCGTAATTTATCTATTGTTTCAATCTGAGTTTGATTTTTGCTTTCCTCCTGCAAGTCGGGAGTTTCCGGCTGACTTTCATCTGGGGTAGGAGTAGAGGGATTAGAACAATTATTTATGCAGCCAATACCAATAAGATTTTTATTAATGTTGTTTTCATTGCCAAAAGTTATATTCAGATTTATATGCCTTTCTAAGACGGATTCAAGATTACTTTTCTTAACTTGTTCGCCAAACACCTCAGATAACATTTGCAAAAGCTCATGACTAGCCTTTTTAACGTGCTGGGAGCTATAACCATAAGTTTCTGCAACGTCAGCATATCTTTGACGCTTCAGTATTCCTGAAATAATCCCCCGCTGCAAGTTATTTAGATGTTTGCCTGTCTTGGCGCAGACAGCTCGATCGACAAATTGCAATATCTGAGGACTGTCCATAGGTGGGATGGCGGGATAATTTTAGTTACTATACCAAACTTTTTGCAACTTTTTCCAACTTTTTTTTGCCTCGCGTCGGATTTTTAGGAAGTTCCCACTTTTTCCAACTTTTTTTCCTTTACAAAATTTGTGCGATCGGTCTAATGTATTGAGTATTGGTTTCTTTCAAAAAAAAATCCCCATGTTGATATTCTCCCTGTGTGAGAGATGGGTTTATACAAAGGGTGCTATCGAAGAGTTAGTTGACCTAGCAATAAATTATTATGTCAAACAGAAAGAAAGCAAGACTGGTAGCAATTATATCCCTTTTCACAATACCAGGATTACATCGATTTTATATAGGAGATCGTGAAGGTTTTATATTAGTCTTCCTGTCTTCTTTTATTTTACTCATCGGGCAGGTTCTCACATTGAGGGATATTTTACTCTTCAATAATCTATCTGACCAAGAGTTTGATGCTAGATATACTACAGGCTTCAATTTTCCAAAATTATTTGGAGGTAATCAGAGCATTAGTATAGAGCAAAATAAAGTTATTACCATAACTAAAAGAACAGTTCGTTTTTCATACAATGTTCATCAGACTCGTAATATTGCAAGTTTTGCTGAAGGAGAGGTCGAGATGGGAGGAATTCATTGGGGAATTATTGTTGCTTGTTCGATTGTCGGACTGATAATGGGTAGTATGAATTTAGATCAGACAAAAACAGTGGGAATTCTTTTATGGTTCGCCGCGATGATAGGTATAGCTTGGAACATTTTAAAGCCAAAATACTACGGCTTGTTACTAACTCTCAATTCTGGTGACAAAACGTTATTTACTACAAAAAATAAGGAAGGTCTCAAGCAAGTTATTGGAGTAATCTATGAATTTATTGAAGCTGAAAAGGAAGCAACTTACCAAATATCCATTAGTAATAGTGAGGTGAGTGGTAATTTTATACAGGGAAATGTTGGGGGAGACACTTCGTATCGTTCTGGTAATTGAGCTAACATGATACTAAAAGTAAACATTAGCAATTGAGGATGCTATCAGCTATGGAACCGAAATCTGTAGACATGAATAACAGTAGCTTTAAGGGCAACTTGGTTCAAGGAAACGTCGGTGGAAATGTAGAGTATAAACCCGTATCGGAGAGTAAATTAGTGTCAGAAACTTCCTATAATAATAATCAGGGCCAGGTTGGGGCTATGGGTGAGAATGCCAAAGCTGAAAACACCACTTTCATCCAACAACCAAAACAAAAACAAACTCTTGCTGCTTCAGCAAAAGAAATTCAACAATTGCTCAAACAATTAGAGCAAACCAATCCAACCGCTACAGAGGCTGAAAAGATCGCTCACGTTAATGATGAAACCACCCCTAGTTTCAAGCGTCGTGCAGTTGGTGCTTTACAGGCTGGTGGTGAAGCTGCGATCGAAGAGTTTTTAGACAATCCCTATGTCAATGTCGGGAAGGCGATCGTTAAAGGTTGGATGAAACCAGAATAGATTGTGGTGTGCGAAGTGCGATCGCCCTTACCAAAAAACTAAGTACGATCGCCCTTAACTACCAAATCCTTTCAACTTGAGAAATATCATACCGCCGCGCGATCGCTACTAAAATGCGATCGCGCCTATTTTTGTGAAACTCCCCTAGAAGTTGCAATTACTACGTTGACCTGCTACCGTTAACATAGACGCATCGTAGGAAAACAACCGATCGCACTAACAGACTTACTCCCTACTATTAGACAACTTTCTGCGATCGAGAAACGAGAATTAATCCGCATTCTCATGGCGGAAGAGGATATCAGTGACGAACAGGTGTGGAAGGCTCAATTTGAAGCCACAACAGACGCTCAGTAGGATAGTCTAGCTGAGATAGTACGTCAGAAAATCGCTGCTGGTGATCTTACCCCCTCTGGTTGATGTTTTTCCCGACTCGCCATGAAATCAAGTGTTACAATCGACACAGCCGTCGCAATTCCCGATTCCCACTATGACATTCATCAACCCCAAAACCGATTACGCCTTCAAAAGAATATTTGGTTCCTCAGAAAGCAAAGACATTCTGATCAGTTTTCTCAACGCCATAATTTACGATGGCAATCCTACCATTGAAGACTTAGAAATTATCGACCCTAACCTACCGCCACAAGTAGAAGGCTTAAAAGACTCTTCTTTAGATGTCAAAGCCAAGCTTGCCGACGACACTCTAGTCATTATTGAAATGCAGGTATTAAACGTCGAATCTTTCGGACAAAGAATCTTGTATAACGCCGCCAAAACTTACGCATCTCAATTGCAGAAAGGACAAGGA
>JANNOR010000074.1:0-5845 GCA_031399265.1 Cyanobacteria bacterium SOY_34_metabat_3 | reverse complement strand
ACTTTGAATAATATCGGTGCAGTGTACGACAGGATCTCTCAACCGCAAGAAGCCTTGAAATACTTTAACCAAGCTTTACCAATTACGCGGGAAGTAAAAGATCACTCTGGGGAAGCTACTACTATGAATAATATTGGTATTAGCTACAACAGCATTGGACAACCGCAAGAAGCATTGAAATATTTTAACCAAGCTTTACAAATTAGGCGGGAAGTAAAAGATCGCTCTGGGGAAGCTGCTACTTTGAATAATATCGGTGCAGTGTACGACAGGATCTCTCAACCACAAGAAGCATTGAAATACTATAACCAAGCTTTACCAATTACACGGGAAGTAAAAGATCGCTCTGGGGAAGCTTCTACTTTGAGTAATATCGGTGGAGTCTATCAAGATATGAAGCAACCGATTCAAGCGATCGACAATTTGCAGCAATCCATCCAAATTACCTTAGAAATGCGGAGTGGTTTACAACGGGAAAATCGCCAAAAATTTTTAGAAGGCGAAAGAGGTAGCGCAGTTGCACTTGTTGACATCCTCATCGACCAAAACCAAGCCGATCGCGCTTTTCAATGGATCAACATCGCCACCACAGCCGATCTCGCCGACTACACCCGTTTAATTAACGCCAAAGTAGCCAACCCCCAAGCACAAACAGCCATTGACGAGTGGAATCAAAAAAATCAACAACTCCAATTCCTCCGCCGCCAACTCCAAGACAAATTCTCCGAAAATCTCTCCCGACAAATGCGGCAATTAGAAACAGAAGTCAACCGCAAAGCCGAAGAAATCTCCCGCCAATTCCCAGAAGTCGCCGAACTCTTTGAAACCACACCCAAAGACATCGCCCAACTCAAAGCAAGTATCCCACCAGATACCGTTGTCATTCAACCCGTCTTGCTGACAAATATCGGAAATGTTCCCAATACGATCGCCCTATTTGTGTTGACAAAAGACAGTTTAAGTGTTAAAAAAGTTCCAATAAACCCCGCAGAATTCGACAATCTCCTCACTCAATACCGCAGAGAAGTGCAAGATATTGGCGAAACTAACTTCACCGTAACAGGGAGCAAAATCTACGAAATCTTGATTCGTCCGATCGAAGACAAAATTAAGGCATTATCCCCCAAACAATTGAGCATCATCGCCACGGGAAAACTGCGATACATCCCCTTTGAAACGCTGTATGACAAACAAACAAATGAATTCCTCATCCAGAAATATCCCGTCAACTACCTCACCCGCATTTCCACCAGGACAATTCCCAATTCAACTTTACGAGGCCCAGTCTTAGCATTAGGAAATCCCGTCCCCCGCCCGCCCCAAAATCTACCCGGTTCCGAAGCAGAAGTGAGAAATATCGCTCAATTATTGTCAGGAAGTTCCGCTTATATCGGCAATGACGCCACCCTCGATCGATTCAAAACTCAAGCGCCCCGCTTTCCCTTTTTGCACCTCGCAACTCACGGCTGTTTCCAACCGGGAGGCTGTAAAAATTTGGGCATGGACGAAAATACATTGCTGTTTGCTGACAGCCAATTCAATATTCGCGATGCGGCGTTATTAGGATTGCAAAACACCAGACTCATTACTTTAAGTGCTTGTGAAACCGCCATACAAGCGAATTCCAACGGTGAAGAAATATCGGGAATGGCCTATATATTTGAGCGGGCGGGCGCGCAAGCTGTGATGGCAAGTTTGTGGAGTGTTGATGATGCAGCTACTAAAGATTTGATGGTTCAGTTTTATCAAAATATCAATAAAGGAATGAGTAAAAATGAAGCATTGCGGCAAGCTAAGTTGAGTCAAATTAGTCGCCATCCGTTTTATTGGTCGCCGTTTATTTTAATTGGGGATGCGCGGTAGTTAATACCGAAGAGTAAACCGTGTATTTGACATATTTAGTTCCAGACATATTACCGACATTCAGGACACGGCAATGCCGTTTCCCTACAATTAATCGGGCAATTTCATTATCCAATCCGGTTGATTTTACCCGTTACCCACAGTCAGGAGACGGCAGTGCCGTTTCCCTACGAATATTTTGGGGTAGGGAAACGGCACTGCCGTGTCCTCAATTGCCGTCTCCTCAATTGCTCTAAACTCTCCCCCACAAAGCCAAGCCGCCGCCCCTTCCCCTAGCCGCAATTATCCCATCTTCTACCAGAAAATATGCAAAAAATGCCTGCTTCCCCACACTCAAACTGAAAAACTCCGTCTCCCGCACTTCACCGCCGCGAATAAATCCTTGATACACAGTTTTCCCCAACAATTTAATCGCAATTCTGGTAAAATCAAAGGCTAAAATGTTATTAGGTAAAAACTTAGTCGGCCCAGAAAGAGTCAGTTCGATCGCCCCAACTTGCACCGAATTTTCCACTTTGCCAATTTCGCTCTTTTCTTCCCCTTCAACAACAGATTCTGCTGACGAATAAGCAATTTGAATTTTGGCAATCCACTCAGGAATATATCTTCCCGCACCTAACACAATTCCCGCTTTTTTGCGAGTCTTTTTCGTGCCGGTGATAAAGCACAGTTGCCATTTGCCGGTTAATTGCTCGAAGGAATAGCGACTTTTGGTTTTTTTGGCGTTTTTCTCGGCGGCTAGCAAGGCGGCGACTACTGCGCTGGAAGATGGTTTAGAATTAGATTTAGCTGCTTGTTCTAGAATAGATGTGGTTTCCATTTAATTAACAATAACAGAGATTTTTTAGCGTTGATGTAAGATTTTTAGGAACAGGCTTTCCGACCTGTTCCACAAGCAGAGAACTTTGATAATATTAGCGGATGTACCGGAGAAAAACATGATTACGATCGCCCCCACAGACACAGAAATCATCGTCATCGGTAGCGGTATCGGGGGATTGAGTTGCGCTGCAATGCTTGCCCGCTATGGCTTTAAGGTTGTCGTGTGCGAAAGTCATTCGATCGCGGGCGGGGCCGCACACGGCTTTGAAAAGGGCGGATTTACCTTTGATTCCGGGCCTTCTTTGTACTCTGGATTATCCTACAGCCCGTCTGCGAATCCGCTGCGGCAAGTTTTGGATGCGATCGGCGAAAAACTGCCCTGCAAGACTTACGATACATGGGGTTGCTGTTTGCCCGAAGGCGATTTCGACACATCCGTCGGCGCGAGTCAATTTGGCGAAGTGCTCGCAAAATTGCGCGGCGCGGAAGCTGTCGCTGAATGGCAAAAACTCCAGCGCGTGATGGAGCCCTACGCCAAAGCTGCCACAGCCTTGCCCTCCCTAGCTTTGCGCTTCGATTTGGGTGCTGTTTTCACCCTCGGACAATTCGCGCCCGCTTTTTTGCAAAGCGCTGGCGATGCGATCGCACTTGCAGGCCCTTTTAGCAAAATTATGGACAAAAATGTCAAAGATCCCTTTGTCCGAAATTGGCTAAACCTCTTGTGTTTCCTGCTTTCTGGACTTCCGGCTGACGGGACGATCGCAGCCGAAGTCGCTTTCATGTTCGCCGACTGGTATCGCCCCAATGCCGTTTTGGACTATCCGATCGGCGGCAGTGCAGCTCTGGTAAATGCCCTGGTAAGCGGTTTAGAGCGCCACGGAGGCCGGTTGCTGCTGAATTCCCACGTCGAAGAGGTTTTGGTGGAAAATAATCGGGCTGCGGGCGTGCGACTGCGATCGGGCGAAATTATCCGATCGCACAAAGCCGTAGTTTCCAACGCCTCGGTTTGGGATACATTGAAACTGTTGCCCGAAAACTCTGTCCCCAAAAGGTTTCGGCAAGAAAGACAGGCAACTCCTGAGTGCGACAGTTTTATGCACTTGCATCTGGGAATTGATGCAGCCGGAGTGCGATCGGACTTGGCGTGTCACTACATCTTCGTCAAAGACTGGGAAATGGGGATTAGCGCACCTCAGAACGTCGTTCTTGTCTCGATTCCCTCCCTGCTCGACCCCGACCTCGCGCCTGCGGGAAAGCACGTCATTCACGCCTACACGCCCGGAAACGAGCCTTACGATTTGTGGCAAAATCTAGATTGCACCAGCGCAGAATACAAACAGCAGAAGCAAGTGCGATCGCAGGTAATGTGGGAAGCTTTAGAGAGGATTATCCCCGATGTTCGATCGCGCTGCGAAGTCACTCTAATCGGGACACCACTAACCCACGAACGGTTTTTGCGCCGCCATCGCGGTTCCTACGGGCCCGGAATTCGCGCGGGTAGTGGCTTGTTTCCGGGGCCGGGAACGCCTTTAGCAGGGTTGTTTTGCTGCGGAGATTCCACGTTTCCGGGCATCGGTTTGCCGGCTGTGGCTGCTAGCGGGGCGATCGCAGCTAATTCGATCGCACCTTTGCACAAACATTTAGAATTGATTCGGGATATTGGTTATTAGTTATTTGTTATGTGTTATTTGTTGCTCATTTGGGGCTGATAATAACTAATAATCAACTATATCGTGTCCGGTAGCTGCGGTTTAACAGTGTTTTTGATGCTGTAGGGGCGGGTTTTACAAACCATTTCGGCATAAAACTAACTATCTCATAAACCCGCCCTCTAATGCTACCGACGCAACCCGATCGGATATCATATTGTTTGCGGTTGTATCGGAATGATTTTACCGCAGAGGGCGCAGAGGAAGCAGAGGAAGGGGAGAGATATATCAATGATGCTGATGCCAATTGATTTGATATGATTGGTTGGCGATCTCGTTATAAGCAAAAAAATATTAATCCGTGTCGTGCATTCCCTATGAATTTTAAACAGAAATTAAATTATCGTCGCTGGATTGGACTTCTGCTGATCAGCGCGATCGCCCTTATCCTATTTTACCCCAAATCTCCACCGGGCGATCGACCTTCCAACTATTCCCTCAGCAGTCAAGCAAATTTCAACCAACCGAGTTACTATCCCTTAAACCAAAATATCGCATCCAACCTTTACTTACCAACCGGCAACTGGACGGGACGACTAATTTTGCCAACTCCCGCACAAATGCAGGAATTTCCAGCGGAAGATTGGGTCTGGCTTGAAGTATACCATGCTCCGGCGACTGCTCAAAAGTTAATCGGAAAACAGGTGCGTTTGGCGTGGACTCAAAAAACAACTTTAACCACAGACATCCAGTTTACAGATAGTACAAACAAGAGCAAAAGTCAAGGTAACGTTCATCCCGATCGCCTGAATAACCGTTTGCGAGTCGGCCCGCTCGAATCTCTCGCCGGTGCCAGACCAAACGATGATATTATTGTTAGTCTAGACTCAGTTTCAGTTGAACCTAAAAGCGACAAATTCCCGGTTATCCGTACAGACATTGAACCAGTGCAGATTACTGGACGCTTTTACGGTTTAGTAGATTTACTCGGCCCAGAGACTGATAATAATCAAGCTTCATCAAGAGTTTGTCCGGGAACAGTTTCCTGTGAAAGCGAATACATCCGGGTTCGACATTACAACCCAGTTTCCAAACAGTTTGACGGAGTAGCAGAAACTGTGAGATTTCCCCAACAGCCAGCCAAACGCACGGGTATTTTTCCGTCGATTTCCCGACAGTTGGAAACCTTGTCAGTCGGGAAAGCTGGCTGGTACATTTATGGTGCGAAAGATGCAGCGGGAGTTTTCACTGTTCAAGCCATTAAACCCCGATCGCTCTTTCAACTTCAGCCCCAACAAGTTATAATTGGGAAGAATCGCGGAGTGAGTTACATCCAAGCTGAAAACTGGCAAAATACTGAAAGTCGTAGAGGTACAGCCCAAACCGTACTTGTCAGTAGTCAGAAAGATCGATCGCGTGATTTAGTGTCAGAATGGCAAGAGGGCGATAAAGCTTTAGTAATTCACCTCTTCGGTGGTATCGGCGGCAAAGGTGGCGATACTGTCACACTC
>JANNOR010000192.1:0-9733 GCA_031399265.1 Cyanobacteria bacterium SOY_34_metabat_3 | reverse complement strand
CGCGATCGTATACGAAGGTCGCTGTTTTGCTTCGCGTTGCGTTTTCACAAGTCGAAAGTCGCGATCGATGTACAAATGCTTGAGTTGCGGTATGGCCTGAAAGATTTTTTCATACTTTTTCGCGGTGCTTCGATCGAGCTTTTGAACATCTGGCCTAGTGTTTGCTTCGCCTTTTGCCAGTTGTTTTTGCATAGCAGATTCAAACCAGGCTTGCGCTTTTTCGATCGACAGTGGCGAAAAATTCAGTCGAAAACCTTGCTGAATGCCAATGTTTTCAATGAACCACTGATCGGATCGCACCTCAAATTTTTGCAAGATCATGAAGTCGTAAGCCACCAGTTTTTCTATAAATCGCTTTAACAAAGGCAGTTTTCCTGGTGCATATCGCGCCATGTTTGCGTAGTAGCCATTGGCTTGAAAGATTTGATACGACTGCTCATGAATCCGTCCGGGAAATATGTCTTGAAACGGAATTGTAGACCACACAGGCGACCAAACACCGACCACCAAGTCAATCTGATCGATCGCATTTGGAAACGGATTGCGGCGGCTAAGTTCATCAAACCAGGGCATTAGTTCAGTTTTAGCAAACGCGACTTTTTTACCGAGTGCTTCGCCGTCTCGATCGCGAACTCGATCGATCAATTCTTGCTTCAGTTCGTCTGTGCTTTTGTGTGTGAGTACATCTGCTGTGACCATTTTATTTTTCTCCTTGTAGCCGGAGGGAAATGCCTGCGCTCCGGCTGTGATAAACGATATTTAAAGAAACTTAATCATCAATTGAACTGTGGCAACCGAGCTGGCTGATTTTTGCGCTGAATTGGTACAAGAACCTGCCGTGTTTGTCGGCAATTCGATCGGCGCACTGCTAATTCTAATGATACTGGCAAATCATCCTGATTTGGCGCGAGGCGGAATTTTACTCAACTCAAAGCTCTCTCTTTAGACATAGAAAGCTTAACTTGCTGCTTAACTCAATGAACTTGAGTGTTTTAAACGGAGTAGATGTTGAAGAATGAAAGCAGTACACAAAAGGGAAAATTGACCAAAAGTGCTTTCCGCCTACGACGATAATCGCCAAACCCTCGATCGTGCTAGTGCACGGTTCCTTCGCAGATGCGACCTCATGACAACACGTCATTCCGCTTTGAGAACGCGATTTATTTCTCATCCCAATGAAGTCGTCAAAACGATCGAAGCGGCTGCCACTGCCACTGTGAAGTAAAAGTCATTACTCCGTGATGGTTGTGTCGAATTCGCTCTCATTTTGGCGATCGAGGGTCTTAGATCCTATTTAGTAAAGCCTTGTTTCCCACGAGCGGGCTAAAGCCGCTTAGTTTCCCACTTACCGAGAGTTTTTATGACTCATGTATTAGAGAATTATTCGATAAGTTCCTCAAGTTCCTCAGTTAACGCCAGTCTCGACGTTACTCAGCAGGTCTATCAATACAACTATACCTATATTCCGTCGATCGCTCTGCTGGACAAGTTGCCCGATGCCGATCAGTTCACCAATCGCTGGTTTAGACTATTAGCCAAGCAGTTGAAAGTTCTTTTCGTGAATACCCTAGTGACAAACCGTGGCAATCGTGGTTCAGCATCGATTCGCGATGATGTCAGACTGTTTATTCTCGAAGCGTTGGTCAAAGGAGCCATCCCCTTTCAAGTCATGGTTATTGCTAGACTTCTGCAAATTATTCCCCAGCTTCTACTGACAAAATTTTCTGAAGACTTCAACGAGCTTGATGATCTGTTGTTTTCGATCCTCAAGAAAAGCGGACTCTCGGTTTTTAAAGATACTCTAGTTCATCTTACTGATCTTTTGTATCAAGATCAACCGATCGGTCATGTAACTCAGTTAAACGACTACCAGAAATTGTTTCCGGTGATGAAGGTTCCGGCGATCGGGAACACGTTTCAGCAAGATGATTGGTTTGCCTATATGCAAGTTGCAGGCTGCAATCCGGTGATGATCCAGCGAGTGAGTCAACTGAGCGATCGCTTTCCCGTTCAAGATCAGCACTATCAGGCGGTCATGGGCAGTGACGATTCACTCGCAGCAGCAGGGCAGGAGGGAAGACTTTACTTAGCAGACTACCAAATCTTTGAAAGAGCGATCGGCGGCAGCTATCCTCGCGATCGAAAATATGCCTATGCCCCTTTAGCACTCTTTGCTGTTCCCAGAGGTTCAGATCCGACCCGCTTACTGCGTCCTGTTGCAATTCAATGTGGTCAAACTCCAGGATTAGAGTATCCGATTATTACTCCAAACTCCGGTAAGTACGCCTGGTTGTTTGCCAAAATGATTGTTCAGATTGCAGATGCTAACTTTCACGAACCTGTGACGCATTTAGCTCGAACGCACCTATTTGTGGGAGCTTTTGTCATGGCTACGCTTCGGCAACTGCCCAGTCATCATCCGCTTAGCTTGTTGCTACGCCCGCACTTCGAGGGAACTTTAGCGATCAACGATGCTGCTCAACAAAGTCTAATTGCGCCAAGTGGGGGTGTCGATCGACTGCTTTCATTCACGATCGATCAGGCGCGAGTGTTCGCAGTGCGGGGATTACAGTCCTATGGGTTTAATGATGCAATGCTGCCGGAACAGCTCAAGCAGCGCGGAGTCGATGACCCCAACGCATTACCAATTTACCCGTATCGGGATGATGCTTTATTAATCTGGGATGCAATTCATCACTGGGTTTCAGATTATCTGAGTCTTTACTATTCGTCGGATCTCGATGTTCGGAAGGATGCTGCGCTTCAGGCATGGGCAGCCGAAGTACAAGCATACGATGGAGGTCGGATTTCGGATTTTGGAGAAGAAGGTGCTATCCAAACGCGAAACTATTTGGTGAATGCGATCGCGTTAATTATTTTTACTGCGAGTGCTCAACATGGAGCAGTGAACTCTCCACAGAAGGATCTGATGAGTTATGTTCCCGCGCTGTCATTAGCAGGATATTTGCCCGCTTCAACGTTGCAAGGCGAGGTAACAGAGCAAGACTACCTCAATTTACTAGCTCCTTTAGATCAAGCGCAACGACAATTCAACCTGCTGCATCTGCTGGGATCAATTGTTGACCATCGGCTGGGTGAGTATTCGCAGGAATACTTCACAGACCCGCAGATTAAACCCTTGTTGCAAGCATTTCAGGATCATCTCAAGCAGATTGAATCGACGATCGAGCAGCGCAATCTGACTCGTCCAACCTATGAATATTTGCTGCCGTCTCGAATCCCTCAAAGCATTAACATCTAACCTCACCACCGAAAACATCATGGCACTCAAAGAAAAAGTTCTCAAAGGTCACGCTCGACAAGTTTGGCTTTCATCTGTTCTCGCTAAAGTCGGTTACAACACGCGTATTGGTAAGTTCCTACGCTTAGTTTTTTATTACCTGGATGCTTCAATTATGCTCAAGGCATGGAAAGACTTTCTCTACATTCGCAAGAACGCGATCGGGAACAAATATTTCGCTGTCGATCATGCGATCGTGCATACCGATCATGCTGAGGTGAAGGCTTTGATGCAGACCGAACCTCAAGTCCGAGGCAATGATCTTGGCATTATCCGAATCCTAGCTCCTAGCTATCTGCTCAACAGTCCTTTGAGCCTGGGGATGAATGGATCTGAACATACCGGCGTCCGTGCGTTGTTTTTGCAAGCTCTCCCAGACCCATATCAGCAGCCAACCATCATCGGACAACAGATTGAGGAATTTTTGTCAAAAGCTGCTCAACAGAACCAACTGCATATCGGCAATGATCTACCCAGAATGATCCTCTCGCTCTTGCATCAGCTCGTCTTTCAAATCGACTTATCTGAAAATGAGATCACTGCGTCAAATCAGTACATCAAAGGACTGCCTCTTGCATCCTTGCCCAATTTCATCAGCAAGTTTCTACTCGCAATCAAAACAGCACCAAACATTCGACATCGAAAGCAGTTAATTGAACAGTATCAACACTCACCTAGATGGGCATCTTACCTGACAATAGGGAAACCCTATTCGTTGAGTGAACACACGATCGCGAATAGTCTTTTCGATGCGATCCATATTGCTGGAACGGCTGGAACTAGCGCACTGTTAGGATCTGTGATTGGTGTTTTATGTTTGAACGATGCGTTAAGAAACGATGTCATCTCAGAGATCAACACAGCTTGGACAGGAGCAGAGGCGGTGAATGAAGAGACGCTAGGACAGTTAAAGCTTCTTGAGAATGTCATTCTAGAAACGGCTCGGCTCTATCCACCTGTGCGATTTGTGAGCCAACTCTCAACCAAGCCTGGTGAAATTGCGATCGCAACCACAAAATGCCCCTTTCAAACCGGAACTCGTTTGGTAGGTTCAATTTTCACAGCCAATCGGGACGCCTCTAAGTATCAGAATCCCGATCAGTTTGACCAGGGGCGAGATTTCTCAGATCTCTTATCGTGGAATGGCGAAGGACATGAGCGAGCCTGCCCAGGCAGAATCTTATCGATCGGCTTAATCAAGCTATTCTGTCTGCATCTTTTTAAGCATTATCAATGGGATTCATTCACAGAAGTCAAGTGGGATTTTGAAAATGTAACATCAGTGACTCCAAATCAATTAGTTCTACAAGGTTTTGCTCAAAAACAATAGGCGCTTTTGTACAGTTTGACAATCACTTAACAATCACAAACCAGTGAGTAAAAAAATGACTGAATCGATCGAAAAAAAACAACTCAAGAACATTGCCACTTGGATGATCCCAGTTCAAGCCACTCAGTTACCAGCCCTGCTAAAAGGCGTGTTTTTCATGGATGGCAATCCGCTTCCTGATACTTGTATAACTCTACAGAACTTGAACTGGGACAAAGAGAACCTAGCCTTGCTTTTGCCAGTCGCTGCTCCATTGCAGTGGACATTTCATTCCTCGATTCTCGGATTGCTCTTACTCCATTCTGCTCAATTGTCTAGTTTCACTTACAGAATTCAGTTCGAGGACGAAACCTTACAGAATGGACAGATAACACCCTTCATATTTGGGCTACCCATTCCTAAATGGATCGTCAATGCAACGATGTGTCAAGACGACACCTCTGGCAATGGCGATATCTGGAAGCGAAAGAATTTGTGGTTCGGGGGATATCTGCGAGTTGGCGAATACATTCTTCGTAAAGTAGTGAATGAGGAAGGGCAGTATACTTCCGCATTTGGCGAGATGCTAGCTAAGGTTCAGAATGAGTGTTTGGTGGTTGCTAGAACTGCATAAACCGATCGCGAACGTTTACAGAATAGAACGGAGGATCGAGAGCATTCTGGGTTGTAGAGAAGTGCGCTAACTATCGCTCACAGATATTTCTGTCTTCTGCAAGGGCGAAGCACCCCCAGGGCACACAATTTATTAGTGAGAACCAGAGATTTACCGCCGGAATGCTTCGCCCCTATGAATATATTTACAAAAATGAGATGCACCCGTTTTGCGGTTTAAATCTTATTCTCATCTTACAGTAGATTCCACGTTTATGAAGTACACCCGCCTATGGTTATATTCCCGTAGGGACACTCCAAAAGCCATGTCCCTACTACGCTTCATAAACCTGGAATAGGCTGTATATTAAATAGGTGAGCAACTTTGTCTGAATAGAAGTAATGCAACGATTTAATCTAACTATACTCAAACAGTTCTGGGCGATCGCCAAATCATACTGGTCAAGCGATGAAAAATGGCGCGCGCGCGGATTACTGCTATTAGTCATCCTGTTATCCTTTGGCTACACGGGACTGAGCGTGCTGCTCAACAACAAGCGAGGCGAGCTAATTTCGGCATTGTCGGCTCACGATGAAGCTAGATTTTGGCAAACAATTTTGATTTTTGCCGGGACATTAGTTATTTATGCGCCGCTTTACGCAGGCTATGATTATTTGCGCGATCGCCTGGGGTTGGAGTGGCGGCGATGGCTGACTAACTATTTTGTCGATCGCTATTTCCAGAATCGGGCATTTTACAATCTCAATCATGCCGATGCGGACATCGATAACCCGGATCAGCGGATTGCTGAAGATGTCAAAAGCTTTACCCAAGAATCGTTAAAACTACTGCTAGCGGTAGTTGATTCTTTGTTAGCCGTAGCGGCTTTTAGTGGCGTGCTCTGGGGCATTTCTAAGCCGTTAATCTTGTTTTTGGTGCTCTACGCCCTGGTGGGAACCTTGGCGACGGTTGGGGTATTCGGGAAGCCCTTAATGCGACTCAATTTTGGGCAGCTCAAAAAAGAAGCCGATTTTCGGTTTAGTTTAGTGCGGGTGCGGGAAAATGCGGAGGCGATCGCCTTTTATCAAGGAGAAGACTGCGAGTCCGATCGCATAAAAGGCAGATTTGTCGAAGCTTTTGATAATTTCAAGCGCTTAATTTTTTGGGAGTTGAATCTCAATATTCTGACTAACGCCTATGAATTTATCCCGTTCATTTTGCCTGCAATTGTAGTCGCTCCCGGCATTTTTGCGGGTGATTTAGAAGTTGGTAAAGTTACCGAGGCGCAAGGGGCTTTTATCCGAGTCTTTTTCTCGCTCAATCTAATTGTGGCGCGCTTTCAATCCCTTGCTACTTTTGGCGCGGGTGTCGAGCGTTTATACACTTTTTTAGAGTGTTTGGAAACTCATCACTTAACTTCTCAGGAGTCTGAGGGCGTTGAGCAAACAAGTATCAAAACTGAAATTGCCGATCGACTGGCGATCGAAAATATGACCCTTCAAACACCTAACCGTCAACGGACTTTGGTCGAGGATCTATCTGTGAAACTCTCTACTGGCGAGGGTTTGCTGGTGAGAGGGCCTAGCGGTTGCGGGAAGAGTTCTTTGCTAAGGGCGATCGTTGGATTGTGGGATGCAGGGACTGGTAAAATTTTGCGGCCTACCCTAAATGAAATGTTGTTTTTGTCGCAGCGGCCTTACATGATTTTAGGGACATTACGAGATCAAATGCTGTATCCAAACATGAATGCAGAAGTTAAAGATTCGCAGTTGAGGCAAATTTTGATCCAGGTAAATTTACCCGACTTAGAGGAAACCCATGGAGGATTTAACACCGAACAAAACTGGGCAGAGCTTCTATCTTTAGGAGAACAACAGCGCCTAATTTTCGCACGTCTGCTGCTTAATAAACCTAGCTACGCTATTTTAGATGAGGCCACTAGCGCCCTCGATCCTCACAACGAAAAACATTTATACCAACAGTTACAAGACTCTGGTATGACATTTTTGAGCATTGGACATCGAGAAAGTTTGAGTAATTATCACCAGACTATTTTGGATTTGACCGCAGATCATACCTGGTCTTTAAAAGCTTCTGAACCTCTACCTGTTTTGACTTCAAATAATCTTGTTGTTGAAGATATAAAGATAGAAACAGAGGAGACGGCTTAACCTTAGTCTCTACCCCGATAAATTCTAGGGAAACGGCATTGCCGTGTCCTGATTTTGGGTAATATTAATTTGGATGCTTAATGAAGCGAAAATTTACTTCGATTGTGCATTCTCAACAATTACTCCATCCACCATCCGAATCACCCGTTTTGTCCTCGCGGCGACATCAGCATCATGGGTGACGATCGCGATCGTTGTACCTTGTTGATTTAATTCTGTGAGCAGATCCATGATCTCTTGAGAGGTTTGAGAATCCAGTGCTCCAGTTGGTTCATCCGCCAAGACTAAGGCTGGATGATTGACTAAAGCGCGGGCGATCGCAACGCGCTGTTGCTGTCCGCCTGACAACTGATTGGGACTATTCTGGAGCCGATCGCTCAAACCGACTTGTGCTAATGCTTCCGTAGCTTGCTCGATCCGTTGGGAGCGATCGACATCGGCATAAATCATCGGTAGCATCACATTCGCCAGTGATGTGAGTCGCGGTAACAGGTTGAACTGCTGAAACACGAACCCAATGTATTGATTGCGGATATCTGCGAGTTCATCATCATCCAGCGTTGTGAGATTTATACCTGCTAAGAAATACTCCCCACTGGTGGGACGATCGAGACAACCAATGATATTCATCAGTGTCGATTTTCCCGAACCAGAAGCCCCCATAATCGCTACATATTCGCCCTGTTCGATCGACAAATTAACGCGCTTGAGGACAGGAACATCGATCGCTTCCAAATGATAGGTCTTGGTAATGTCTTCAAGTAAAATAATGGTTGCCATAGTTACTCACCGTGTAGTGCTAAGATCGGGTCTAATTTTGCAGCATTGCGCGCCGGGATACCGCCTGCTAGCACCCCAACAATTAGCGAGAGTCCAAACCCCACTACCACTGACCACAGAGGGACAACAAAGGGAAATTTGAATAGTGTGGCGGCAGTGAAAGCGAGGGCGATACCTAACCCGATTCCGATCGCACCGCCAATAATAGAAATAACGATCGATTCCATCAAAAATTGGTTGAGAATCGCGCCGCTAGTTGCACCAACAGCTTTACGCAGACCGATTTCGCGCGTCCGTTCCATCACCGAAACCAGCATAATATTCGCGATACCGATGCCACCAACAACTAGGGAAATTCCGGCGATCGCACCTACCATCAGCGTCAGCGACCCCATAATACTTGTGAAAGTCTTAATCAGATCCACTTCATTGGTGACCAGAAAATCATCCTCTTTGGGCGGGCGGATATTATGGCGCAGTCGGAGCACATTCGTTACCTGAAATTGCGCCGATTCGAGCAGATCGGCATTACTCGATTGCAGCCAAAAGCCATTAATCGCCACACCTGTGAGAGCATTGTTACCGACAATCTGGGCGGACATATTGGTCAGTGGCAGATACACCATATCATTCATATCTTGCAGCCCTACAGACCCTTTACGCTCCATCACTCCTAGCACGCTATAACGTTTACCCTGAATCCGAATATCGCTACCGATCGCAGTTTCTGATGGAGCGAACAAATCATCTCGAACTTTAGCACCAATTACCACCACTGCTTTGGCTATATCTAAGTCCTGCTGCCGGAAAAATGTCCCTATTTCCGGCTGGACATTTCTCACCGTTGGAAAGTTTAAATCCGTGCCGATGGCAGTTGTCGAAATGTTGACGTTGCCACGTACCACCTGAATATTCGGGCGGTATAAGAAGGCTGAAACGGCTGTAGCGGCGGGGACTTGTTTGGCGATCGCCTGAGCATCTTCCCAGGTGAGCGTACTAGCGGTGCCAGCCCCCTGACTAATACCGCCCGTTCTCGCTGCGGCTGCTGACACTTGGAGGATATTGGTACCCAATGCCTCAATTCTTAACTCGGTGGCTTTTTGGACTCCTTGACCGATCGAAGTAATCGCAATCACGGAAGAAATCCCAATAACTACGCCCAGCATTGTTAAGCCCGATCGCACTTTATTACTCCACAGGGTTTCAATTGCCATGAGGAATATTTCAAGGAGTGAGATTCTACGTTTGTGGCGACGAGATGGAGGGATCAATGACTTTGGAGAACGCTTTGTTTTCATAGGAGTTTTTTTTAAATAAAAAATACAGCGTATTCCAGAGGTAGGGGATCGACACCGTGCGCTTCTTGGTGTCAACTTAAGGTCAAACCCAGTCAGAGACTGCTGGCAAGACTATTAAATCCAGATCCCCCCTAGCCCCCCTTAAGAAGCAGGGTGGATTAATTGTCGAGAGGTTAAATCAAAGCTATGAAGGCTATTGACCAACATTATGCAAGGCACTTAACAGGTTTATCTAGACTAGATAAATCAAAAAGTAACTCA
>JANNOR010000159.1:0-3496 GCA_031399265.1 Cyanobacteria bacterium SOY_34_metabat_3 | reverse complement strand
GGACACGGCGATTCCGCACCGCCGGAGGATGGCAATTATGCCCCTGTTTCTTGTGCGGCGGATGTTTTCGCGGTGCTGGATGAGTTGGGGATCGATCGAGTGGCGATCGTCGGAAACAGTTTCGGTGCTTGTGTCGCCATTGCAGCCGCCGCGATCGCACCCCATCGCATCGCACAGTTAATCCTGGTAGACCCACCTGGAGACTTTACGAAGCTGCCCGTAGAGGTGTACGAGGCAGAGCTTGTCCCGTTCCAGAGGGCGTTGGAGACGGAGGATTGGCGGGCTGCTGTGGAAGCGGGCTTCAACGATTCGCTGACGGGAAGCACGGCGGATACGCGCGATCGAATTGTGGCTAATTTGGCGGCGACTCCGCGCGATCGGTTACTGGGAATGTATCGCGCGTTGTTTGCGTTTGAGGCTGTGGATGCGCTCGATCGCTACTTAGCAGCGCCTGGAACAAAAGCCCACGCGGTTATTGCTCCCTCAAACGCTTTTCCATTCAGCCTGCACATCCTGCATCCTAAACTGACGACAACTACGATCGGCGATACTGGACATTGGCTGATGCTGGATGCACCGGAAGCTTTTGCTAGGGAACTGGATATCTGTTTGGAAGGTGTTGAATAAAAAAACCAAAAACCCGGTTTTTTGTAGATACAATTACATCATGTTAGTTATTACTTCCTTGATTTGTATCGGTTGGTTTGTAACTATCGAGTAGAGAACATCGGGGTCTAAATCTGCTCCATTATCCCAGTAAATTGTCCCCCATTCGGGATTTAGTTTGACTTGCTTAAAGTAAACCAAGTCTTGAAGGGGGGTGAAGATTCCGGTAAATTCGATTAATTGGCTGATATCAACTACTCCCTCTTGGTTATCTTCAAATTTAAGGTAAAGTCGATAATTTTCTAATGGTTGAACTGAGGTAATATCTTTGAGCATTGTTTATTCCAAAGGGGCAATAGGTTCTAATGGTGTTTGAAGTCTAGCCAGTTGCCAGTTTTGCATGAGTTCTGTTTGATGAAGGGCAGCCCACTCTACAACTAATCCTAAGATGCGAGGGGAAAGTTTGCCTTCTAGGAGTGAGAGGGTTTCGATATCAATGATGGCTTTTTGTTGATTGTAGCGGACATGAAAGTGCGGGGGCGGGTGGTCGTTATAGTACATCGTGATGATGATGCCTAAAAATCAACCTAGCTCTGGCATTATATTGTCTCCTCTACAATTTTTAGGGCGTCTTTCACCCAGTTAATCCGTAGGGTGCGTCGCTGCGAGATATTGGATATAACTTACAGATTATAGATCCCGTGGCACCCTACTTGCTAAATTGGCACTTTTGGCAATTTGCATCTCTCACTTCGCCGTCAAATGCAGCATCTGCTTCAGTCCAAGACACACCACCAGGACAACCACGACCCCAGAGCATCCTACAAAACACCACAGATCGAGATTTATTGCCAAATCTTAAATTTTTCCGAGGGAAACTTGCAGTTATAAGTGTTTATACTTTAGAATCCAGCCAGGTAAATAAAAAGTCCGTCAGCAATTCTGCAAGCACTAACCTGAAATGGGTCGAAAGTGCCTGAAAGCAGGAACAGTAGCTTTTTTAACTCTTTTAACAGCAAAGCATTGACAGAAAAACCTAGGGATCGACGATCGAGATATTGGAACGAATGCTTTGCTCGCAATACTACAAAATGTATCAAAACTTGTCTGCCAAATTTTATTACCGACAGATGTCTTGCCCAAAAGCCGACTGCTTAAGGTTTCAGTAATTAATCGGGCTGATTTTATTGTCATTAACTACTTGAGGATTCGATCGCATGGTTTCGATTTCTACAACTAAATCCACTTTGGGGCCTTTATCTTCGCCAACGGTAACTGCTCCCATCCAAAACACCGCAGCAACAGCCACAGGGGTGTGCGTGACGGTTCACGGACACTTTTACCAGCCGCCGCGGGAAAACCCTTACCTGGATGCGATCGAGCGTCAAGGTAGCGCCCATCCTTTTCACGACTGGAACGAACGTATTGACAATGAGTGCTATCGCCCGAATGCCTTTGCGCGCATCCTGAACGATCGCGGGGAAGTCACGGGGATCGTCAATAACTACGAGTATCTCAGCTTCAACATCGGCCCGACTCTGATGAGTTGGCTGGAACGCTATGACTCGGAAGTCTATCAGCGGATTATTGAGGCCGATCGCAAAAGCTGTCAAAGACTCAACGGACACGGCAATGCGATCGCCCAAGTATACAATCACATCATCATGCCCCTCGCCAACGAGCGAGACAAACACACTCAAATTCGTTGGGGAGTTGCAGATTTCCGTTCCCGGTTCGATCGCGATCCCGAAGGAATGTGGCTCGCCGAAACCGCCGTAGACTACGCCACCCTCGAAGTTTTGGTGGCTGAAGGCATCCGCTTCATCGTCCTGGCCCCCTCCCAAGCTGAACGCTGTCGCCACCTCCCCAGCGATGATAATGGCGATCCAGAATGGCACGAAGTCGGCGGCGGTCAAATCGATCCGACTCGGCCTTATCGCTGCTACTTGAAACCAGAACTACGATTGGCAGTTTCCAACCAACTCTCACCGCTTAGCAGTCACAATTTTAGCCGCAGAAACGGGCACAATTCTGAAACGACAGCTAATACTCCCTACATCGATATCTTTTTCTACGACGGCCCAATCTCGCGAGATATGGGATTCAATGATGTTCTCAGCAACAGCTACCACTTGGCGGGGCGCTTGGGTCAAGCGGTGCGCGGGGATCACCGACCGGCTCAATTAATCTCCGTGGCGACGGACGGCGAAACTTTCGGACACCACAAAAACAGTACCGAAAAATGCCTCGCCTACGCCTTTACAGAAGAGTTTCCCCGGCGCGGGTGGACGGTGACGAATTACGCTCATTATTTAAGTGAAAATCCCAGCAATTGGGAAGTGGAACTCAAACCGGTGACGGCTTGGAGTTGTTCTCATGGGGTCGATCGCTGGCAAGATGATTGTGGCTGCGGTGGTGGTGGCGGATGGCACCTCCTGTGGCGCCGTCCTTTGCGGGATACTTTGAATTGGCTGCGCGATCGACTGATTCCGATTTACGAAGAAGCGGGGCTCAAATTGTTTCGCGATCCCTGGAAGGCCAGAGATGAATATATTGATGTCATGCGCGATCGATCGGCTGCAAATGTTGACAGTTTCCTCGATCGCCATCAAGCTCGCGAACTCGACGCTGCTGAACAGATAGACGCTTTGCGCCTACTGGAAATGCAGCGCCACGCCCTGTTAATGTTCACTAGCTGCGGCTGGTTTTTTGAAGAAATCTCTCGCCCCGAAGGCGTGCAGATTTTGCGCTACGCAGCTAGGGCGGTGGAATTAGCCTGGGAAGTTGCTGGCGTACAGCTAGAAAAGGAGTTTGTCGATCGGCTCGATTTTGCACCCAGCAACGTTGAATCCTTCAAAACAGGGGCGGAAGTTTACCGCCAATTGGTCAC
>JANNOR010000103.1:0-2216 GCA_031399265.1 Cyanobacteria bacterium SOY_34_metabat_3 | reverse complement strand
CGCGGTAATAGCTTTGATATTTACGGGGCGGTGCCGCCGGATGGAGATTGCCTAAAAAGGCATTTTGTGGAACGGGTGCTGCACTCGAATTCGCCTGTGCCGCTGATGGGTTTGCAGGCAGATTTGAATTTCTACGAACTCAATCACAACCAGACGATGATGCTGGATGATATTGAGATTAGGACGGGTTCTCTGAATCACCCGAATACTGCTATGGGATATCGGGTGAGTTGGCAGGGCCGATCTGTTGTTTACTGTTCGGATACGGAACATTTTCCCGATCGGCTAGATGAAAATGTTTACAATTTAGCCCTCGACGCTGATGTGCTGATTTACGATGCGATGTACACAGACGAGGAATATCACAACCCCAAATCTCCGAAGGTGGGTTGGGGACACTCGACTTGGCAGGAAGCGGTGAGAATGGCTAAGGAGGCCCGGGTGAAACGGGTGGTGATTTTTCACCACGATCCGGCTCATACTGACGATTTTCTCGATCGCATCGCCGAAGACGTGCAAATCGCTTTTCCGAAGGCTGTGATGGCCCGCGAAGGTCTTATTTTGCCGATCGGCTTCTGAAGATTGGCCCCTAGGGTCGATCGCCAATAACGCCGGTCAAACCATCGTTTGATGTGGAGTAGGTCTCGCGGCCTGCTCCACAACTTTTTTTATTTGTAGCAAACACGATACCTGCGTGGTATAATCCTTTGCTAGTAACTTTTTAGGAATAATATTTAAGGTTTTTTTCATTGTTTAACCCGCTATTGTTTGAGAACATCGGGCAAAATTAGCAGTTTGTTATTGAGTTCCCTCGTCCGATCGGATAAAATCTGTAGGCTTGAAATGCTTGGCTTTCTGTAACTGTGACGGCTGGAAATATGCCGCTGTACAAGCAGTATCTAGCGCAGGCAACATCTGGGACTTTCGCGAAGTGCTGCACCGCTTTCACCCAAATGAAAATTCAGTGCGACTTGCTCGCGATCTAGCTTGTCGAGTAACGACGGAGTTGCCAGATAGCTTTCACAAAACGCACACCAAGAAGTAAAATAATTGGAGGATTGTGGCTATCGTAAAGCTGAAAGTTTAAAGTGTCAACAAACACCCCGTGAGCAACGCCAAGATTTAACTCTCGCGCAATCCCGGCCAAACGGTGGCAGCAGACTTACTGAATCCTTGTCGCCTCCTTAATTCTTTTCCTTAATTCCTCAAGATAAAAGCTGAGGTTAGAGTTACGAGAAAACAGAAGTACGATGCTTTTTTTGGAACATGAATATTGGCAACTCTGAAAAGCAGATCGGAAAGCTTTTCGCTACAGTCTGAGTAATTTTTTAGCAGTCAATTTCACTCTAAAGAAAGAAACGATCGCTCTTTGGTTTGGGAGTAGCTGCACGCAAAGTGAATGTTATGACTTGACTATCAAAATGGGAAATTTACGTTTTAAATCTTCAGGAAATCGATACAGATGGATTGCCCTAGGCAGTTTTGCTGTAATTATGGGTATTTCAGGGGCCCTTGCCTACCGCCTAGCTCCGCCCCCGGGATTCCTAGCTCAAGGCACTCTCACTTCTAATAGTCCGCCAGTCAAATTTTCGAGCACGGGGACGACAATTCTCAAGCAGGGAGAGCAACTGACTCCTGATGTTCTGCTGGCAGATAATGTTGTCAAAGCAGTGGCAGATGCTGTTAAGCTGTCGCCTCAACAAGTTCGACAAAATGCTAGCGTTCAGATTTCTAAGCCGGAACAACCGCTAGAGATTGCTGTTAGGTATCGCTCGCTCGATCAGCAGCAAGCAAAGCAAACGGTAAATAAGTTGATGGAGGGCATGGTTCAAAAAAGCCTTCTGATTAATAGATATCGGTGGCAATCAGTCAATCAGGCACTCAACCAACGCTTGGCACAAGTCACTCAAGACCTGAAACAAGCTCAGCAAAAACTCGACCAATACGAAAGAGAGCGCGCTCTCCTGTTGCAGCAAATGAAGCTTCAGCAAGACGTTTACAACAAAACTCAGCTTGCGATGGCGGATACGGAAGCCTCGGAAAAAGAAATGGTGAGCAGTTTCGCTGCCGCTACAGTGCCGCAAATTGTGGCGACGCCCACGAGCGATCCCACAGTGCCTCTGATTTTGGGAGTTGGGCTGCTGTTGGCGATTTTGGTCAGCCGCGGTTTGATTCCTTCGGTGGCGGATTGGCAGCACAAAACAGCTTTTCAACGA
>JANNOR010000081.1:0-5918 GCA_031399265.1 Cyanobacteria bacterium SOY_34_metabat_3 | reverse complement strand
CGAATTAACGTTGTCAGCCGCAAAAGTTAAACCTCTTTTGACACAATCACTCATGGCGTAGCGTAGGGTGCGTCAGCCGCAAATATTCTCAGTCTGCTGTCAAAATATTCAGCCGGCTGACGCACCCTACAATCACTACCTGTGGAAAAACCTGTGGAAAATTTGCCCGATTTTTGTGGAAAACATGACTCGATCGCCCAGAACAATTTTTGCAGCAAAATGCACGGGCGATCGGCTTTTCCCAGCTTTTTCACAAGTTTTCCACAGGTCTCTCTTGGCTACAAGTCTCGCCCAGCAAGCAGTTAACTTTTTTTTCCACAGTTTCCACAAGTCGATCCTACAAAAATAATTCAATAAATAAAAAAAATATGGTGCTCAGCGCGCGCACCCAACACAAATAGTTCGCGGCGCGCGCTGACTGATGAAACCCGGTTTCTACGAAGATTTCTCGTTTTTACAGACAAAATTTTGCGTAGAAACCAGGTTTCTACCCCCATGATAGGAGCCCTGATAGAGAAAAAACAGCCCGCAGACTTTCTGTGATACGATTGGTTTCTATCTCAAATCCGGTTAATTAACCTTCATCTCGTCAGGAACTCAGGGAATCAACGCCACTGAGCTTGTAAGAAATTGCAAGCTGTTCTGACCAGACCCCTCGCAAGAGGAGACGTTATTCAGGTCACGACACCGGCGAATGCGACGCCAGTTTTCCGCTCTGTCACTTGCGATTAAACAGTTTTAAAGTCACTGAAACAGTGTCGCAGGTCTAACAAGCCTTTATAACCAGGTCGAGGCGAACATTACCCCGCAAGGGAGGCTCCATAAGAGCAAACATTATGCGTACAGAGTTGCAAGGTTTGAGGCGGTAACTGTCCTGCCGAAAGTGCATTACAAAAGTACACCAAGTTGAGCAACTCCAAGGCGGTAATGGATACAGAAAGATTAAAGGCGGTTGAAACCGCCCGTGTCGTTTCCCTCTCAGGTCTTTCATACCCTGAGTTTCCCACTTACCGAGTTTTTCTCATGAAATTGGTTTGCACCCAAAGTGACCTCAACGCCAACCTCTCGTTGGTAAGTCGGGCCGTCCCCTCCCGCCCGACACATCCCGTACTAGCCAACGTGCTCTTAGTAGCGGATGAGGAAAATCAGCGGGTTAGCTTGACAGCTTTCGATCTCAGTTTGGGCATTCGTACCAGCTTTGCAGCAGAAGTCACTGGCGGCGGCAGTTTTACCATACCCGCGAAATTGCTCAACGATATTGTTTCCAGACTCCCAGATGGAGAGATTACTTTAGAAGACGAAGCAGGAGACACCGTAGCCTATCTCACTTGCAGTTCTGGCAGCTACCAAGTTAGAGGCATGGGCCCGGAAGAATTTCCAGAATTGCCCGCAATCGAAGCAGGAACAGTCCTAAAATTGCCACCAGAAGCATTGATAGAAGGACTCAAAGGAACTTTATTTGCGACTAGCCCCGACGAAGCAAAACAGGTACTCGCAGGCGTGCATTTAAAAGTCTTGCCAGATTGCTTGGAATTTGCAGCTACAGACGGGCACAGATTGGCAGTAGTTCAAACTCCCAATGAAAAAGCCGAAGGCGAAGAAACCGAAGAAGAATTTGAGGTGACAGTCCCCGCTAAAGCATTGCGGGAAGTAGAAAGAATGCTGGTGATGCGGCAGTGGACTGAACCTGTTACCCTGCATTTCGAGCATGGTCAAGTAGTGTTTGAATGGGCCGACCAGCGGCTGACAACTCGCACCTTGGAAGGGCAGTATCCCGCATACCGGCAGTTGATTCCGCCGTCGTTTGAGCGGCAGATTACGCTTGAGCGGCGATCGCTCCTAGCAGCAGTAGAAAGAATTGCAGTTTTTGCCGACCAAAAAAATAATATTCTCAAATGCAGCATCGACGAGGAAAATCAGGAAATCACCTTATCGGTAGATGCTAAAGATGTCGGCTGCGGCAAAGAGTCAATGGCGGCACAGATTTCAGGAGACAGCATCGATATTGCCTTCAACGTCAAATATCTGATCGATATCTTGAAAACAGCTCAATCCCCAGAAATTCAACTGCAATTAAACGGTGCTTTAGCCCCGGTAATTTTCCAACCTTTGGGCGGAGTCAATGCTACATTCTTAGTGATGCCAGTACAGCTTCGAGCTTAAAAAGAGTCAGTAGTCATTAGTCGTTAGTCGTTAGTCAGTGGTAATTGGTAACGGGCGTTGCTGAATTTAGGTATGATTCACTCGCTATAGCAATCCCTGAACCTTAGTAGGGGCAATTCATGAATTGCCCCTACTTTAAATTTCGGAGGCAAATCATACTCCTAATCAGCAACAACCGGAATATATCTAATTCATCGGCGTTAATCGGCGTTAATCTGCGTTAATCTGCCTGTACCTGCGGTTAAGAAAAGAGAATTTATTAACCGCAGATGACAAGGGATTGACGCAGATTCACGCCGATGAAGATAAGAGAGATAGGGATAGTTCCGATGCTAATAGATTTGATATTACTTCTTCCTTCAAATCAACGGCAGCAAAATCTCAAATTCCGTACCCGTACCGGGCGTTGAATGCAAATTTAACTTGCCCTTATGCTTTTCCGTAACAATTTGATGGGTAATTGCCAACCCCAAACCAGTACCTTTACCCGCCGGTTTAGTGGTAAAAAATGTCTCAAAAATCCGCCGCTGAATTTCGGGTGGAATTCCCGGCCCGTTATCGGCAATTCTGATGGCTATCCAAGCGTTATTTTGATTTTTTTCCGCTGCTTCTGGACTGAAGTCGCCGTTTTTGCTGGCGGATGATAGCATTTTTGAGTTTTGCCGTAGCTTGCGGGGCGGGACGCCATCGCCCAAAACATAATTTTGAATTAACTCCGAATTAACGCAGTCTCCGTCCGAACTCCCGATTATTTCAGTTTCAATCGTAATCGCAGGGACAAAACCTTTTTCTCCTTTCACCTCTTCCAAAGCGTCGATCGCATTGCTAACGATATTCATAAATACCTGGCTCAACTGACCAGAGTAACACTTGAATAAAGGCAAATCCCCATAGTTTTTAACTACCTTAAACCCGTACTTAAGACGGTTTTTCATAATTAGCAGCGTACTGTCAATACATTCGTGGAGATTAGCTTCTTTCAATTGGGTTTCGTCCATATGAGAGAATGTGTGCAGGCTGGTAACGAGTTCAGTCAGCCTCTCTGATGAAACTTTCATACTTTTGAGGATTTCCACCCAATCTTCTTGTAAAAAATCAAATTCTATGTTTTCTTTGAGTTCATCAATTTTTTCGCTGGGCCCGACAATTTGCTCGTAAGCAGACAGCAAATCCATGATGTCTTTCGAGTAGTTCGACAAAAAGCCGAGATTTCCGCTGATACAGGTGACGGGATTTCTAATTTCGTGGGCTACTCCAGCTACCATCTGCCCCAAACTGGCTAGTTTTTCGGTTTGAATTAGTTGAGACTGAGTTTGCTGTCTCAGCAATTTTGTCGCTAGTTCGTGAATGTTGGATTGGGCGACTAACAGTTCGTGTACGTCTACCAAATTATAAGTTTTAGGTGACACTTGAACTACGATCGGCTCGTAAAGCAGTTCTTTCGATCGCTGTAGCGACTTCCTCGCTGCATCCACAATTAAAGTATTGCTGGGAAAAATTAAAGTCTCAGTTTCGGCAAAGCGATACAAAGCCCTCACAGGTCGCTTTAAAAATAATTCTCGCCCAAAAGGACGGCTGATAAATTCTAAAAATCTGCGTCGGGAAATCATGCCGGCAAATTCACCCCGATCCGTCAAAATGACTCCCGGTAACAGCGGATTAGTTTCTAACATCTGGGAAATTTTCATTCCCAAATCCGTAGCTTCTACCTGAAAATCGTAAAGCGGCAATTCTTGGAGAGTAGAGTCTAGACAAAGTTCTCCTAGGTCAGTCTGGGAGATGGGTTGGACTGGTCTTTCTACGCAGGATGTATTTAACATATATTCATGAGTACGCTTTTTTTGGGTTCTATAGCAGAAGTCCGGTGGAATTTGGAAGAAGGAAGAAGGAAGATGTAATAATAACAATGGTTTCAACGATCCAAAACCTCCTAACCGCCAGGTGCGGTTGCTATATTTGTCAGCAGACATTCAGCCACCAAAGATCCGCAGGTGAGTAGCTGAATGCTTTGACCGGCATCCCCCTGGCAACCTGCATTTTAAATTACACAAAAGACTGATGGTGGCAAATAAAATTTTACCACTCAAAGTATTAGGCAAGTTCTAGTATGACCGAGATAGATGCGCCCTGGCAATTATGCCTGACTTTATTTTATATTGACTTGAGGCGTGTGAACGCTAGGTTCGAGTATTTAACTATTAATTAACCTTGAGTTATATCCTTAACCTCTTGTTAATAATAAGATATTTCGCGTAAAAATATAATTTATTGAGAATAGAGCAAAATTGGAATTGACCGATCGCCCGCCTCGCCGTCGAAAGTACCGCTGGCTGAGTATTCCTGAGTTTTAGCTCGCGTCATGTCGCGGGATGACTGGGAACTTGCAGCCCGTGCTAGGGCATTTGAGCCGATGTCACCATAGCAGCGGAGGAGGAGGCGGCAATGCCGTCTCCCTACCTCAAAATAATCAATCTGAGTCGATGAAAGATGCAACCATTGCCCGATTAATTGTAGGGACGCTGCTTTTGGAGTGTCCTGAGTGTGGGTAATATCAATTCCGATGCCACCGGATTTGAGACCGGGCAGAAATATCGATCGCAATTCAAACAAGTTTAACGACTTTAAGTTATTCAAGACATCACCAGCGATCGAATTATAACATCTCCAAATTAAAGTAGAAGAAGAATAGCAATTATTTTTAAACTTAAATTTTTAACTGAATCTTAACTTAGGGCTGTGCTTTGGTATAATCGACAGAGATTCAGCCAAAAACGTGAAACTAGATAGCAATTTACCAGTAGGCGATCGATGCAACCAGCCCTAACGAATCAGTTAAACAATGCTTTTACGCTTTTTCTCAGCTTGTTAGTAGAAGCAATACCTTTTCTGCTGCTGGGAGTTTTATTCTCGGGTTTGCTGCTGGGGTTTGTAGACGAACGCAAACTCGTATCCCGCATCCCGCGAAACCCGCTGCTGGGGGCTTTTGTGGGAAGTTCGATCGGCTTTTTGTTTCCCGTGTGCGAGTGCGGTAACGTCCCCGTAGCGCGCAGGTTGCTGATGCAGGGAGTGCCCGCACCAGTCGCGATCGGCTTTTTGCTCGCGGCCCCCACCATCAACCCCGTGGTAATTTGGGCAACTTGGATCGCATTTCGCGATCAGCCAGAAATTGTAGTTTTACGGGTGGTATTTTCTCTAATTACAGCAACTATCATCGGCTGGGTATTCAGCGCCCAAGCAGACTTGCGACCCCTGCTGCACCCCTCTGTCGCCCGCGCCATTCCCATCCCAAAACCAGAGTTGTCCGAAAAAGAGCTTTTCTCCGCCAACACTCCGCTGCTGTTGCAGTCGGGGACATTTATGCTCGGTCAGCCGTCCGGCTCAGTGCCGATCGAATCTTTGCTGCAAGATGACTGGAAGCCCCTAAAAACAGGCAAAACAGATAAAACCTCGAAACGTTCCTCAATGTTCCACCGCGTTTCTAAAGAGCGTCTGCGCCTGCTTTTAGATAGTATGGTACAGGAGTTGCGCGAATTGGGAGGAGTGTTGGTAATCGGAAGTGCGATCGCAGCCATCATTCAAGTTGGCGCACCCCGCGAACTAATTCTCAACCTCGGTCAAGGCCCTGTTTCCTCGATTCTCGCCATGCTGCTATTAGCCGCAGTCGTATCGATTTGTTCTACAGTCGATGCCTTTTTTGCCCTATCTTTTGCTTCCACATTTACCAGCGGTTCGCTATTAGCATTTCTCGTCTTCGG
>JANNOR010000062.1:0-11070 GCA_031399265.1 Cyanobacteria bacterium SOY_34_metabat_3 | reverse complement strand
ACTTTCGCAGGTTGTCCTGGCACAAGACCCTGCAACACAAAGTCATCAATTGTTTGGTTGCTAAGGTTGATGTCTAAGGTTTGACTGAAACCAAGTGGTAAATTAAAGTTGGGCATTTTTTTACTCCATTAAACAAGTTTAATTTGAAGCACAAGTTTTCTGAATTGGAAAACAAGTCTGCTCCACTAGAGGTCATTTCAATAGCTTTTATCTCTGTTTTATTGCTTTTTTCAGAAAATTTGGGCAAATATTTCTGGATAGAAATTTTACAACTTTGTTCGCACTAAATCTTGCAATTGCGGTAGTGCAATTGTCAGAAAGTATTTACGTTGTTGCCAGTAAACTCTGATTAATTTTTGATAAGTGAAAGATGACTTCACTAAATTCTGGATAGCGATATCGATGCACGATCGCTTTACCTTTATTTCCCCACTAAAGCAACTAAAGAGGGCTATGCGATTACAAAGTTTGTTTCATATATCATACTATGCAACAAACTTTTGTATCTACTTTTACTTTATATCAGATTTTCGGAAGTTCACCTTAAGAAAACATTAAGCTAGAGATGTTTTGCGCACTTTTAAGGTAAACAGCAAGAAGTGCCTACTATCCTTTTTGGGTTAGCAGGGTCATCAACAGTCGCCCATGCTCAAGATGAAATTCTAGGCAAAGACTTTCTTGAAGAGCGATCGCTCCTCTGATACTAAGTTGTGTTATATATTTGTACTAATACTTACGTAAAAACCCGGTAGTTTTGTAGAAAAGCGAGATGCCCGAGATTATTAGCTCAGTATAAACCGAATAATTTGGAAAAATTGCGCTGTTTATGTTACTTTTGTTTCTCCGTATAGAACCAAAATTTGACATCAAAAAAATTGACAAGCGCGGCGAAACCTGCTTGTCAAAAAAATATTGAATTGCCAGAATGACTGTCGATTGAGAATACTAACTATAGCGGTTTTCAAGAAAGTGAGGTATGCCCTATGCCCTATGCCCTATGCCCCATGCCCTATGACCGATAGCACCTCATCTTTTTGAGAAATGCTATATTAACTACTGACTACCGACCAATTCACTCATTCAAAAATTCACCTTCACAGATAATCGATTCTCTGTTCTCCAAATCTTCTTGATTCCAGATCGCGTTTAATACAGCCGAACTTAAGGAAGTTGACAGTGTATTGTTTAAGGTTGTATTGTAATATTCGACAGCATTATTAAGATCCATCTGCGGTGCTTCCTTGAAGTAGGAATTAATATCAGGCGTGCAGCGCTGTGCTTGGTAGTATAAATAAGCTTCCGCGTTAATGCACATTACGTGGTAAAAATCTTTGTTCGCTGCTGCAACATCTCCGAGTTTATAGAGCGCCAAACCACGGTTGAGATAAGCTTTAACATAGTTTGGGTCGAGTTGGACTGCTTTGTCAAAGTCTTCAATTGCAAGCTGCATTTGTTTTAATTTGTAGCGAACGCAACCTCTGTTATAATACGCATAAACATTGTTTGGATCGATGCCTAGTGAAGTGTTGTAATCGGCGATCGCCTGCGTGTTGTCTCCTAATTGGTGGTAACACAAACCCCGATTTATGTAAGCTTTGATATATCTGGGATTCAACCGCAGCGTTTCGTTAAAGTTTTCCGTGGCTGCCTCTTTTTCTCCCAAAAGGTAGTAAGCGCGTCCCCGGTTGTAATAGGTTTTATAATTATGGGAATTGATCGAGAGAGCTTGATTGTAGTCTTCTATTGCTTCTTCGTAATGTCCTAAATTAGCAAGTACCAGCCCCCGGTTGTTGTAGATAGCGTGGCTGTCAGGCTTGCTTGCTAAAGCGCAGTTGAGATCGTCAATGGCTTTTTCGTGTTCTCCGAGATGGCGCCAAGCATTACCTCGATTCAAGTAAGCCTCGAACAAATCAGGATTGATATCTAGCGCTTGGCTGAGGTCTGCGATCGCTTTTTGGTAGTCTTTCATGTAATAGTAAACCAAGCCGCGATTGTTATAGGCTTTGGCATCTGCCGGATTGACTTGCAGTATCCGATCGAAGTCTTCCAGAGCCGCTCCGTAGTTTCCTTTTTTGGCGCTGTGCAAACCGCGTTTGTAAATATCTTTGAGGTTCAATTGTTTGAGGTTCATGGGTCAACTTTCAGGATTGCTTGATTCTCGGGAGTGATTGCTTTGCCCTCAGTGTTGAGCTCGACAGGCGTTAATCTGTTGAAAGAGCATCCACCTGCACCTAGAGTAACTCTTGACTTATTCCAGGAAATCTACCGGAAACAGGATTTTAGGTCGATCTTAACAGTAGTTAAATCCTGTTGAAAGAGGCTGCATCTCGGCTGGATTCACTTCGGCGGTTCGATTGTTTACCCGATGGCTTACGCCCCGCTACGCTACGACTTTCGCTTAAAAGTCTAGCTTTATTCGGTGCTGTGTATCTCTTGATGCGCCTGCGCCAAGCTCGATCGCCAAATTCAGCTCCTAACAGCTCCGAGGTACAAATTGTTGCACGGAGTCCTAGCGAGTAAATTTTATAACTTTTGGAGCGAATTCGTCTCAGTATTTCCCGCAAGAAGTCTCTACAAACTTTTATTGCTTAATTACCGATTGATTTCCTCTTCCACATAAACCCTCAACTTCTCCAAATCTGGAAGTTCGATCAATTCTTGTTCCTTTTCCTTAACCGACACGGGCATCATCACAGGTTGACGCTGCTCTATCCAGCAACTCGCCAGCGGCAAAGTTTGTTCCAAATCTTCCAAAGGCCTCGGAATTACCATCACCGCGTTCAACTCGCCAATGCGCTCTGCTTCGTACATCCCCGCTTCTACGGCGACTGCGACATCTGCAACGGCACCGCGAATAATTGCCGTGCACAAACCGGCGCCAATTTTCTCATAGGCGGCCAAGTGTACGTCTGCGGATTTGAGCATAGCATCGCAAGCACCGACCATTGCCGGAAATCCCCGCGTTTCGAGCAAACCGATCGCCTGATTGCTCAGCCGAGAATAACTGCCGCTTTCCGACAGTTGAGTCAGGCGAAAGCCGATCGGCAAAACCACTTCCAAATTAGCCAAAGGCCTAGCAATCACCAACTTAGACACAAACTGTCCGAACTGTTCGGCTGTCTGAGCTCCAGCTTCCACAGCCAAACGCACGTCCGAGATTCGACCCCGGACGATCGCGGTACAGTGACCGGAACCAATTTTTTCGTATCCTACCAAAATCACTCCCGCCGACTTCAGCATCATGTCAGCAGTCCCGACAATTGCCGGAAAACTCCTGGTGGATACCAAACCCAAAGCAGTGTCTTTGAAGTATTCCTGGCGCTGCGAATCCGATTGGCTGCTATAGTTATCTGTTTGTCCGTCCATCTTCTATTACCCTTAGAAACTTCTCAAAATAAAAATTTGTGGATAGTTTTAGTTTGTCAGATGAGAAGACAGACTGCACAAGCTACAAGACACAGATTTCTGCTGCAAGGGCTTAAAAATTGTTGAGCTACCAATAGTATGAGATTACCTATTTATATTAATGATTATGCCTTCAGCATAGCTGCCTTTTGCCGAAATGACTGCTACCCGGAACCACCCGAGAGAGTGTTACCGTTTTCGTCCGATCGATTAAAAGCTTGCCGGTGCGGAAACAGCGTCCCCAGCAGCTGATGGATGTGAGCTTGGCCGTAGAGAATAGTTGGGCCTTCTGCTGGTTGAGGAGGTGGCTGTGCGCCGTTAGATTCCGGTGACGGCTCTGCTGCTGTCTCCGGCGGTGTCTCAAGCTTGATTTCCTCTTTTTCTGGCTGCTCGACTGCTGGCGCGGCCGCTGCTGTTGTTTCGGGCGGTGCGTCTTCTGCTACAGCTTGGCGACTGCTATCTCCGATTAGAGAACCGGCTGGCAAAATTTGCATTTGAGGAACACAAGGATCGATCAGCGTCGTCGCCGCGCCAATACACGCATTTGCGCCGATCGTCCCAGCACCTACCACCAGCACCCCTGCACCCAGAATAACGCCCGCCCCGATGTCCAGATTACCTTCACGGGCGTGCAGGATCGCTCCCATACCGATACAAGCACCGGCGGCGATCGAGAGTCGGCTACCGGGATCTGCTTGCAGGATGACTCCAGGGGCGATCGCCGCACCATCATTCACAACTACATCGCCACTCATCAAAATCTGAGAGTTGCTACTTAATTGCAGTGGCGATAAATACATTCAACTTAACCATTTTAGATTTAGGATTTTAGATTTAACGCCGATACTTTCTACTCTCATACTGATAGATAAAATGCTTAATTTCGAGCAATAATTATCGATCTGTTTAACCATCTCAACTCTTACTTCTATTTTAAGAGCGGATCTCCCGTTAATTCCGATGCTCGGAATTAACGGGAGAAACAAGTTAATTGCCCAGCAAATTAAGGACGCTGGATAATTTCTTCGAGTACGCGGCGCTTGGCTTTGGAGTCGATACCGAGCAAGCGGACGTAATCGCCGCTGTGTTCTTTGAGACAGCTTTCGAGAGCCGAAATCACCTCGGATTCGCGGTTAGAGGCGATCGGCGTGCAACTGCTCCAAGAACCAGTGCGGAAACGGCGCGCGTCGGCGTGTTCCGAGCCAATTTTGTAGCCTTGGGAGAGCAGGTTGCGGATTTGGTCGATCGTCTTGCCGGTCAACATTCCGCTACCCGATGCCGAACCGGTCGCTGCGGCTTTGTATCCCGATGTTGTAGCAGCAGGGTTAGCCGATTGACCGACCGGGCCGTCTGGACGCTGAATAATTTCTTCAACTACGCGCCGCTTGGCTTTCGGGTCAATCCCGATGAAGCGCACGTATTCACCCGGGTACTGGTTCATCACAGCTTCCAAAGCGGCGATCGCCTCAGATTCGTTTTTGACTTGCAGCGAAGCCCCGCTTTGCCAAGAACTGGTACGGAAGCGGCGCGCGTCAGCGTGTTCCGTCCCCACTTTATAGCCTTGAGCTAGCAAGCCGCGAAGCTGAGCCACTGTTTCGGCACTCAATTTGGCACTTGAGGCGGAACCAATATTGTGGTGAGAAGCTTGTGCAACTTTACCGTTAGATTGGTGAGTTTTCGCGCCGTTAGAACCGTTAGAGCCGTTGTCTCCGGGTCTTTGGACGATTTCTTCGAGTACGCGGCGCTTGGCTTTGGTGTCAATCCCGATCAAGCGGACGTATTCTCCTTGGTGGTCGGCCATGCAAGCTGACAAAGCCGCGACTACTTCCGATTCGCGGGTTGAGGAAATCGGGCCGCAAGTGCGCCAAGAACCGGTACGGAAGCGGCGGGCGTCGGCGTGTTCTGCTCCTACGCTGTATCCTTGGGCTAGCAAATTGCGGATGCTATCGGCTAGAGAAGAGCTCAATTGCGTGGTGGAATGGGTAGAATAAGTGATGGGAGGCATATTAGAGTTTTTAGATTGCTCGTTGCGAATTGGTGCTAGACAGGCGATGTTTTCAGCACAGCGATAACCCGTTCTCAGAGCATCATTCACTCCGATAACGTGGGTTGCAAATTTAACATCAGAATCCAGAACATCTGGCAGGCGATCGGCTTGCTGCTGATTGGTGATGACGGCTCCCGAAGGTATATACTTGCCCGGGGGAATCTCTACATCTTGAATCAGTACGTGCATCATGACAATGCAGCCGTTTCCTACTCTGGCATTAAACACCGTAGAGCGAAAGCCGATAAAGCAATCGTCGCCCACGTAAGCCGGGCCGTGAATTAAACTCATGTGGGTGAGCGAAGTATTTTTCCCCACCCATACCGAATAAGAATTGCTATCCTCCCCTGTAACTCGGCCTTTTTCTAAGCCGTGAATCACCACTCCGTCTTGAATGTTGGTTCCCGATCCGATATAAAAAGGAGTACCTTCATCGGCGCGGATAGATGTCCCGGGGGCAATCATCACATTAGAACCGATGTGCACATCCCCAATAATGTTAGAAAAGGAATGTACGTAGGCGGTATCGTGAATTTTGGGCTCAGCCAAGTTTTTCGACCAAGGCGTCGGGGGAGCCGCAACGTTGCGGACTGCCATAAATTAAGTTCTCCTAAGCTGAAAATTTTTTTGTTAGTTGTTAACTGTCAGCCGTCAACTGTTAACTGTTAACTGTTAACTGTTAGCTGTTAACTGTCAACCGTCAACTTCTGCTAACGGTTACCACTAGCCGTACGGGTCGTCTTTCTTACTGTAAATGAGGCGGTTTTCTACATTGACAGTATCTATAATGCCTACTACCAGAGCATCGATCGGACGGTTTTCGCTTCCGGGCGCGATCCGGGCTGCGCTGCCTCGGGTCACTAAGACCCATTCATCTATACCAGCGCCCACGCAGTCGGCAGCTACCTCATAGCCGGGAACTGGCGAACCTTCTTCATTGATGAATTGCAGCAGTAGAAATTTCGATCCTCTCAGCGTCGGCTCTTTTTGGGTACTGACAACTGTGCCGAGAACTTTGGCCATTTGCATTTTAGCTAGTAGGTAATTGGTAATTGGTAACTGTCATTTGCGCGCGCGTCACTGGTCTTTTTTTTATTAGCTTTTCTCATTCCGCTGTCGGCATTTTAGAGTTCTTCGCCTAGTAACTAATGACTCATGACTGATGGTTGATGACTGATGACCAATATCCCATGCCCTCCTCAATTAAAAATTAAAAATGCTAAATCAAAAACATCGCAATTTTTAATTTTTAATTTTTAAATTACCAAATGCCCCTAACAGCCGATCGCAATTCTTAAGACCTGTTGAGAGGGCGAATACCGCTCACGCCTTCGCGGAACTGTTCTACAGCTTCGGTGTAGCGAATGGGCAGCACGTACTCCAAGTTTTCATGAGGGCGAGCGATAATGTGGGTGGACATCACTTGTCCGCCGTTAACGCGCTTCACCGACTCTACTCCAGCGGCCACAGAAGCTTGCACTTCCGAGACATCTCCTCTTACAATGACTGTAACGCGAGCGCTACCGATTTTTTCGTAGCCTACCAAGGTGACGCGGGCTGCTTTGACCATCGCGTCAGCGGCTTCTACCACTGCGGGGAAGCCTAGGGTTTCGATCATGCCAACTGCAATTGCCATTGGTTTTACTCCTGATTGAATATTTGGGGGACTAAACAGTAAATTTTGGACGATCGCACAAATTTTTCTCAAGCGAAATTTCTGTGCGTTCAGAACTTAGTAGCCTCGGAACTGTTCTACTGCTTCTGTATAACGAATCGGCAGAACGTATTCTAAGTTTTCGTGGGGGCGAGCGATGATGTGGGTAGAGACGACTTCTCCGCCGTTCACCCGCTTGACGGATTCCACTCCTGCTGCAACTGAGGCTTGGACTTCCGACACGTTGCCGCGCACAATTACGGTGACGCGGGCGCTGCCGATTTTTTCATAGCCCACGAGGGTAACGCGAGCAGCTTTGACCATAGCGTCGGCAGCTTCCACCACAGCGGGAAAACCTTTTGTCTCAATCATTCCCACGGCAATTGACATTTTTGAATCTCCTTGAGGATTAGTGAAATTACCGTTACAAATCTTTGATAAATCTCAAAATTTGGACGGGGAGGCCCACATTATTTAGGAAAGCAGTGTAAAGCTTCCTATACTTTAAGAATAGGGGAAGTTGTCCACCTTGACAATATAAACTAACATCATAATGTTTAATAACAAAAATTAAAATTTTTTATGTTACTTAAAATAATTTAATATTTATTTAATAAACTTAATATTGAGATGAGTAGATGACTTGGGCGATCCTGCAACGAGTGCTTCGCTAACGGCAAGTGCGATAAGTAAAAATACTTTAGAAGTAGAGTTCGCTCCCTAAGCATGGGACAAGTCAAGCTATCAGGAATTGAGGGTTTCAAGGGTAGGAATCGCGGGAAAACAGAAAAAAATGCGGGTAAGCCAAAATTTTGGGCAGATTTTTTCTGGCATTCCTGAGCCTGAGTCCGATTATTTTTTTAATAAAATGATTATAAGTTTACCTTTTTTAATGTATAGTTAATCTTGAATGAGATTTTTTTTACCAGAACCATACGATCTGGTTTAACCGAAGTTCTAGGGTGTAGTGCGATCGCCAGTGACTGCTTTTTTTAAAGCCAGCCACTTATTTGAAGTATGACGAATTAATTCAACGACCGAAACCAACTTAGTTTGAACCGCAGATTTATTGCTTCGCAGGGTGGCTGAGGGAGACCGTAAAAAGCATAGCATCCTGAAAATAAGCCCCCGCATTCATCTGTCGGCTCAAGCTAAAAACTAAAAGCTAAAATCTAAAATCTAAAATCTAAAAGCGAATGACTCAATTTCTCCTCCAAGCCTGTTGGTGGGTGCCTTTATATGGCTTAATTGGTGCAATTTTAACTTTGCCTTGGTCTACTGGAACCGTTCGCAAAACAGGGCCCAGACCGGCGGCTTACTTCAATTTGCTGATGACTGTCTTGGCTTTCATACACGGCTCATTTATTTTTGCAGCAACTTGGGATAGGCCACCCCAACAATTGCTCTTTCACTGGCTAAAAGCAGCAGATTTAGATTTGTCTTTGGCATTAGAAATATCCACGGTGAGCGTGGGAGCAATGGAGTTAGTAACATTTCTAAGTTTGCTAGCCCAAATTTACGCTCTCGGCTACATGGAAAAAGACTGGGCCCTAGCTAGATTTTTCGGGCTGCTCGGTTTTTTTGAAGCGGCAATTAGCGGCATTGCGATTAGCGATTCGCTGCTTCTAACTTACGGTTTGTTGGAAATGCTGACGCTTTCAACTTACTTGCTAGTAGGTTTTTGGTACGCTCAACCGCTGGTAGTAACGGCCGCTCGCGATGCGTTTTTAACCAAGCGCGTGGGAGATGTGCCGCTGTTAATGGGAGTAGTCACGCTTTCGACGATAGCCGGAAGTTTGAATTTTTCCGATTTGGAGAAATGGGCGGAAACTGCAACTTTATCTCCTTTAGTGGCGGCTCTTTTGGGTTTGGCTTTAATTGCCGCACCTACGGCTAAGTGCGCTCAGTTTCCATTCCACTTGTGGCTGGATGAGGCGATGGAAGGGCCTAACCCGGCTTCAATTATGCGGAATACGGTAGTTGTTGGCGCTGGGGCTTATGTTTTGATTAAACTTCAGCCTGTTTTGGCGCTGTCGCCGGTGATTGATGGAGTGCTGGTGGTGTTGGGTGCGGTGACGGCTGTTGGGGCTTCTTTGGTGGCGATCGCCCAAATTGACATCAAAAGAACATTATCTCATTCTACTAGCGCTTCTATGGGTTTAGTGTTTATTGCCGTGGGGCAAAATCACGTTGATATTGCTTTGCTGTTGCTGTTCGCGCACTCGATTTCCAAGGCACTATTATTCATGAGCGTAGGGTCAATTATTACGACAACTAACACTCAAGATTTAACAGAAATGGGTGGCTTGTGGTCGAGAATGCCTGCCACGACTACGGCCTTTGTAGTAGGCGCTGCGGGGATGGTGGCGCTATTGCCGCTGGGTAATTTTTGGGCGATGCGGCGCTGGCTGAACGGTTTTTGGACAGTACCTTTGTGGTTGGTAGTTGTGTTGCTGTTAGTTAACGGCTTAACGGCGCTAAATTTAACTCGCGTATTCGGTTTGGTGTTTGTCGGAAAACCGCAGCCGAAAACTCGCAGAACTCCTGAAGTTGGTTGGCCGATGGCTTTGCCGATGGTAATTTTGACGGTATTCGCGCTGATGATGCCTTGGATGTTGCAGCAGTGGCAACTATTAATTAGTTGGACTGGGCCTTGGGCGGAAACGGGAGATTTTGATGCTGTAAATTTGGTTCTGAAGACGCTGGATATACCGCTGTTGATGTTATCTGGGTTGATTGGCTGTGCGGTTGGGGTGGCGATTTATTGGTATGGGGTTTTACCGAGGCCGGTACGGCTACCGATTCCGGTTTTGCAGGATTTGTTGGCTTACGATTTTTATATCGATCGCATTTATATGCTGACTGTGGTTTGGGCTGTTGCTTCTATTTCTAAAATCAGCGCTTGGACTGACAAATACGTAGTGGATGGGGCGGTGAATTTATTCGGTTTTGCCACCATTTTTAGCGGCGAAGGATTGAAGTATAGCGGTACCGGTCAGTCGCAGTTTTATGTATTGACTATTGCGGGGGGTGTGGCTGGGTTGTTGGCGTTGATTATTTGGCAGTTTTAAACCGCAGATGAGGGCAGATGAACGCAGATAAACGCAGATATTTTTATTCTGGGTTTGTCTGCTTTCTACTCTAGAATTTGAATTTATGTCAAAAAAAATCAGCCGATCACTTTCAATTTTATGGGGTTTGCGTTACTGTTAAATGTAGTTTCAAAAGCTGTAGCAGGGAAAGTTTTAATTGATGCTTAGTGCTTTAATCTGGATACCAATGTTGGGGGCTGGTGCGATCGGGTTTTGGCCTGGTTCGATTAGTTCTAAAATTGTTCGGAATGCTGCGATCGCCGTGGCAGCTATAACTTTTATTTTATCGGTAATTTTGGCTGCGGTGTTTGATGCCAGTAGCGGTCAGTTGCAGTTTGCGGAGTTTCTTCCTTGGCTCGATACTTTAGGATTGAACTACAATCTGGGTGTTGATGGTTTGTCTCTGCCTTTGGTGATTTTAAATTGTTTGCTGACAGGGGTGGCTATTTACGCTACGGATGAGTCTATTGTTAGACCAAGACTTTATTATTCTTTGATTCTGGTAATCACAGGCGGCGTGACTGGGGCATTTTTGGCTCAAAATTTGCTGCTATTTTTCTTGTTTTTTGAGGTTGAACTAATCCCGCTTTACCTGTTAATTGCCATCTGGGGAGGCGCGCGTCGGGGTTATGCTGCTACTAAGTTTTTAATCTATACTGCGTTTGCCGGGATTGTGCTGCTAGCCTCTTTCTTGGGAACTGTTTGGCTAAGTGGTGCTTCTAGTTTTGATATTGTTGGTGCGATCGGTGAATCGCATTTGGCTGGAGGTTCGCCTTTGCCTTTGGTGAGACAAATTGTGTTGCTGGCTGGAATATTGCTGGCTTTTGGCATTAAGATTCCTTTAGTGCCTTTTCATACTTGGCTTCCTGATG
>JANNOR010000059.1:0-8110 GCA_031399265.1 Cyanobacteria bacterium SOY_34_metabat_3 | reverse complement strand
CAATTAAATTCATGGTTAATTCATTACAGCAGGGATAGTCTACCCTGTCCGGGTAGACTTGATTACCTCTTCTATCCTACATTCCTCTCTGACAATTAATCCACCCTGCTTCTTAAGGGGGGCTAGGGGGGATCGAAATCTCGGCCTAAAAACGGGTAATTCCTTCTTCCTTCCCCCATACCATGCAACTCAAATCAGCGGTGCAGTGGATACCTCATCCCGACGGTCATTGGATACTTCGCAATCCCGAAGATATTACCTGTCTGCAAATTGACGACTTTGACAAACAGGTAATTTTGCAACTTAATCAACAGCCACTAACTAACATTCTCGCAGAATACGACTTAGATTTAGAAGCTGTGCAAAATCTCTTAAAAGACTTAGCACAAGCGGGAATGCTAGAAGGAACCAAGCCGCCGAAAGCTAAATTTAACCTGCTATCCTTCACAATTCCCTTAGTCAATCCCGACACTTTTCTCACCCAGCACATCGACAAACTTCGCTGGATTTGGATGTGGGAATTTGGCTTTTTTCTGTGTGCTTTCATCTCTTCCTCCGTAGCAGTATGGTTGGCTTCCTCTACCGAAGTCGCCGCTTCGCACCAGCAGTTGTGGATAGCAGGACAAAATGAGACTATTTTCAAATTTGTCTTGCTGATAATGCTGGTAATAGCTTTGCACGAACTCGGTCATGCTTTCACGCTCAAACACTACGGCGGTATTGTTAAAGAAATCGGATTGCTGTTTATGTGTCTCATCCCCGGATGCTATACAGATACAACGGATCAATACAGTTTAGTTAGGCGGAAACAGCGGGTTTTAGTAGTAGCGGCGGGAGTATTGATTCAAGTAACAATTTGGGCATTAGCTGTTTGGATGTGGCTGTTTTCTCAGTCCAATCCGGTTTGGCATCAAACCAGTTACCTGTTGATGGTGGCGGCATTGCTGACAGTGGCTATTAATTTGAATCCGTTGAATAGATTTGATGGTTATTATTTGTTAGTTGCGGGAACTGGCATTAACAATCTGCGACAAAGGTCGTTTGATTTTTATGTGGATTTGTTACGGAGGGAGGAGATTGAGGAAGCAGTCGAGACGCGATGGGTTTTGGCGGCATATGCGCCTTTGAGTATACTTTATACTGTTTGGGTTTTGAGTTATTTAGCGTCTTTGCTGGGTAATTTGGTTTTGCGGGTTTGGAGTTTTTAACCGCAGATTAACGCAGATTAACGCGGATGAAATGCAATTTGATTATTTTAGGGGTTTATCGAAATGAATGTTTGTCAAAAGTTGGGAATTGTTGGTGGAAGTTTGAGTTTTGCAGTTGTTAGTCAATGTTTGGCTGTACAAGCTGCTACTCTTACTCAAACTTATACTGTGGATATGGGCTCGCAGCCGTTAAATAGCAGCACGAATGTGGTTTTGCCGAAGTTTAATTCGCTTTTGGGAACACTATTAAAGGCTTATGTTACGGTTAAGTCTACTGTTAATAATAGTGTTAGCATTACTCCTTTGACGGGAGATTTTATGGGAACGGCGGCGACTAATGCAAGTATTGCTGTGAATATTCCGCTGTTGAAAGTTGACCCTAATTTGACTTTGAGTGTGTTAGCAAGTCCGCCGGAAACCAAGATTGCTAGCGGCGCTACGGTTCGTGTTAGCGGTTCGGCTTCGGGTGTTGTGTCGAAAAGTTATGATTCCCAGCAGTCTCTGAGTGCTTTAAGTGGATGCGATGGTGATACTTTTATCGCTGGTTTGATGACTACGGGTTTTACTCAAATTCTGGGGAGTCCGGTTAGAGGTAGTTTCGATGGTAAGGTTGTGGCTAACACTATGGTTAGTGCAATTTATGAGTATGAACCTGTGCCGGAACCGATGACTGCTGTTGGTACGTTTGTGGCTGCGGGAATGGGTTTGTGGTGGAAGAGAAGGGCGGGGAAAAAGTAATATTAATTCCGGTGTAACCGGAATGATATAGAGGAGACGGCAGTGCCGTTTCCCTACTAATTTGACGTAGGGACATGGCACTGCCGTCTCCTGGCTGTGAGTAATATTAACTGGTTCCCAGGTAGAGCCTGGGAACGAGTAATCTTCAACCCGCGAAGGCGGGTTTTGTTTGTGTAGACGCGGTTTCAACCGCCGGGGTTTTTGCTAATTACATTAAAGCGATCGATAAACGCGATAGTTGATTTCAGGGAAGATGTTATCAATCTCTTCAACTTTCTCCAACCAACCGGAATCAACTTTCCGTTCTTTCAACTCATCGTACAACTTGTGAAAGCGCATTAAGTGCGATCGAGTTCGCCGCACTGCATAAGGCACCATCGTCCCTGTACGCATGATAAACGCCCAGTCAGAAGATTGAGCCAGCAACACTTCCCGCGCCGCCTGATTCAGGGCGCGACACTGCAACTCATCTTCCGGTTCCATACTTCCTAACTCAATCATCCGTTCCGCTGCTTTGTGCAAATGCGGGTAAATCCAAGCATTCGTATCGTTCAACCAATACTCGTGGAAACCCCGATATCCCCAGCTAGATTGCGACGGGCGACAAACTTGTTGAGTCGGATTTCCGCGTAAATAATCGGCTAAATGTGTCATCTCGTAGGTATTTTGATCGAACCAACTCTTGCGGAATAAGTAATCTAAGAACCAAGGCCCTTCGTACCACCAATGACCGAAAAGTTCGGCGTCGTAGGGGGAAACAATTATTGGCGGGCGCTGCATAATCCCGTTCAAATGTTCGACTTGGCGTTCCCGGTTGAAGGCGAAATTGCTGGCGTGTTCGGCGGCTTTTTCCCTCGCCCAGTAAGGATCGTATAACTGTTTGTCGCCTAAACCCAATCCGCGACCGGTGATTTTGTGGTATTTAATCCCGGTGTTTTTGCGCTGGCCGTTGGGCATGATGTAGGGTTTGATGTAGTCGTAATCTGCTTCCCAACCCAAATCTTTGTAAAATTCTCGGTATTCTGCTGCGCCGGGATAGCCGACTTCCGATGACCAAACTTGTTGGGAAGATTCGTGATCTCGACCGAATACTGCTACTCCGCTTTCGGTGAAAATTGGGGCGTAGCTGCCGTAGCGGGGGCGCGGACGGGCGTAGAGGATGCCGTGACCGTCTGTGAGGAAATATCGCAAGCCGGCATCGGCTAACATCCGTTCTAAGCCTTCGTAGTAGGCGCATTCGGGCAGCCAAATGCCTTTTGGTCGGCGGCCGAAGTTGGCTTCGTAGTTGTCGCAGGCTACTTGTATTTGCGCCCAAACTGCTTCGGGGTACATTTTCATCAGCGGTAGGTAGCCGTGGGTGGCGCCGCAGGTGATGATTTCGAGGTTGTTGGTGTCTTGGTGCTGTTTGAATGCTTTGACTAAATCTCGATCGTACTTTTCCCAGAAATTGCGGACTTGAGAGAAATGGGTGGCGTAGTGTTCGGCTAAATAACGGAGGTGTCCGTTGCCGACATTGTGCTCCATTTCCAGTTCGATTAATTCTTCGAGTTTTGCCAGGTGCTCGTCAAACCGATCTTGCAGCAGGGGGTCGCGCAGCATCGCCACCAAGGGCGGTGTCATGCTCATGGTAATCTTAAAGTCGATGCCGTCGCGCTTTAGCCCCTCAAAGACTTGTAGCAGGGGAATGTAGGTTTCGGCGATCGCCTCAAACAGCCACTCTTCTTCTAAAACGTAGTCGCTTTCGGGGTGGCGGACAAAGGGCAGGTGGGCGTGGAGAACGAGGGCGAGGTAGCCAGTAGTCATAATGATTTGGTTGCCGTAGTTATTAACTGACGCCAGTAGTTAGGGACAGCTTTAAAATATTTTAAGATTTTATGCTGAAACGGGACTCACAAAGTGCCGTGTTTTTTCACTAGCCTTTCTCTAACAAACTCAATGTCAGCAAATTCTGATTTTCTGCTTGCTGTCGGATGAGGACTGCTGCTGTTTGAGAGTCTACTGGTTTTGAGAAAAAGAATCCTTGGGCGTACTCGCATTTTAACCCTTTGAGTATTGATAATTGCGAGGCTTCTTCGACACCCTCGGCTACTACATCCATGCCTAAATTGTGCGATAAAGTTACGATCGACCGCACAATCTCGGTCGGATCGATCTCTCCTTTACTGATATCAAAATTCACTCCCATTCTGCTAACAAAAGAACGGTCTATTTTTAAGGTATTGGTCGGAAAGCGGTGCAGGTAGGAGAGGGATGAATAGCCGGTGCCGAAGTCGTCGATGCAGAGGTGGATGTTGCGGGTTCTGAGTTCTACCAGCATTGCTGTTACTGATTCGGAGTTTTCGATCAGTACGCTTTCGGTAATTTCTAGTTTTAAACTGCTGCCGTGGAGGTGAGTTTCTTCGAGAACTCGATCGATATATTCGATTAAATCTGGCTGAGAAAACTGTTTGACTGAAAGGTTGACGCTGACGCTTAAGGGCGGGTTGTTTTGAAATAGTTGCTGCCACTGGCGGATTTGGTGGCAAGCTGTTCGCAGTACCCAGCGGCCGAGGGGCACGATCAAGCCGGTTTCTTCGGCGATGGTGATGAATTCGCCCGGGGAAACTAAGCCACGTTCTGGATGCTGCCAGCGCACTAGGGCTTCAAAACTGGTAATTGTGTTAGTAATGATGCTGACGATCGGCTGGTAGTGAATGATAAACTGGGGGGCTGCGGATAGGGGAGGTAAGCTCGATCGGGGAGATTGGGGAGAGTCTTCTTCTCTGGCTGGGTCTCTAATTGATTCGATCGCCCGCCGCAGGTCATTTTCTAGCTGCAACAGTCGCAAAGCGTGGGCGTGCATGGAACTGTTGAAAACTTCGTGTCGGGCTCGGCCGAGTTCTTTGGCGCGGTACATGGCGGTGTCGGCGTCGCGCAGCAGGGTGATCGGTTCCAGGTATTCGGCAGAACTCAAAGCAATGCCGATGCTGGCGGTGATAAATACTTCGTGTCCGTCTAGAAGGATGGGGGAGGTGATTTGCTTTTGCAGGCGGTTGACAATGCTGGTAGCTTCATTTACGCCGTCGATGTCTTCTAGCAACAGCACGAACTCGTCTCCTCCGAGGCGGGCCACTGTATCTCCGGCCCTGAGACAAGTTTCCAGACGGCGCGCGATCGATACTAGCAGTTGATCGCCGATCGCATGGCCGAGGGAATCGTTGACTACTTTAAATCGATCTAAATCGAGAAACAGCACGGCAAACAAGTAGTCTTTGCGCCGTTTTGCCAGTCTCAGAGCGTGTTCTAGCCGATCGGTAAACAGCGCTCGGTTGGGCAATCCGGTGAGGGCGTCGTGAAATGCGTCGTGCAGCAGTTGTTCTTCGGCAAGTTTGCGCTGAGTGATATCGTGGCAGTTGATCACGATGCCGTTGACTGCCGGATCGTGCAGCAAGTTGGTGGCTACAGCTTCTACATAACACCAGGAACCGTTGCGGTGGCGGACTCGGTACTCTACTGCGGACTCGCTTCTTTTCGGGTTTTCAATAGATTTGTGGAGGGTTTGGGCGATCGCGGCGCAGTCGTCGGGGTGAACTGTTCCTAGGGCGCTGCGCCCGATCGCCTGGTGGGGCGCGTAGCCTAAAATTCGCTTGACGGAAGGGCTGATGTAGCGGAATATGCCCTCGGCGTCGAGGATGATCGTGATGTCTGTGGCGTTTTCAATCAGCGATCGAAATCGCTGTTCGCTTTGTCTGAGGGCAGATTCGGCTTCTTTGCGATCGCTGATGTCGAGTGCTACTCCATCGATGATGATGTCGCCGTTTTCGTTTTGGGAAAATCGGGCGCTGTCTTGCACCCACTTGACTTCGCCGGAATTCAACACGATCCGGTACTGGCGATCGCAGGGCAAAAGACTCGCTCTCGATGCTGCTACGCTGCTGTCACACGAGCTTTTGTCGTCTGGATGGATGATTTCGGTCAACAGTTCCGGGCGCGCCATTACTTCTTCGGAGCCGATCCCAGTTACTTCGCGCACGCCCGGACTGATGTAGGGCATGGACGTTGTGCCGTCTGGATGCAGCAAGGCGCGGTAGACTGAGCCGGGAATGTTGGCGGCCATTGTGGCTAGCTGCTGCTGGATGCCGCGGACTGCTGCTTCTGCCCGCTTGCGTTCTGCCAGTTCGGTTTGGGCGCGTTGGTAGAGTTCGGCTTGGTGGATCGCGATCGCGCACTGATCGGCGATCGCTTTGACTAGCGACAGTTCTTCTGCCGTCCAAGTGCGATCGCGATCGCACTGATACAGGCCAATTCCTCCCAAAAATGACTGCTGGTAGATCAGCGGTGCGATCGCGAGGGCGCGAAACCCTGAAACTTCGGCTAATGCTTGCAGGGAGGGGCACAGAGTCGATAGATCTGAGATTGCGACGGTTTCTCCCCGGGCGAGGGAGGAGCGGTAGTGTTGGGCAAATTTGCAAGGGAGCCCCATGAACTGTTCTCTGTCGGCTGCGTTTGAGCTCATGTAGCGAACGATGATGCCGCCTTCAGCATCTGGCTGCAAGATCGCGCAGCCGCTAATTTCGAGAGCTTCGTGCAGTTGATCTGCGGTGGTTTGCAGCACTTCGTCGAGTACAAGGGTGAAGCGCATGGCTTGAACGATGCGGTTGACGATCGCTTCGCGAGTCGCTTGGCGCTGAATTTGGGCGATCGCTTCAGTCTGCTGGTGGCGCATTTTGTATTCTTGAAGCGATCGTTCTAAGACTGTTGGCAACCTAAACAGCCGCCCTTTTAATACGTAATCGGTCATTCCGGCTTTGATGCACTCAACTGCCGCTTCTTCTCCCAGACTTCCGGTTACTAAAATAAATGGTATATCTTGCCCTAATTCCTGCATTAATTTCAACACTTCTAAACCGTTGAAACCCGGGAGGCGGTAATCTGAAAGCACAGCGTCGTACTTGCAATTTTGGAGCAGTTCTTTGCACTCTGTTGCTGTTTGCGCCGTGTCGGAATTAAAATTAACTCCTCCTGCTTCTAAGGCGAGGACGATTAATTCCATATCTTCTGCCATGTCTTCGACAATCAACAATCTTAATGTTGATTCCGCTACCATTCTTAGAAAATAGTTGGTCTGAGTTCTATCTAACATACGGTATCCGGTAGTTTTAAATTGGTTGTCCGTCTTGTTGCTAAATACCATTTTTTAGATTTAGTTTTGCTTATTTTAATTATTTCTTTTAATTTTTAGCAATACTAATTATACTGTGAATACATTTATTTAGCACTGGCAACCGAGGGTCTGCCGCACCTACTGTCACTTATTGAACTGTATAATAGTTTTAAATTCTGAATTCAAAACTACTATACTCGTAACTTAAGAATCTATATTAGCGTTTGAGATTGTTTGTCCTATTTTAAAGTAAAACGTGGCTCCTTGACTTGGTAAGCTTTCTGCCCAAATCGTGCCGCCGTGACGGTGAATAATCCGCCAGGCGATCGCCAAACCGATGCCGCTACCTTCAAATTCTCTCTGGGAGTGCAACCTCTGAAAGGCTCCAAACAGCCGATCGGTATATTCCATCGGAAAACCCACGCCGTTATCCTTGACAAAAATCGTTCCATCTGGTAGAGCATCAATTATTATTCTAGGGGGAGTGCTGGCGCGGCTGAACTTGACGGCGTTGGCGATCAAATTGCTGAACACCTGTTGCAGCAAGGTTGGATCTCCTGTCACTGCGGGCAAATCTCCGATTTCAAATTCAACCTCTTGAGGAGTTGGGACAGAAGTTGTGTCTGTTCGGGGTTTAGCCAACTTTATCGCAGTTTGCACCAAAGAACTCAGATCGATCGGAATTTGCATCAACTCGGTGCGGCTCACCCGCGACAGGGCGAGCAAACCGTCAATCAACAAGCTCATTTTTTGGCTGCTGTCATCAATTACTTCCATATAGTGAACGATTTTAGGATCGCGAATCGCCTCAGTTGTCTGTAGCCGCTGCTTCAAGGCATTCACAAAACCTGAAATGTGCCGCAAAGGCGCGCGCAAGTCGTGGGAAACTGAGTAACAGAAAGACTCTAATTCTTGATTGACAGCTTCTAATTGTTCCGTGCGTTCCGACAAAGCTTGTTTGGTTTCTACCAACTCAGTGATATCGCGAGAGGTGCCAATTAAAGCATAAACCTCGCCGTCG
>JANNOR010000056.1:0-5771 GCA_031399265.1 Cyanobacteria bacterium SOY_34_metabat_3 | reverse complement strand
ATGAATTGCCAGCCAGTACAGGCAATTCATGAATTGCCCCTACTAAATTTCGGAGACAAATCATACTCCAAATCAGCAACTCCCCGTTTTCTTACCCCAAAATAATGGCTGGTGCTCGCGAGAGATGTAAATATCGCCCGATTAATTTTAGGGAAATGGCAGTCTAGTATCCTGACTGTGGATAATATTAATTCCGACGCAACAACCGGAATTAATACTAATTAAGGTATGTAGTGAGAAATTGATCCCTGCCTCTAATACCAATTTAATGTGAAGTTGCATATATCTCGATCCCCCTCGCATCCCCCTGATAGTCGGGGGACTTTGATCGGAATCTTGTCCCCCCCTTATTAAGGGGGGCTAGGCAGGATCGGAATTCTATGCAGCCTCATAAAAAACTGGTATAAGTTCAAATTAATCAGGACTAAAGTCCTTCCTACAAACAATTGTTGTACCGAACTGGCAATTAATTTCCACCAGCCGGCGATACTTGATAAAGTCCTCTGACGGGGCCTGGAGCTGTCTGCGAATCTTGCTGCTCTCTTTGAGGTACAAACGGCTCTTGGACTGCGCTCCCAGGGGCGAAACAACCGCTGGGTTGAGGGGCTAGCTGGCAAGCGGCGGGCAGCGCCATGACTGAGGAATCGAAGGGATTGACAGCATCCGGGACGCGGAGAATCGGATCGCTGGACACTTGCCGCTGCATTACTCGTCGGTAGAGGCCGTTGACGCGGCTGGCATCTCGCTCGATTTCTTTTTCGGGAAAGGCAACAACGCCGCTGGGGGCACCGATACCTAAATAGTCGCCTAGATAACCTTGCAAGCTGACGTTGTGGTAAAAGTCTCCAGATGCTTCAAAGAATTGTCTGTTAAAGTCGTCGCCGATGGGGTGAAATCGAGCTGGTTCTGCTTGAGCTGGTTTGACGGATGCCATTGCGACAGAGGCGATAGCGAGAATCAACGCGCCGCTCAGGCTTTTTAAGTTTTGACTCATATATTTGGGCCTCCTCAATTAATTCCGATTCCACTATAAACTGATTATCGGCGGATTATTGGTGTTTTTTACAAGGTGTTAGTTATGAATGCTGCTGATTTAAAGGTGTTGCGCGATCGGCTTTTGGATTTGCTGTGCGAATTTGCGTACAAAGAAGGCGATTTTGTGCTGTCTTCGGGGCAGCAAAGTTCCTATTACATTAACTGCAAACCGGTGACGCTGCATCCAGAAGGTGCTTTGGCGACGGGGAAGTTGCTGTTGTCCATGCTGGCGGCGGATGTGGATGCTGTGGCTGGTTTGACTTTGGGTGCTGACCCTATGGTAACTGCGGTGAGTGTAGTTTCGGCTTTGGGCGATCGACCGATACCAGCTTTAATCGTCAGAAAGGAAGCCAAAGGACACGGGACAATGGCGTATATTGAGGGCCCAACGCTGTCTGAGGGCGCGACTGTAGTGGTTTTGGAAGATGTGGTGACGACGGGCAAGTCGGCGATGCAGGCGGTGGAGAGGCTGCGGGGTGCCGGTTATAAGGTCGATCGGGTGTTGTCTGTGATCGATCGAGAGCAAGGTGGGGCCGAGTTTTATCGCTCTGTTGGATTGGACTTTGAGGCGGTTTTTACGATTAAGGAGCTTCAGGAGTGGATGGCTGCTAAGAAATAGGGGAAAGTGCGATCGGATTCGCATCTTATCCTATTTTCATGAACAGGCAAGATGCCTGTTCCACAAGACTTCCTAATAGTTATCTCATTACCAGGCAGAGCCTGGTAATGAATATTTAGAGGCTCTGCCTCGATCAAAAGATTGTATAATATGTGAGGTTTGACTGCCCTTTTAATCGCCATGAAAACAATCCGTTTCATTGACTTATTCTCAGGAATAGGCGGCATGAGATTAGCCTTTGAAGCCGCCGCTCGTTCCTTGAATCTGGAAACAGAATGTGTATTAAGTAGCGAAATCAATCCCGACGCTCAATTAGTGTATCAGACCAATTTTTGCGACACACCTTCAGGCGACATCCGACTAATTGACCAACTCCCAGAACATCAAATATTACTAGCAGGATTTCCTTGCCAATCCTTCTCCTATGCAGGCAAAAAAGCAGGCTTTGGAGACACCAGAGGCACGCTATTTTTTGAGATGGTGAGACTGATTGACACTTTCAAACCTCAAGCATTTATTTTCGAGAATGTGCGGGGACTTGTCTCCCACGACAGCGGACAAACCCTAGAAACTATCAAAGGCGAAATGACCGATCGAGGTTATAGCTTCGATTACTTTGTACTCAACAGCTCTAACTTTAGCTTACCTCAGAACCGCGTCCGAGTTTACCTAGTAGGAATTTTAAATGCTTCGCCACAATTTCGGTTAGTTTCAGACTTAGGCCCAAAAGATTCCCATTCCTCTAACCATCAACAACTATCATTATTTTCCCCGTTAAGTCAACCTGTCACAGTTGCAGATATATTAGAAGATAATCCAGATGCAAAATATGATTGTTCGCCAGAATTTGTCAATGCTTTGAAACAAATCGTTAACAACGAGTTCGATCGCTTACACGGTATCCGGCTAATCGACTATCGCGGCGGCAATTCAATTCATTCTTGGGAATTGAGTTTGCGAGGCGAGTGCAGTTTAGACGAAATAGAGTTGATGAATCTTTTTATATTGAAAAGGCGCAATAAAGAATTTGGACATCACCAAGATGGGAAGCTTTTAACAAAAGAACAAATAGCTACTTTTTTTGATCGTCCCAATCTCGATAAAATTCTGGATTCCCTGGTAAAAAAAAAGTATCTGCAACGAAATAATCAACTTTATAAACCTGTATCGGGTAACTTTTCCTTTGAAGTGTACAAGTTTCTCGATCCAGCTAAGGTTTCTGTCACAGTTGTTGCTAGCGATGCCAATAGATTAGGAGTTTACCACAATCACCGAGTTCGCAGAATCACTCCCCGTGAAGCAGCCCGTTTACAAGGTTTTCCAGATAATTTTAGTCTGCATTCCAACGATGATAAAGCCTATCATCAACTGGGAAATAGTGTGAGTGTGAATGTCGTGAAAACTGTTGCTGAAGAAGTTATCAAGAATGTCTTGTATTCTGCAAAACAAGTTTCTTTACAAAATGCAGTTTGATTGGCATCAAGCAGGGAATTCATGCTATCTCTCTTCTCTTTCTCTGCGCTCTCTGCGGCCTCTGCGGTTAAATCATTCCAAATTACTCTGGGTAAGCAAGGTGCGCACTGCGCACCCTACGAACACAATTAGCGTTGCGCCACTGGTTCCTTAGCCAAGAACTTCTCCAATTCAGTCAAAGCATCCGCATCAACCTTAGTCTGCATCGGACAGAACTTAGGCCCGCACATCGAACAGAATTCAGCAGTTTTATAGATATCCGCCGGCAAAGTTTCGTCGTGATATTCCTTAGCCCGTTCTGGATCTAATGACAGCTCAAATTGACGGTTCCAATCGAAATTGTAACGCGCTTTCGAGAGTTCATCATCTCTGTCTCTTGCCCCCGGACGGCCCCGTGCAATATCAGCAGCGTGAGCCGCAATTTTATAGGCAATCAGCCCATTTCTGACATCCTCAGCATTCGGTAAGCCGAGGTGTTCTTTCGGCGTTACGTAGCATAGCATTGCAGTACCGTACCAACCGGCCATCGCTGCGCCGATCGCAGAAGTGATATGGTCGTAACCGGGAGCAATATCTGTCACCAACGGCCCCAAAACATAGAAAGGTGCTTCGGAACATTCCTCCATTTGTTTTTTGACATTAAACTCAATTTGATCCATCGGCACGTGGCCGGGCCCTTCCACCATTACCTGCACGTCATGTTCCCAAGCTTTGCGAGTTAATTGTCCCAAAGTTTTGAGTTCGGCTAATTGAGCTGCGTCTGACGCATCGTGGGTGCAACCGGGCCGCAAAGAATCTCCCAAACTAAACGAAACATCGTATTTTTTGAAGATTTCAATGATGTCGTTAAAGTGAGTGTAGAGGGGATTTTGTTTGTGGTGATGCAACATCCACCGGGCCAAAATACCACCGCCACGAGATACAATTCCAGTTAGGCGATCTCTCACTAATGGCAGATGCTCAATCAGAATTCCGGCGTGAATAGTTTGGTAATCTACGCCTTGTTGAGCGTGTTTTTCAATGATATGCAGAAAGTCATTGGCGGTGAGACTTTCCATGTTACCATGAACGCTTTCTAGTGCTTGATAAATCGGTACAGTGCCGATCGGCACTGTTGAAGCTTTGATAATCGTAGTGCGAATTTCATCCAGATTACCACCACCGGTGGACAAGTCCATCACGGTATCAGCACCGTATTTGATTGCTAATACTAACTTGTCAACTTCTTCTTGCATATTAGAAGAGTTGGGAGAAGCACCGATATTAGCATTCACTTTGCATCTGGAAGCAATACCGATCGCCATCGGCTCCAAATTCGTGTGATTGATGTTAGCCGGAATAATCATCCGTCCCCGCGCTACTTCAGCGCGGATCAGCTCTGGGAGAAGATTTTCTCGCTTAGCGACGTAGTGCATTTCTTCAGTAATCACACCTTGGCGGGCGTAGTGCATTTGACTGACATTGCTCTGCCCGCTACGCTTAGCGATCCATTCGGTACGCATATTTTATTTCCTTGATAAACAGCTTCCCTCCGCTGGTATTACCCAGACTCAGGTTCTAAGGGTGTTTTCTCAGCCCGGATTTTCGGGCACCCCTAGCTAAGCTGTTAATACTACCACTGATGTCTGTACCAGGTGAAAGCAGTTAAGGAAATCTTAATAAGGAGGATGGGTGAGGAGATCGGAAGTGCGATCGACCTTTCGAGATTTCTGATATTTATAGAGTTAAAAAGTACGATCGACCTCAATTTAAAAACCGAAAAAAACCTCACACTTCATCAGGATTAATCCCCATTTCGCGCAATTTTGCTACAAGGCGATCGGCCCGTTGTTTTTCTGACTCCGCCCGAAGGTGTTCTTCTCCAGCGCGCAGGCGTTCTCGATCGGCGCGCAGGCTTTCTTGTTGAGGGGGTTCCTCCCCAATTAACAGCACATCGCCTTCACTATCCCACCAACGCAACCAATGTAAATTCATCTCATCATATTCACATTGCCAAATTCCCAACTCAACTCCCAGCTGGGGAATCGGATAGCGACCGCGCTCATTTGCACTCATTAGCCGATAGCGAGTATCCTCTAAATGATAAATTTCTACAGCCGCTTTCTTCACTTCATAAATGCGGTAATAAGGTACGCGGATCGCCTGTTCGTAAACCCAAAATTTGCCCACCTTTTGTTCTTCGGCTTGACCGGGTTCTGGAGGCGGAGTTTGATCTCGCTCTTCTGAACCGTTCCCCGATACAAATTCTAAAACAATCAGCGGTGCAACGTATTCTTTCCACAATACATATGAACAAGTAGAAGCTGGAGATCGTCGAGGGGAAAAAAGAAAAGTATGGACGGTTGATATATCCGAGTTAACACCTCTGCATAATCAAGCATTATGGATTGGATTAAAAATAGTTGTCATGATAGTTATTGAAGGACGGCTGTGGAATAAAACCACGACTGAAGCTCGTTTTTACGCTTAGTAGTTTAAGCAGTAATGCTGAGACAATTGCCGATTCGATCCGCAGTCATTGGGGCATTTAAAATAGCTTACATTGGACGTTAGATGTTACATTTCGTGAAGATGAAAGCCGGATTCGGAAACAAAAATCTCCCGAAAATTTTGCACTTTTACGTCGATTAGCTATAAATTTAAT
>JANNOR010000046.1:0-34692 GCA_031399265.1 Cyanobacteria bacterium SOY_34_metabat_3 | reverse complement strand
AAGCTATTACTAATCTGGAAACATTGAGAAGTTTACTGATTCGAGTTAACCGTCCTTCGGAGTGAGTATAAGTGATAGAATATCTCAGGTCTGAAATTCACTTAATACTATGCGAATAATTCATACTGCTGACTGGCATTTAGGGCGGCGTTTCCGAGGGATCGATCGCACTTTTGAAATTGCGATCGCCCTCGAACAGATTTTGAAACAAGCGAAAGCCTTGGATGTCGATGCTGTGCTTGTCGCCGGCGACATTTTCGACGTACCCAACCCGCCAGCGTACGCCGAACGCATTGCTTATAGCTTTTTTTGCGAACTTCAAGCGGCTGGAATTCCCGCAATTGCGATCGCCGGCAATCACGACTCAGCATCCCGCATCGACAGCATCGCCCAATTGCTCTCCCTCGCCGGCGTTCGCGCATTAGGAAAACCGAAGCGTTCCGCAGACGGCGGCACAATTAATCTTAACACCAAAAGCGGCAAACTTTGCGTCGGAGCGATGCCTTTTGCGTCCGAACAAAGACTATTAGATGCTAATTCCCTGTGGCACTCCGGCGATACCGACCGCCGCAAGAACTACCGCGAAATCGTAGCAGATTTACTGCAAGATTTAGCCACAGATTTTCGAGACAATACTGTGAATATTCTCATGGGACACATGAGCATTGACGGTGCTCGCTTGGCTAAATCCGAAGTCGCCTATTACACGCGAGAACAATACCTGCTATCTTCGCAAACTTTACCACCGGAAGCTCAGTATGTTGCCCTCGGACATATCCACATTCACCAGCGCATTTCTAAGACTTCTCCTGCTTATTATTCCGGTTCTTTGATTCAGTTAGATTTTGGAGAAGCGGAACAAGAAAAAGGATTTTGCTTGATAGAAGTTGAGCCGGGAAGTCAGCCAAAAGTGGAATTTAGACCTGTGGCTTGCCACAAGCCGTTAAAAGTGCTTCAATGTGACAATGACAATCTTGATGCAACTTTAGAAGCTCATCAGTATCATCCTGGTTACTTAAAGGTAATTGTTGAGCTGGATAGTCCACAAATCGGACTTGCCGATCGAGTTCGCCAAATCTGTTCTCAAGCGCTGTTAATTGAACCTCGCTATCTGGATGTACCCCTAGAAACCATAGAGAAAACTAATATCGATCCTAACAATTTCGATCCAGTGGTAGAGTTTTCCAACTATTATCAAAACCGATTGGGAATGATACCAAAATCAGCAGTATTAACAGAATTTGATAATTTGTACAAGAAGTTTAAGGAACCAGTTAATAATTAAATAAATGCTTGAGAGGCTCTGCTTGGTAACGAGTAATATCAAAAAATCCGTTTTTCATCGGAATGATACAAACGGAGGACACGGCAGTGCCATGTCCCTACAATTGATCGCGGTAGGGAAACGGCACTGCCGTGTCCTCTATATCATTCCGGCGCAGCCGGAATTGATATAATAGAAATCCAAAATTCAAAATTTAAAATCAGTATGCGTCCACTAGAACTTTGTCTCGAAGGATTTACAAGCTTCCGCCGCGAACAGCGTTTAGATTTTTCCGAACTAGATTTGTTTGCGATTACCGGTGCTACAGGTGCGGGCAAATCTTCGCTGCTAGATGCCATGACTTACGCTCTTTTTGGCACGACAACTCGTAGCGGCAAACAAGTAAGTGATTTAGCAAGTCAAGGTAGCGAAAATCTCAAAGTGCAGTTGCGTTTCGCTGTCGGTTCGGCACAGTATCGCGTGACGCGCCGCTGGCGTTTTCGCCCGAAGTCTCCCGAGAATAAGGTGATTTTGGAAAGTTGGCAAAATGGCATCTGGGAAACTGTAGGGACGAGTATTGTTGCTGTTCAAAATACGATCGAACAGATTTTAGGTATGGATTTTGATACTTTTACCAGGGCAATTATTCTGCCTCAAGGTAAGTTTGATGAGTTTATTAAAGGGGATGCTTCAAAACGTCGGGAAATTTTGCGCCAGCTAGCGGGATTTGAGATTTTTGAGCAGATGCGGAAGGAAGCAAACGAGCTCGCGAAATTGCTGAAACAGGAGCGGGAAATGGTGGAAAGGCAGTTAGCTGAGTTGAGCGCGCCGACGGCGGATGAGGTGTCTCAAAAACGATCGCAACTTGTGACTTTAGAGCAACAGTTACCAGAGTTCGATCGCGCGATTATTAAAGCTCAGAAGGCGTTAGATGAAGAGGAACAGCTATTTTCGCAACTTGCTCGCTGGATCGAGCTGCAACAAGAACTTGCTAAATTAAATGCTAGTTCCGCTGAGATGACAATTTTAGCACAGCGTTTGGAAAGAGCGCAAGCTGCCAATCACTTGCAGGGAGATTGGGCTTTAGTGCGATCGGCTCGCAGTCAATATGAAACCGCCGAAACTGCTGCGGTGGCAGCGCGAGAGCGGTCAATTAAAGCTCACTCAGAGCTAGCAGTAGAGCAGCAGCTACTTGACGCGGCAAAGGGCAAATCAGAGGCATTAACGCCGCAAATTAAGGCTCGCGAAGATGCTCTGGCTGCTGCTAAAGTATATGAAGAACAGCGCGCTCAATTAGAAACCGAAGTTGCCCTCGCCCAAAAAACTCAACAGGAAAAAATCCGCCTTTTGCAAGCAGCAGATAAAGAAGTGCAAGCTGCTAACAATAAATTTCAGGCTGCTGGTTTTCGAGTTACTCAAGTAGCGGCAATGCTTCAGCAATATTCGCCGGGAGGAAAGCGTTTAGAGCAATTGCAGCAAATAGCACCCTTATTGATGGAATTTCAGCTCGTTGCTAAGCAGGAAAAAACTCAGCAGCAACAGTTGGATCGATCGATTGCAGAGAAGGAAAGAACTCAACAAAATTATGTAGAAGTTACTACTAATTTAGAAGCAGCCCAAATTAAGCTAAAAAAGTGCGGTGATGATTTAGAAGTTGCAGAAACTGCTAATACCGAAGCCGCGCGTTTAGAGAGTGTTGCTGCTGTCAGAATGTCGCTGAATGCGGGCGATATGTGCCCGGTGTGCGGTGGGGTGCATCCTGAGAGCGCTCGGCTCCCTCCTTTGCCGAGTTCTAATATGGTCGATATCGCTGGTTTACGACGGAAATTGGTCACGGCAAATCAGGTTTTCCAAGCGGCTCAAATGGTGGCGGCTGAGGGAAGAAGCGCAGTTTCATCCTGCCAGCAAAAAGAGTTAGAAATTGCTCAGCTTTTAGAATTAACAGCGCATAGAGTTGCCGACTTGCAGCAGCAAATCACTCAAGTTTTGGAAAATCCTCAGTGGGAAGTCTTGCGCTTGCAGCAGGAGTTGGCTATGCTTAAAGAGATCGATCGCCAATACCGCGAAACCGAACAGCAGTTCCAACTGGCATCATTGGAATATGATAATTTTCAACAACGATTCAATTTTGCAGCAGCGACTCAAGCAGCAAAACAGCAAGAATATCAAGATGCGATCGCCGAATCAGATCGCCGACAGCAGCAGTTACAGAGTTGTGTCAATGCGCTTTATCAAATTACCGAATATCAACCCTATGCTAATTTAGTAAAAGCCTTGGAACAAGACAAGAAAGATTCGGCAAATCTGCTAAAAGTTGCGGAAACATCTTATCAAACCGCCCAAAACACTGCTATTCAAGCAGCAGAGAGAGAACAACAAGCTGGAGAGGTTTTGGCACTAACAACGGCTCGCAAACAGCAGTTAAACTTGGATTTTTCGGCAAAATTAACAGCGGCTGATTTCACAGAAGAGGCATTTTTAGCCGCAGTGGTGACAGTTGAGAAACAATCGGAATGGGAAAATACTATTCGTTGTGTGCGGGAGTCAAAAATTCAGTTAGAGACGCGGGCGAAGGATTTGAGCGAGGCGATCGCAGGTAGAACTACCGATGAACATAATTTAGCACGATCGCGATCAGCAAAACACACCGCCCAAGAAAATCTCAAACAAGCCAACAACCAGCGCGCCGAACTTTTAGCGTGGATTCAAGTAGCCGCCCAAAATCTCGAACAAGCCGATCGACTATCGCAGCAAATCACAAATTTCACAGAACAAGAACAAACCTACCACACTTTAGCGCAGAATCTCAAATCCAATGAATTTCAATCCTATATTTTGGAACATTTAGAAGCAGAATTAGTCGGCAGCGCCACATTAATTTTGCAAGAATTAACCGAAAATCGGTACAAGTTAAAAAACCAAGAAGGCGAATACTGGGTAACAGATAATTGGAACGGCGGCGAAGCCAGACGAGTGCGAACACTTTCCGGCGGCGAAACCTTTGCGACTTCCTTATCAATGGCTTTAGCTTTGTCAGAAAAACTGTCCCAAGGAACTCAGTTGGGCAGCTTGTTTCTCGATGAAGGATTTGGCACTTTAGATAGTGAAACTCTCGAAACCGTTACTCAAATATTAGAATCTTTGCGGCAGCGAGAAAGGCTGATTGGAGTGATTACCCACGTTCGAGGATTGGGGGAAAGATTGCCGGCACAAGTTAAAGTTTTCAAGTCACCGCAAGGTTCTAGAATAGAAATTGAAAGACTGTAAGTCTCTGGTTTTTGCGATATCTTGGATTTTTCTAGGATTGTGTTTCTTCTTCCGTAAAGATGGGAGGCCACAATTCAGAAACGGGCAATTCCCAACCGGGGAAAAGTTCTGGGATTGTTAAAATATCGCCATTTTCCAAGATTTGTGGTTCGCCAGTAGAGCGATAAATCTTCACTGTTTCGGCATCAGGATCGATCGCAATTCCGACAATCGCTCCGAGCTCAACAAACTTCAAAACCTTGGTTTCGATCGGTTTAAGGCGATCGCTCTGAGACTTAATCTCAACCACCAAATCGGGGACAAGTTGTCCGAAATAACGCGGACTTTGGCGCAATCGCGCCGCGCGCACAAAAGAAACATCGGGTGCTTTGACGTTAGTATCTGGCATGATGAAACCGCCTGCGGAGTCGAAAACTCGTCCGAGACGGCGGGGATTTACCCAAGCGAAAAGAAAGGCAATGAGACGGCTGCTGATTTCGCTGGATACGATGTCTGATGGGCCCATAATTGAAAGTCTCCCGTCTTCTAGTTCAATTTGGTAATCTAAACCAGCTTCGGAAAAAGCGGTTTGAACTTGCTCAACATCTTTGACAGTCATCGTTGACATAGGATTTTTCTCCCGTTATGAGCTGATGTTTTATTTTAGCACGATCGCTATTTTCAATCTATAATTTAGTCAAATAGGAATGATTTAACCGCAGAGAGCGCAGAGGACACAGAGAAAGAGAAGAGAGAGATGAATAATTTCGATGCCAGCGGATTTGATATAACATAAAAAAATATGAAAATTCACCCGACTCGAATGCAATCGGTACAGTCGCCAATCATTCCCGTTGTCGGCGAACTGATCCGCCAAAATCCGGGAACGATATCATTAGGACAAGGCGTGGTTTCTTACAATCCGCCGCCAGAAGCATTTGAAAAAATCCCCGAATTCTTCGCAAATCCCGACAATCACAAATACAAAGCTGTCGAAGGAATTCCACAATTACAAGCTGCAATTGCAGCGAAACTCAAAACAGATAACGGCATAGAAATTAACAGCAAAAACTGCGTTGTTGTTACCGCCGGCAGTAACATGGGATTTACCAACGCGATTCTTGCCATTACTTCGGCGGGGGACGAAATTATTATCCAATCGCCTTATTACTTCAACCACGAAATGGCGGCTATCATGGCAAATTGCCGTCCCATAATTGTAGAAACAGACGATAAATATCAACTCAATATCGCTGCTATAAAACAAGCAATTACCGACAAGACGCGAGCCATTGTTACCATTTCACCAAATAATCCAACTGGCGTAGTTTATCCTGCAGAATCACTCCGGGAAGTGAACGAAATTTGCCGCCAGCACAACATTTATCACATCAGCGACGAAGCTTACGAATATTTTACTTATGAGGGAGTTAAACACTGTTCTCCCGCAGCTTTTCCCGACAGCAGCGAATACACAATTTCCCTGTTTACGCTTTCCAAAGCCTACGGTTTTGCGAGTTGGCGGATCGGGTATATGGTAATCCCAGAACACTTGCTCGTTTCAGTGAGGAAAATTCAAGATACAATCTTAATTTGTCCGCCGGTGATTTCTCAGTATGCAGCCCTGGGAGCCTTGCAAGTTGGTAGGGGATACTGCGATAATTACCTAATGTCGATCGCCTCCGCGAGACAAATCGTATTGGACGAACTCAATACCATCCCAAACTTGTGTACAATTTCCCCCGCCTGCGGAGCTTTCTACTTTTTCTTGAAAATTGACACAAAACTCGATACAATGCAATTAGTAGAAAGATTAATTCGCGAATATAAAGTAGCAGTGCTTCCCGGTACAACTTTCGGCATGGATGGCGGCTGTTATTTGCGCGTTGCTTACGGCGCACTCGAAACCGAAACAGCAGCAGCCGGAATTAGCAGATTAGTTAAAGGTTTGAAAACAATTTTAGGAGCTTAAAATATGATTGCCGTTAACTTGAAAAATACTCAAAAAAATCAAGAATCAATCTCAGCTAAACTTGCTAATTTGCGCGCTTTGATGGCAAATGATGATTTAGATTGCTATTTTATCCCAGCAGTTGACGAACACTTGAATTTATCAGTCCCAGTAGCCAAGCAGCGTAGGGCTTGGATTTGCGATTTTACGGGTTCCGCCGGCGATTTGTTGGTTGGTAAAGATGCAGCTTGGTTGTTTGTGGATTCCCGCTACTACGAACAAGCAGAATTGCAAGTCGATCCTGCACTCATCGAAATATCGAAACTCGGCTTAGAAGGAAATCTAACCTGCATTGAAACTTTAGAAAAAATGGCGGCAGAATCCGCACAAAAATTAACTAAAATTCGCCTGGGTTTCGATCCGTTTACTGTAGCGACAGAGCAATATCAAAATTGGGTGAAAAAATTTGCGACTGCTGGAATTGAGCTAGTATCGATCCAGGAGAATTTGACAGACAAAGTTCGATCGCAAACAGCAGAGACTTTACCCGCGATTGACGGATCTCCCATATTTAGCTTACCTGCATCCCTGACAGGAGAAACCGCAGCCCAGAAATTAGCCCGAGTCAGGGAAGCGATGCAACTCGCGAAAATCGACGTGCTTCCGATTACCAACCTGAATCAAATAGCGTGGCTGTTCAATCTCCGAGGCTCGGACATTCCCCACATTCCCATTTTCATATCCTATGCCATTGTCACCGCAGATGCAGCGTTTTTGTTTACAAATCCCGATCGCGTTTCCGCAGAAATCAAGCAAGAATTGCGGGCGGATGTAACTTTGCTTCCCTACATAGACTATCCGCATACATTAGAAACTTGCGTAAATTTGCCAAATAAAGTTAGGGTACTTTTAGACCCGAAACACAGCACAGCAGGCACGTACCAGTTAATCTTAAATCAGCAAGCAGCGCAGTTGTACAACATCGAAGTAGTTTTTGAGGCGAATCCCGTAGAAGGGATGAAAGCTCGCAAAAATCCCGTAGAAATCGAGCAGATGAAATCAGCCAATTTCAAAGCCAGCCGAGCGAAAACTCGGACTTTAAAATGGTTGACAGAACAGCTAGAAAATGGTAATGTATTGACAGAGTTTGATGTTAAAGAAAGCATCGAAAGTTTTTACCAGCAAGAAACAGATTTTCAGACTTTAACTTTTAGAACGATCGCCGGTGCGGGAGCAAATAGCTCGATCGTACATTACGGAACTCCCAGCCCAGAAATCACCTTAAAACCGGGAGAATTGCTGCTTCTAGACTCAGGAGCGCAATATTTAGCCGGTACGACGGACGACACCAGAACGATGATTGTCGGAGAACCGACGGCGCTGCAAATAGAACACTACACAACAGTTTTAATCGCGCACATCAACTGTGCAATGCAGCAATTCCCCAAAGCAACAACGGGAGCGCAGTTAGATGCGATCGCCCGTGCGGTATTGTGGCAAGAACAGCTAGACTACGGACACGGTACCGGACACGGAGTCGGCGCGTTTTTAGCAGGTCACGAAGGGCCAAACGGCATCAGCAAATCTGTCCAATATCCCTTAGAACCGGGAATGGTAACGAGCATCGAACCGGGATATTATCTACCGGGATGGGGCGGAATTCGCATCGAAAATCTCTATGTTGTCATAGAAATGCTGTCAAAAAATGATACAGTTTGGTATGGATTTGAACCGCTGACGTATATTCCGTTTGACCGGAAATTGATAAATGCCGATCGGCTGTCAAAGACTCAACTAACATGGTTAAATAATTATCATGGTGCTGTAGTCGAGAAACTCTCGCCCGTACTCGATGCAGCAACAATTGAATGGTTGAAAAAAGCCTGCGCTGCGTTAGGTAAAATTTAGCCAATCAGCCGATCGTACTCTGCGTGCGTGCCGATCCAAAACCACAAAATGCCCTGCTCAATCCCTATACCCAAAGCTCGGTAGTCTTGTCCGGCTCTGACTGACCAATACTTCCCAACTTTTTTGAAATGCAGCGATGGATGAGTTGGATCGGCTTTGAGTAATTCGTAACATCGATCGGCTGAAAGCTTTACGGTTTCGGGTAAATAATTGTAGCATTCCCAAAATCGACGAGTCGTTTTGTGCATCAAATCTCCCGATAGCGCCCCGCCTCAAAATCTGCGATCGCCTCCTGGGCTAAATCTTCCAACTTACCGGTAGCAATATCTTGTTCTAACTGCTCGTCCCAACGCCGATAATCCAACTCCGAAAACCATTCCAGAAGTTGATGAAACTTATCTGGTGGTAGTTCAAGGATAGCGGCTTCAATTTGCTCGATCGTCAACATAGAGCTTATGACCTGTAGCTACCTATATCTATCAAAACTGCTATAAAGCTGGTGACAAGACTCGAACTTGCGACAGGCTGATTACAAATCAGCTACTCTACCAACTGAGTTACACCAGCAGTGAAAATTAATATAGCAAACTTATAGTCATCAGCGCAACCCCCCCAGCCATTTTTTTTTCAAATTCACCCAAAAGCCCTCGGAGCAAGGGCAAAACCGGAATTATCTTCGTCCAACCAATGCCCTCTTTGGCCGATGCCCTCTTTGGCCGATGCCCCATGCCTAATCGCAGCGCCAAATCTTGATCGTCTCATCCGCACTGCCGCTTGCGAGCAAATTGCCCTTTGGGGCGATTGCCACCGAATACACAGTACCCGAATGTCCCTTAAGAGTGCTCAACAACTCCCCGGTCTGGAAATTCCAAATATTAATCGTATTATCATCGCAGCCGCTAACCAAAGTCAAACCGTCCCCACTGATCGCAACCGAATCGCCCCGACTCACATAATTCTGCAAAATGTGCATGGCCTCATTCATGCCTAAATTCGCGACACCCTTTCCCCTGGCAGAATTAGAATTTAAAATCCGCAACAAACTGCCAGTCTGCAAATTCCGCAGCTTAATAGTATAGTCATTGCTGACGCTAGCAAGAGTCTGACCGTCCGGCGCGATCGCCACCGAATTCACCCCAACATTCAAGCCCGAAAGAGTGCGCAGCAACTTACCGCTTTCCACATCCCAAATTTTGCTCGTCGCATCACTACTGCCGCTCGCCAATATTTTACCATCCGGGCTAAAAACCACCGCATTCACATTATCAGAATGACCCCTCAAAGTCCGCAGCAACTCGCCCGTCCGCAAATTCCAAAGCTTAATCGTATTATCAGCCCCGCCGCAGCTAGCAATTACCTGTCCCTTCGGGTTGATCGCCACTGAATTCACTTCCATAGAATGTCCCGGAAAAGTACACAGCAAATCGCCGCTATACAAATTCCAAAACTTAATTGTTTCGTCCGAACTGCCGCTGACCAACATTTTTCCGTCAGGACTAATCGCCACCGAATTTACGCGATCGGAATGTCCCGTCAGAGTACCAATTAATTCCCCAGTTTCTAAATTCCAAATTTTAATAGTTTTATCCCAACTGCCGCTAGCGAGAATTTTGCCGTCAGGACTAATCGCCAGAGAATTCACAAACGATGAATGTCCCGGAAGCGTGTAGACGCACCGCCATTTCAGATTTTTAAATTTGTGAGCTAATTCCTTCGCCCGCACTGATTCCGCCGTTTCTTCCTCTCTGCGCTTTAGTTCAGCCTCCTCCAAACGCTTGCGTTCCGCCCTAGCTTTCGCCTCTCGCAGCGCCAGCCGCCGCATCTCTCCCTTATAAACTATTCGCTGCTGATCCTGAATTTCTTTAAGAGTTTGCATATACGGTAGAGCCCAATCTTTAGAAAACCATTCCTGAGCAAATTCCGCCTCTAAATTAAATAGCTGAGGTTCGTGAGTGAAATCAATATTTAAATAATACAAATCAGCTAAAAAAGCCGCCAATAACTTATGAATCGTCACAATTATTTGCCGAATAATCCGCAGGCTCAGCTTTTCGTCTTTTCCCTCCGCTGCCAACTGGTGGTAAACCTCTTCCCAATTCCAAGGCTGCATCGCCACTAGAGAAACACTCTGATTGATGATTCCCCAAAAACCCACATGAAAATTTACTTCATAATCGCTGATATCGCTGTAGAGTATAGCTGTGGGTACGGGAGACAAAACAGTCTGTAACCGCTCCACATCAATATCAGAAATCGATTTTTTGAAATAGTCTCCGTAAAACTGAACCGGACACAAATCTCCGTGCTGGGGATAGTGCTGGTTTAAAAAAGATCTCAACTTAGCCGGCAGCTCGATATTCAGATTATGGCGAAACGAATCCGGGCAATCTTCGCTAATTTTGGCGGGAGCAACTAACAGCAGCAATCGGTGCTGCTGCTGCTGCAAAATCTGTTCGGTTTCCTGCCTGCTCAAATTGGAAAACCAGTTGTCTCTGTCCCAAATAGTTTGAATTTCGTTCAGCTTAACTCGAATTGCTTCAGATTGAAACTCCCGCATTAACTCGCGCGACAGTCGGCTAATTGCCCGTTTATCTCTTACTTCTTCTGCCTTAACTCGATTAATCCGTTCTTCCTTTACCCATTCTTGCTCTAAACTGGCGATCTCGATTAATTCTTGTTCTCGACGCTGCTGGCGCTGCAAATATTTTATTTGTGCTTTAATCCAGCGGGGGTCTTTTTTGATTTGCTGGTTCAAAGCTGAAGAACCAGACGGCTCAATTTCTGCATAGCGTTCGTTGATAGCGCTTGCTCCCAATCTTTCTCCCAATTCGCAGGCTACAGGCTTCAATAGTTCGATTAGCGTGTCTGAGACGGGGCGGGGTAAGGACATACCAGTTAAAACTTTTTCTTAAGTTAAGGGCTAGAAGCTGGGCAGACATTAAGGAGCGGCTAGCGCTTAGTCTGGCGTATTCCGCGCTTGGCCCAGACTCACAGGCTCGATCGCCCAAATGTCCGATCGAACAGCGTATCGTGCAGCCGCGCCAGCGCCGGCATCTTGACTCGATCGTAGTATTTATACGGTTTACATTTTACCGCGAATCTGAATCGAAAACACCGAAGGAAAAGGCTTCACGATATTCGATCGACCCTGAGTTCCCCCAATTCATTTTTTTCTTGCCATTTCTACTCGCTCTTGTCTATAATCGTACTTCACAACCATAATTACGGTATTCCGACCAAATAACCGTACTTTTAATAGAGGAACAGATATATGAGTCCGTGGCAACGCCTCACTCAACAGCTTCACCGATCGCAACAGCCACCAGCCGGCACAAATCAATCATTGAGTTCGCTTAAAAGATTTGTGTCGCTATTTTTAGTGGGAATAACTTTAAGTCTGGCCGTTGCATCCTGCGGTTCGGGAAGCACCAACAACCCCGCAGCCACTCCAGGCGGTGCTAGCTCAGCAGCCAACAAAGGCAACGTAGAATTAACCCTAGTATCCTTCGCCGTCACCAAAGCCGCCCACGCAGCGATAATCCCCAAATTTGTCGAACAGTGGCAAAAAGAAAAAGGTCAAACCGTGACATTCAGTGAAAGTTACGGCGGTTCCGGTTCCCAAACGCGGGCCGTAATTGACGGATTAGAAGCCGACATCGTACACCTAGCCCTCGCCCTCGACACGCAAAAAATCGAGAAAGCCGGACTCATCCAACCGGGGTGGGAAAAAGCAGCCCCCAACGGCGGCATCGTCAGCAAATCCGTAGCCGGAATAGTCACCCGCGAAGGCAATCCCAAAAACATCAAAACCTGGGAAGATTTAAGCAAAGACGGAGTGAAATTAATTACCGCCGATCCCAAAACATCAGGAGTCGCCCGCTGGAATTTCCTCGCACTTTGGGGCTCGGTACTCAAAACCGGAGGCGACGATGCCAAAGCCTTAGACTTTACTAGCAAAGTCTATAAAAACGTCCCGATTCTGACCAAAGATGCCCGCGAAGCCACCGATGTATTTTTCAAACAAGGCCAAGGCGACGCCTTAATCAACTACGAAAACGAAATTATTTTGGCCGGTCAGAAAGGCGAAAAACCGACTTATACTATTCCAGATGTGAATGTGTCGATCGACAATCCGATCGCGATTGTCGATAAAAACGTAGATAAACACGGCACCCGCGAAGTCGCCGAAGCATTTGTCAAATATCTGTACACCCCAGAAGCTCAGCGAGAATTTGCCAAAGCCGGATTCCGCCCAGTAGATGCCACAGTAGCCGCAGAACCAGAATTTGCCAAAAAATATCCCCCCGTCAAAACCCTATTTACAGCTAAAGACTTAGGAGGTTGGGGAGAAATTCAGCAGAAATTCTTCGATGACGGAGCCGCATTTGACAAAATTCAAGGTTCGATTAAACGGTAGGTGTCACCAATGGCCGGGGCGGGTTTACAAGATGATTGGTTTTAGGCAATTATTGTTGGTAAAACCCGCCCCTACCGCAATTATTCCCAACTCAAAACCATTGTTGTATGACTGCAATATCTCCAACCAGCAACCGTCAGTCTCCTATTCAGAATATCAAAAAGGCGATCGGCAAAATCACGCTACCTTGGGGAATCACCCTCGGCTACCTCAGCATCATGCTACTGCTTCCAGTCACAGCATTGCTGCTAAAAGCCAGCACCGCAAGCCCCAGTGAATTCTGGAAAATAGCCACAAGCCCGATCGCCCTTTCCGCCTACGATGTTACCTTTGTTACAGCCTTAATTTCAGCATTAATTAACGGAGTCTTCGGCACATTAATTGCTTGGATATTAGTCCGCTACGACTTTCCCTTAAAACGGATTATCGATGCAGCCGTCGATTTGCCCTTTGCATTGCCGACATCCGTTGCCGGTTTAACCATCGCCACAGTTTACAGCGATAACGGCTGGATAGGTTCGCTGTTTGCACCCTTGGGAATCAAGATATCCTTTACTCGCTTAGGCGTAGGAATAGCCATGATTTTCATTTCCTTGCCCTTTATCGTGCGCACTGTCCAGCCAGTTTTACACGAAATGGAAAAAGACATCGAAGAAGCAGCATGGTGCTTAGGTGCTTCACAATTTCAAACCTTTTGGCGAGTAGTTTTGCCACCGCTATTTCCATCAATTTTAACCGGAGTTGCCCTCGGATTTTCCCGAGCAGTTGGCGAGTACGGTTCTACTGTAATTGTCGCTTCTAACGTGCCGTTCAAAGATTTAATTGCACCAGTATTAATTTTCCAAAGATTGGAACAGTACGACTATGCAGGAGCCACAGTAATCGGTACTGTCATGTTAGCAATTTCCCTGACAATGCTGTTCGCAATCAATGTTTTACAAGCATGGAGAAGAAGATATGACGGCTGATCTGAATGTATCTAAAAATTACAAAGTTCCGCCTGTTGGTTCGTCGCGGGGTAAAGAAAAAGCCTGGGTAAAGCCCGCATTGATCGGAATTGCGATCGGCTATCTAGCTCTCATCTTATTTATCCCAACTCTCAATGTTTTTTACCAAGCTTTCAAGAAAGGATTCGAGCCATTTTTAAGCAACTTAACCTCGCCCGATTTTCTGTCCGCAGCCCAACTTACGCTGCTGATTGCTCTGATAGTCGTACCTATAAATACGGTATTCGGTTTGTGTGCAGCTTGGGTAATCGGCCGCAACAAATTTCGCGGGCGTACCCTGTTAATCAGCATTTTAGACGTACCGTTTGCCATATCTCCGGTAGTTGCAGGTTTAATGATCGTACTGCTTTACGGTCGGCTGGGATGGTTCGGGCCGTGGCTGGAAACTGCCGGGATTAGGATTATATTTGCTTTTCCCGGAATGGTGCTGGCTACTGCTTTCGTCACTCTACCTTTTGTCGCCCGCGAAGTAATTCCAGTTTTGGAAGAAGTCGGAAAAGAGCAAGAAGAGGCTGCGAAAACTTTGGGAGCAAATGATTGGCAAATCTTCTGGAATGTGACTCTTCCGAATATTCGGTGGGGATTGCTTTACGGAGTAATCTTGACAAATGCTAGAGCAATGGGAGAATTTGGAGCTGTTTCTGTGGTATCGGGAAATATTGCCAAAAAAACGCAAACGTTGCCTCTATTTGTCGAGGATGCTTACAAGCAGTACGCGACGCAAGCAGCATTTTCAGCGGCGGTAGTTCTCGGTCTTTTAGCAGTTGTTACCCTCGTGCTCAAGGAGATTTTGGAACAAAAAACCAGTATCAAAGAAGTTGAATAATTGTAGCTAGTTTACAGTAGGGTGCGCATTGCGCACCCTACTGAAAGGTACTTTATCCCTGAAATAAATAAACATTAGGAGGCCACAATGTTATCTCAAAACAATAGCGAATCTGAATTTGAGCCGCTCGACAATTTTCACCAAACTCAACAATCAGACCTCCCGCAATCCGGCAGCGGCGACACCAGACAAACTCAAACCCGCATTCGCATTCGCGTTCCCAAAGAATACCATCAGGAACCTGTGATCTCTAACCTGATTTCGGAATACGGTTTGACGGTGAATTTTAATGCAGCTTTGTTGGGTGCTAAAACTACCGATGATGGTTGGTTTGATTTAGAACTGAACGGTACAACTCAACAGATTGAAAGTGCTCTAATTTATCTCAACGATTTAGATGTGGAAATTTGGAGCAATTCCAATAATCCCGTTGAAGAAAGTTGGTAAATGCTAATTGGTAGTTGTTATTGGTTACTGTAACTACCAATAACCGACAAATGATCAATAACCCAAAAACAATGATTTACATTTGAAACAGATTGTGGTATAGTTTCTAGCTGTCATTACAGCAGTAAAAAAGCGACTGCAAATCTGAAAATCTTTTTGCAAAAGCCGGAACAATATCCCCTCTTAAGGCTTCTCAACGATCAAATTCAGCGATTTATTCTCAAGAAGCATAAAAATGTTTTTTTGTCAATAATAAACTTATGTTAAGCAAGGGCGATCGGCAATATCCTTACAAGAAAAAGATCGCTGCTGCGCCTGGTTTGTGCTATGAATTTGATGTGTGTGTACCTGAGGAATTTAATCATGGAACTTGATAAAGAACGGAAACACCAGTTACTTTTCGTAGATACAAAAGTTAAAGATTACCAAAACTTAACAGAGACTACAAATTCAGATACAGAAGTTATTGTTCTGAAGGGCGACCGCGACGGGATCGAACAAATCGCCGAAACACTTAAAAAACGGAAAAACATTGCAGCCGTCCACATCCTGTCTCACGGCGCAGCAGCGAGCGTCCAAATTGGTGCGACAGAACTTAATTTAAGCAACATTGAAACTTACCGCAATTATTTAGAACAATGGTTTGCTTTGCCAGCCGAAGCAAACTCGAACTCTCAAATTACAGCTAAACCCGAAATTCTACTTTACGGTTGCAACGTCGCAGCCACAGAAGCCGGTGTCGCCTTCGTCCAAAGGCTGAGTCAGCTCACCGGCGCGGAAGTTGCCGCTTCCGACAATTTGACTGGGAATGCCGCCTTGGGTGGAGACTGGGAACTAGAAGTAACTACCGGGAAGATAGAAACACCTGTAGTATTTTCCCAACAAGCGATGGAAGCATACAGCGGTGTTTTAGTCAACACCTTTGCTGCCCTGCAAGATGCGATCACTCTGGCTAACGCTTTGCCGAATGCTGACACGATCGCGCTTACGGGCAACATCACCTTAACAGCCGGACAAGTTCTGCCCAGAATTTCCACTCCCATCACCTTTACCGGTGCCGGTTTCACGATCAATTTCGGCAGCAACCGCGGCTTTTTTGTAGATAGCGCGGCGGCGGAAGTCAGGTTTTCTAACCTGACATTGACCGGCGGTCGATCGCAAGGCGGTGCCGGTATCGCTGGCGGTGGCGGTGCAGCCGGCATGGGAGGCGCACTATTAATCAACAGCGGTGCTGTCACAGTTAATAGCGTGACCTTCAATGGCAATAGTGCGATCGGCGGCGCGGGTTCTGCGGCTGCTGTAGCTCCAGCAGCCGCAGGCCCAGGCGGAAACACAGATTTTGCAGGACTATTTCCCTTCGTGTCCGCAGGCGGCCCAGGTCTAACAGGCCTCACCGGCAACCCCAGTATTGGCGCTGCTGGCGGCCCCGGCGGTACAGCAGGTGCTGGTGGCCCTGGAACTGGCGGATTGCCAGGAACTGGTCTCAACGGTGGCGTCGGTGGTGCTGGTGGCGTTGGCGGCGCTGGTACCGGTGGTACTAATGGCGGTGCTGGTGGTGTTGGCGGCGCTGGTGGCGCTGGTGGTGCGATCGGTGGCGGTGGCGGTGGCGGCGGTATCGGCGGTGTCGGCGGTGCCCCAGGTAGTGGTGCCGCAGGTCCAGCAGGCATTGGCGGCATTGGCGGCGCTGGCGGCTTCGGTGGCGGCGGCGGCGGCGGCGGTGTTGGCGGCAACGGCGGTGCTGGCGGCTTTGGTGGCGGTGGCGGCCGCGGTGTAGTAGGCGGAATCAGCACGCCTGTTGGAGCTTTCACCGCAGGCGGCGTCGGTAGCGCAGCAGGCGGTGGCGGCGGCGCTGGTTTGGGCGGTGCAATTTTTATCAATACTGGCAGTTTGACCCTGAGCAACAGCACTTTATTCAGCAACACTGCAACGGGCGGCGCTGCGGGCGGTGCGGCTGCGACACCGGGTGCTGGCGCGGGTGCTGCGATTTTTGTTAACAGCGGCGCTACTGCAACTCTGACTAACAACACGATTACTGCTAACAGTGCTGCGGCGACTGCTCCTGCTGTTGCTAACGGTGGCGGGATTGCGACTAACGGCGGCATTGTAAATGTCAGGAATTCGATCGTCGCAGGGAATGTTGGCGGCCTTTCTCCTGACGTGTTCGGGACATTCGCTGCTACCAGCACCAACAATTTAATCGGGAGTCTTGCTGGGAGCACGGGCTTCGCAGCGGCGAATCTATTGCCGGCGACAGTGCCTCTGACAAGTGTCATCATCAGTCCCCCAGGATTGAACCAGGCTACAGCCGTTCCTCTCACTTATGCTTTGGCTGACAGCACTGCGACGGTGATTAATCCGGCGATCAACGGCGGTAGCACTGCACTGGCGGTGGGGACGACTGACCCGCGGGGTACTGGCTTTCCTCGGACGATCGGCGCTAATGTTGATATCGGTGCCTATGAATACGGGCCGATCGTCACAGGCGTTAAATTCAACGACCTCAACGGCGATGGCGTCAGACAGCCCGCTGAACCAGGTCTCCCGGGCTGGGTGATTTCTGTAGGCACGAAAAGCGCTACTACCGGAGCAGACGGTACTTACACGCTGCGGGATGTCAAAACGGCTACTCCGATTACTGAAGCACCGCCGGCTGGAACGCCTCCGACTGCTTGGGTACAGACTGTCGGCCCGACTCCGGCTGCTACAGGTGTAATCGATGTTACTGGTGCTAACTTCGGTAATTTCCGCAAAACTTCGATCGCGGGCAAAACCTACACCGATGTCGCCGGCAACGGCTTCACGCCCGATGACACTGTATTAAACGGCGTCACCGTCACTTTATACAAAGACACCAATGCCAACGGCACGCTACAAGTCGGCACAGATACAGTTGTCGGCGCGCCAGCAACGACAGCGGGAGCCGGAGATTATCTGTTCCCCGATATCGGCCCCGGCAATTACCTGATCCAAGCCACGCCTCCAGCCGGCTCCAGCATCTCTTTCCCCGCTCTGCCAATTCTCGTTCCCGCCCTCAGCGGTACTCCCATTACCGGGCAGAACTTCGGTGTTTTCCGAAACATCACCGTCAGCGGTCAGAAGTTCAACGACCTCAACGGGAATGGCGTCAAAGATGGGACGGAACCTGGATTACCTGGCTGGAAAATCACACTCGTACCACAGATATTTGTCGGCACAACAGCGCCACCACAGTCGGTTACCACTGATGCCTCTGGGAATTACACCTTTACTAACGTTGGCGCTGGTTCATACCGCCTGCAGGAAGAGCAACAGACTGGTTGGCAGCAAACTTTCCCTGTCCCCTCAGCCCCCACTACCCTTACTACTGCAAGTGGCGTTAACATTGTCAACACCGTCGCCCTTCCCACCAACTTCGGGAACTTCCAGGTTGGCAAGATCAGCGGGTTCAAATTTAACGATCGCAACAAAAATGGCACGCAAGAGGCCACCGAACCAGTCCTAGGAGGGTGGACAATCTACCTGGATGCCAACAACAACGGCGTCAAAGACCCAACCGAAACCAGCGCCGTCACCGATGTCGCCGGTAAGTACGAGTTCACCAACCTGCCATTCGCCACCTACAACATCCGCGAAGTACAGCAACCGGGGTGGGTACAAACCAAGCCGGCCGCTGGAGCGGCGTTGACAGTAGCCCTCACCAGCGGACTCGACTCCCAAAACAACAACTTCGGCAACTTCTTTGAGTCGAGCACCATCAGCGGTCAAAAATTCAGTGACGTTAACCAAAACAAAATCAAGGATGCCGGAGAAGTCGGACTGCCAAATTGGCAAATCTTCATTGACAGCAACCCAACAAATGGAGTCTTCGATCAGGGCGAACTGACTACCGTCACTGACGCCAACGGCAACTACACTATCACCGAGGTACCCGCAGGTACTTACAAGGTAAGGGAAGTCCAGCAAAAAGACTCGGTACAGACGACTCCGCTCCCCGCCGACATTACGGTTAAGGCTGGAGATAAAATCACAGGCATTGACTTTGGCAACTTCCTGCCCCAACCGGGTACGATCCAAGGTTTGAAGTTCCGAGACACCAACAACAATGCCGTTCAGGATGCCGGAGAACCGGGTTTGCCCAATTTCCAAATTGTGTTAAACAATCTGGTAGCGGGAACCCCCGGTAGTCCAGCTCCTGTTCCTGTTACTACCACCACAGACGCCAGCGGCAACTACCTGTTCACGAACCTAACGCCGGGAACATACCGCGTCCGGGAAGTCAACCAAGCTGGGTTGATCCAAAGCACCCCTAACCCGGCGGACATCCCGCTCACCTCGGGTGCTATTGTCAGCGGCATCAACTTCGGGAACGCCCCGGCACCGACGCCAACACCCCCGCCGACACCAACACCCGCGACGACACCGACACCAACGGCTGTAACGCCGACGCCTGTCACCACGCCAACCCCCGCACCAACCCCCGCAACAACGCCGACGCCTGCACCAACGCCTGCACCAACGCCCGCACCAACTCCCGCACCGACGCCTTTACCCGGGCCGAGTCCAAGTCCACAACCGACTCCGAGTCCAAGTCCACAACCGACTCCGACTCCCACTCCACAACCGACAAATCTGGTTTGTCCTGACGATTTCCCCAGAGTTGTTCCTCCCAATCTGCCCGCAAGTCCTTCGCGCAACAATACAGTCAACGGCACTAACGGCGATGATACCCTCGTGGGCAGTGCCAACAGTGACTCTATCTTCGGGTTGGGCGGCAATGATTTGATCTTTGGCCAAGAAGGTGGCGATTACATCAATAGCAATACGGGCAACGATACTGTCTACGGCGGCATCGATAGCGATACTCTCTTCGGCGGCAAAGGGTTTGACCTGATCTTTGGCGATATCGCCGACGATACGATTTACGGAAATCGGGGCAACGACTCGATCTCTGGCGACCAAGGTGAAGATGTCTTGTACGGTGGCAAAGGCGACGATGTAATGTTGGGAGGCTTTGACGACGACGTGTTATTTGGCGATCAGGGCAATGATACTCTCTGCGGCGGCGAGGGTAATAATACCTTGCTTGGCGGCAGTGGCGATGATTTGCTCTTTGGTGGCACTGGCGATGATTTGTTGTTTGGCGGCCTTGGCAACGATACCCTCGTCGGCGGCACCAACATCAATCGCTTTGTCTTGGCAGCAGGCGGTGGAACTGACACAATTATCAACTTCACGGCAGAACTTGATTCGATCGTGCTAGTGGGCGGTTTGAACTTCAGTCAACTGTCGCTTACCCAAACTAACGGTTCAACTGCGATCGCGATCGCCAACAGCAACCAGATTTTGGCTGTAGTGTCCGGCGTGCTGCCAACCCAGCTATCGGCGAGCAGTTTTACCCTGGCGGTTTAGCTAGCACCGGCGCACCAACGCAAGAAACGGCAATGCTGTTTCTTGCGCCCCAAAGTAATCGGGGCTTGCGGGCCGGAATGGCGATCGATCAATAATGTGACGATCGATTAACTGTAGGGACACGGCAATGCCCATTAGTGTCAACTTAAGCCTAAAAGCCTTGATAAATCTCGTTTTTACCAGAGTCCAGATCCCCCTAAATCCCCCTTAAGAAGGGGGACTTAAAGAGGTTTCCTGTCCCCCCCCTTCTTAAGGGGGGCTAGGGGGGATCTGGATTTAATAGTCAAACAGCAATCTCTGACTGGATTTGACCTTAAGTTGACACAAATGGGCAGTGCCGTATCCCGACTGTGGGTAATATCAATATTTCAAGACGATCGCCAGAAGGAAAACGAATTCCGTTCCCCTTCTTGGGTTAAAGCTGTTCGAGATATTTCAGCAAGTCGGCCATTTCTTGCGGACTCGGCTGAAACTGCGGCATTGGTGGGGTTCGCCCGCTGGTGACTTGGCGGATCAGATCGAATTCGGATTTGCGATCGGACACTCGGTACAAATTGGGCCCGACTTGACTCTCTGGGGCGGATATGTGACACCCCGCACAGTTCATTTGAAAGATTGCCGAACCCTGAAACTGGTCGCCAGTCAGGGACAGCACGCTTTTGACGTAGGGATCGGCGACTTGAAATTGACGAATTGTCATGCTCGCCAACATAATGGCAAGCAACACCGCGATCGCAAATATGGCAAGTCGCTCGATCGGGTTTCTAATTTCATTCCTAGCAAGTTGGTGATTCAAAGGATTTCAATTTAAAAAACTATCTACAAGAAAATTTATTTCTCATAACATAGCTTAATCCTTCGCAGCGGGGAGATCAAGCTCTGAAACCACCCGAAGGCGGCTTTTGGGAAAATTCATCTGTGTAAGTGCTGGTAATATTAAAAATAGGTTGTTAAATCTTAACGTTAAGGAGCACTCATGGTAGAACCGCTACTTTCAGGTATTGTTCTAGGTCTCATCTTTGTTACTCTCTCGGGGCTGTTTTTTGCTGCTTATCAGCAGTACAAGCGCGGCGATCAGTTGGGTATCAACAAGTAAAACGGGCCTACAGTCCCTAACTCAGGCTGTCAGGGAATGGGGAATTGGGAATTGGGCATTGGGCATTGGGCATTGGGCATTGGGCATTGGGCATTAATCTACCTACTGACTTTTTCCCTCTTCCCTCTTCCCTCTTCCTTCTTCCCTCTTCCTTCTTCCCTCTTCCTTCTTCCTTCGTTAAATATATCGATCGAGAATAGCAGCAGTTTCGCGGCCCGTCTTTTCCCAGCTAAATAGTTTTGCCCTAGCCAAACCCAGCTCGCGCAAGTGCGATCGAACTTTAGAATCCGCTGCAAGCTCGTGCATAGCAGAGGCTATTTCCTCCACGCTATAGGGATTGACTAGCCATGCGCTGTCCCCAGCCACTTCAGGCATCGAAGACAGGTTAGACGTGATGACAGGAGTCCCACAAGCCATTGCTTCGAGCACGGGGAGACCGAATCCTTCCCACAGACTGGGGAATATCAGCGCGATCGCCCGGTTGATGACTTCCGGCAAATGGGTTGCGGGGAGGTAATCGAGGAATTTTACCCGATCGAACAATCCCAATTCTTGAACCTGCGCTTTCAGCAGCGGCGTATAACGCTTGTCTGCCGAACCAGTTATCCACAATTCATACTCAGAATTATCAGGCAAAGCCGCAAAAGCTGCCACAACTCGCTGCACGTTTTTATGAGGATTGTGGCGGCCCATATACAGAAAATAATTGCTAGTTGGCAAGTCTAAAAAGCGAAAAAAATTGGCATCGTAGCCGGGGGAAATTGGCGAAATCGAAGAACTTGGAATATTGCAAAAATCCGCGATGTCTTTGGCAGTCGATTCCGAATCGCAGATGACGTGTTGGGCTTGCCGCAGCACTTGGGGAATATAATATTTATGATAAGGTGTCAGAGGATCGAAGCGGCGGGGAAATCGCAGGGCAATTAAATCGTGTACTGTAATTATATAGCGACAATCTGTAAATAAAGGAGCTTCGGGAATTGGGGAAAATAACAGGTTAGATTTTAGCTGTTTGTAAATTTTGGGGAGTTGAGTTTGCGTCCACAGCAGCCTGTTGATGTGTCCTTTGGTTCCTTGTTCTGGTGTGAGGTTTGCGGGGATTGGGTAGCAGTTGCTGTTGGGAAATTTTTCGGCTGCAAGTAAGGTTGGGTTGAGACATTTTAGGTAGGGAAATAGGTTTTTGGCGTAGATGGCTAAGCCGGTTGGTTGGGAAATGAGGAAGGAGAGGTTGATTAGTAATTTTGATTGGGGATTGGGCATGGGGTAATATGTAGATTGCGGTTTTTTGGTAGGATTTTTTTTGTTTAACCGCAGAGGGCGCAGAGGGCGCAGAGAGGGAAGATTTAAAGGTATTTTTTTAAGATGTTGGCGGTTGCTTCTCCGGTTTTGTGCCAGCTAAATTGGGCCGATCGCGCTAAACTAGCTTTTTTTAAGTTCGATCGCACTTTTGAATCTGCGGCTATTGTTTGCATGGCGTGGGCAATTTCTCCGACGCTATAAGGATTGACTAATAATGCCGCATCTCCGGCTACTTCTGGCATCGATGACAGGTTGGATGCGATGACGGGTGTACCGCAGGCCATTGCTTCGAGAATTGGCAACCCGAAGCCTTCCCAAAGCGTGGGAAATACCAGGGCGATCGCCTGATTCATCAATACGGGCAATTGATCGTAGGGCACGTAGCCGAGAAACTTGATTGAAGATTGTAAACCCAAATGTTCAACTTGTGCGATTAACTGCGGCGTGTAGGCATTGGGAGGCCCGGCTAGCCACAATTCGTAGTTTGTGCGATCCTCTCCGAGGGCTTCGCTAACGGCTAAACTCGCAAATGCAGCAATTAATCTTTCCAAGTTTTTGTAAGGATCGTGTCTACCAGTATAAAGAAAATAATTTTTGGCTGGTAAGTCGAGGTATCTAAAATTAAGATTATCGCAAGCTAGGGGAATTGCGGTCATTTTCTGATGCGGAATCTGGAAGAATTTAGCAACATCTGCCGCAGTTGCTTCAGAATCACAAATAATATGTTCTGCTTGCCACAAAACCTGCGGAATGTAGTATCTAAAATAAGCCGTCAAGCGCGAAAACCGTTGGGGAAATCGCAAAGGAATTAAATCATGAACTGTGACGACATAGCGGCAGCCGGAATACAAAGGTGCTTCGGGAATAGGACAAAATATCAGATTTGATTGCAATTTTTTGTAAATCTTAGGCAACTCAAATTGAGTCCATCTCAGCCTATTAATCTGCCCTTTCGGCCCTCGATCTGGTGTCAAGTTTTCGGGAATTTGGTAGCAAGCATAATCCTCAATTTGCTGGGAAGTAAGTAATATTGGTTTTAGCTGTTGCAGTTGCGGGAAAAGATTAGCGGCATAAGTTCCGATTCCCGTTGGTTCGGGAGTCAAAAAGGACAAATTGATTAACAGTGAATTAGACATGATTTTATGCAACAGAATTTATCCCAATTGTAGGGGCGGGTTCACCCACAATCTACATCTCAAACCAATCATTTCTTAAACCCGCCCTTACCTAACAAACAATCAAAATGTACATCTTTCGGAAATATCGGCGCGGGTTCATATAAACTGCTTGTCATCATTAAATATTGTTAGTAAAACCCGGCCTTACGCAATCTATCGATCGCGATCGACATCGAGCATTTGAGCTACATCGCCTGGATTTGGCAGCCGAATTGTAGCATATTCTTGGTAAATAATCTCAAAAAAACTCTTGACTTTTTTCTCGAAATGTGACAGTCTAAAGTTCTGACTGCGCTGCTGTGCACCAGCTTGAAGTTCTGCTAGCAAATCGGGATTAACAATTAGCTGATGTGAATACTGGCAAAGTTCCTCAACGGTATTGAACAAAAAGCCCGATCGCCCGTGATCGACAATTTCCGGTTGGCCACCACCACCAAAGACGATGGGAGCACAACTGTTTTGCATTGCTTCCACAGTCGCCATCCCGAAATGCTCAAACCTTTGAGGGTTCACTTCACCCAAACCGCAGGCGTGCCAAAATATGCTCGACTTAGCATAAAGCGATTTTACCTCATCCAAGTCAGCATTAACTTTCAGTTCGATCGCCCTCGAATCTTGCTTTAAAAAATTCTGAACCGTCTTTAAATAAGGATTTTTGGGAATACTGCTACCAGCTAAAATCAGCCGCCATCCTTGAAGTTCTGCCGGATAATCTGCTAGCAAACTACGGAAAGTTTTAATTAATTCAATTTGCTTTTTTGTTCCCCCAGCTTCAAACTGTCCCACAGCCAAAATAATCTTTTCTTTCGGAACTTTAACTGTTGCCATTTCCACAGGTGGATAAAGCATAAAAGTTGGTTTTAAGTTCCAGCGTTTCTCCAACCACTTGACAGTAAATTGACTGTTTGCAATAATGAAAGTGTAGTTATCAACTGCAAAGTGACGGTTGCGAAAACTATTGGGAAAGTGACAGAAAAATACTGAAAGTGGCGACAGCGGCTTCACTTTTTCCAGTTGGTTCGCGTTGATAAAAATATCGTAATTTTTGCTTTCTCTGGCAATTTCATCAAAGGGATTTTCCATATCCTCCGTGATGATGCTGGAATCGATACACTGCATTCCGCGTTTCTCGTAAAACGCCAAGGGAATGATTTTAACTTGGCATCCTGAAAGGTTCAGCCCGTACCACGATTCTAAGTCGGAAACAGCAACGGATTTGTTGGCGATAAAAGTAATGTCGAATTCATTTTGCAGCAGCGAGGCGATGGTAGCAACGTATTTTTGACCGCCGCCGATGAAATGCAGTCCGTGATCGTAAATGGCGATCGACATTTTGCGATCGCCCCGAACCACCTGCAATCGAGGTACAATGCGATCGACCTTGATCCGACTATAAATCACCGCCAACTTTTCCGATAACTGCGGTAATACAGTGGCGATGATTTCCGGTTTCTGATAATCTAGCAGCTTCTTAATCGCTACAAACAAACTCTCGAACAGCAAATCGTACTGTTTGTTAGTGAAAAAATCAGAAGTGTGAATCGCTTTTACTAATTGCAAAGGTTCATGTTTTGCCAAATACAAAAAACGATTGCGGTTGCAGAAATACTCGGTAAGTTTGCTACCTTTACTCGAACCCCGATACTCATGATGGGCGATAGCTGTGGGAGTATAAAGCATTTTCCAACCGCGTTTATGGCAGCGTTTGGAAAACTCTACATCCTCAAAATACATCACAAAATCTTCATCTATCGGCCCGACATCTTCCAGACATTCTCTGCGAAAAAGCACCGCCGCCCAACAAAGCCCTTCGACTTCCCGTTCTGCATCGTACTGTCCCGAATCTTTCTCGCCAAAGCCGACATCTCGCCAATAAAAATTAGGTAATTGGTGAATACCCGCGCTGTTAATTCGTCCGTCTTTAAATAGCAATTTGCCGCTAGTCGCACCTACTTTTTCATGAGTTTCTAGCAGTTTAACTAATATTGATAGCCATTGATTGTCAAGGGTTGCATCGTTATTTAGAAAGCCAATATATTGCCCTTTTGCTTCGCTGATGCCGAGGTTGAGGGCTTTAGCAAAGTTATTCGCAGTATTCACAAAAATCCGAACTTTCGGAAACTGTTGACGAAGGGAGTTAACGGAATTGTCTTGAGAGCAATTATCAATTACAATTAAATCTAGTTGCGATTCGGGATACGCAAGTTTTTGTAGAGATTTTAAGCAATCCTTCGTGTGGCGCAGACCGTTATAGTTGACTATAATTAACGAGCATATTGGCAGTGTGGTCATCTTTGATGCTTTATTTTTGTCGATCGAGCAATTGAGCGGTAATCTCCTCTAAAATAGCAGTATGTTGCTGCTGCACTGCTTTAATTTGCTTTATTTCAGACTGAAAAGCTGCGATCGCCTTTTGTTGAATCTCAAGCTGTACCGTAACTTCGGGAGATCCGCTGCTAAATTCCGGTGTAATTCTTTTCTCTAGAATTTGTTGATTTTCTTGCAGTTTTTGCAATTGTGTGCTTAATGTTTGCACAACACGGGTATTAGCAAAATTGTAAATTACTTGACGTTCGAGTACAGGCCTGAGCAATTTTCGGACTATTTTCCTAACTGCAATTACTACCGAACCCAGTCGCCTTTGATAAGAAGTAATGGGAACATTATAAATGTCGAAGCCTGTCTTGAGAAGGGCGATATCTTCGTCATCTTCATTTTGGGCGATCGTACTATTTTCTCTTCCCGATAGCGCTGGCTGTGCAATACCAATTCGCGGCTCCAAAGTTTGTCGCAATTTATCTATAATTTGTTGAGTTGGTATTTCTTCGTACTCCAATCTTCCTCCTCCTTTAAATGTAGGGTGCGCAGTGCGCACCATCCCGTAAACAGTTGACAGTTGACCCTTCGACGGAGTTTATCCTGAGCGTAGCCGAAGGGTTCAGGGCACCGCAGTTGACAGTTGACAGCGAAGTGATAAAAACGAAGATTTAAACTCCGTTCTTATCACAATCTGCCTTCATACTGGGGCTTCAAACCCTTGCTATTTGGTGAATTTCTCCTACGAGAATGGTGCAAATTTCAATTTAAACTAGCTCAATTTGACTATCGTCACCAATCATAAACCGCAGAGCTTTTGGACGCGGTGGCGCATTAGTGAGTTGAGCCCGCTGCCCGATCACGCTGTCCACAATTCGCTGGTGAATGCCAACTATTTTTGCCCCTTGCAATATCACACTGTGTTCGATATCAGCATCAATCATCGTCACGCGATCGGCAATACTGCTGTAAGGCCCGATAAAGCAATTTTCAATGCGGCAATTTTCCCCAATTACCACCGGCCCGCGAACTGTAGAATTAATGATTTCCGTTCCTTCGCCTACTTGCACTCGCCCGATAATTTGACTTTTGGCATCTACTTTTAACTCCGTTGAAGCTACGACACAGCTATCTAAAATGATTTGGTTTGCACTCAGCAAATCATCTTTTTTCCCCGTATCCAGCCACCAACCCTCTAAATTGCAGGCTTCTACGTGTTTTTCGTCATTGATGAGCTGTTGGATAGCATCGGTAATTTCCAGTTCGCCGCGGGGCGAAGGTTGAATTCGATCGATCGCCTCGTGGATACTAGGAGCAAAAAAGTAAATCCCCACCAGTGCTAAATTCGATGGCGGAACTTGTGGCTTTTCTACTAACTGCAAAACGCGCCCGTTTTCATCGACTTTTGCAACACCGAAAGCAGAAGGATTGGGAACTGGACGCAGCAAAATCAGAGCGTCTAGTTTTTGCTTGTTAAAAATCTCTAAAAACGGATCTAACTGATTCTGAATTAAGTTATCTCCTAAATACATAATAAACGGAGAATCGCCCAAAAATGGTCTGGCAATTTTCACCGCGTGAGCGAGTCCCGCCGGCTCGTTTTGCAAAATATAAGTAATTTTTGCACCGAAGCGAGATCCATCTCCAGTTTTTACCTTCACCTCTTCGCCGGTTTCGGGACTAATAATAATCCCAATATCCGTAATCCCAGCCGCCACAATTCCTTCAATTCCGTACCACAGTATCGGCTTATTTGCCACAGGAACCAACTGCTTAGCACCCGTATAGGTGAGGGGACGCAAGCGTGTTCCTTTGCCGCCAGAGAGGATGAGTGCTTTCATTGGGTGAACTCTGAGTTGTCCTTTAGGGTTTGCAGTGCTGGCTCGATTTGCCTGCACTTGTTCGCTCTCGTCAATTTTAAAGCACCGCTACCCCGCTGGCAATAGCCTGGGTGTATGCTGATACAATCATTTATGCCGATCGAGCTTTTACAGTCCCGGACGCACAGAGTCTCATCACCTTGGTTTCTTGTCGCAGTCAGCACCTAAAAGCCGAAATTTTTTGTCACTCAACCCGGTTCCTCTTTTGTTGCGACTGCGCCAGTCGAGATTTAATTCCGTACCCTTTTAATAACGACCGTATCGGGCCGCAAATTTAAGATCGCTATTGTTTTGATTTGTCAACCAAGCCCACATCTGATCGCCCAGACAAAAATGCCACCACTCGTGAGGATGCTGCTGAAAACCAGCAGATATCATCGCATCTTTTAATATTTGCCTGCGCCGGTGATATTCCTGTTTTTCCGGCTCATTGCTATTACCAAAATAATTAGGATAAGAACGTTCTGATATTTCATCAATCGCAGAACCCATATCAATTGGGCGATTATTTTCATCAACTAAACTAACATCTAAAGCTGCACCTGTACTGTGAGGGGGAGGCGTCGCGCGATCCATGCTCGGTACAGCCCAAAATTGATATACGTGTTGTATAATCACTTCGCGTTTCTCTTCGGAAACCGGAAATTCGCAGCCTTGGGCGCGAGCAATTTGATTGAAAGTATAATCCACCATAAATTGCTGGACTTCCACCGGCCGATAAGCATCAAATATCAGAATTTTCCACTTAGGGTAATTTTGCTGTAACTGGATTTGAGCTGCGAGCAAACTATCAACAACTCCTCGGCGCAAATAGTAAGGCGAATCTGCTTTGCTGTTTTGATAAGGAGCGCCCAACTTTTGATAAGGGTGCGGCATTTCAAACACAAAATGTTCTGTGGGAATTGGAACTAAAGGCTCGCCGCATTCGTCGATAGCTATTTGCTGATATAGTTTCATATCAAGATTTTACCTACTTTATCACTGATAAACTACAATTGTATCGCGATTCATTTCTATTAATGAATGTTCCTGAAATAGTTCAGACAAATGGGACAAGTTATTCATAAATAAGTCTATAAGTTGGTTATTATTTATGTTCCCTGTCGTTAATATCAACAGCTTGTAAGGTTGCTGCTTAATCATAAATGAATCGAGAAAATCTCTATCTTTGGTGATAACAATTCTGCTTTCTTGGATTGAAAGCAAGTTAATTTCCAAATCGGGAGTTGCGTTTCGTCGAGGTAAATCCTTAGTATGAATAGTATCGCAACCAGCAGATTGCAGCACGCAGGCCAGACGTACTGGTAATTGTGCATCTACCAAAAACTTCATTACACTAATACTCGGTAGATGCTCTTCACTCCAGTCAGCCGCGCTGCAAATAGCAAAGCAGCTAGAATATCCTCATGTTCTAAATCGTCATAGTCATCTATAATTTCTTTAGCATTCATACCAGAACTGAGCAACTCAAGAATCAACTCTACTGGATATCTGAGACCGCGAATACAGGGTTTTCCGTGACAGATATTTGGATCGAGTGTGATGCGCTGCAAAAGTTGGTTTTCCATATTTTAGGAACAAATATTAAATATATTCTAACCTAAAGAGCGTAGCTTTAGATCTGTTTATAGTCAGAACTTTAGTCTTTTCAATCTTCACCTAAAGTCCTAAAGTCCTGACTACCAAAAAATCCTAACTTTGGCGGTAAGCAACTACCGCATAAAACGGATCGCCGCTTCCTATCCGCAGCATTTGCATAAAACTCGGCAAGTTAGGCTTGCGAACTATTACTTCCGGCTGGCTAAATCCGGGTATATTAGCTCCTTTGACAGCATCAAAGTAACCCTTGACCAATTTTACCCGATCGTCCTCCGAACCTTCCCGCCAAGCCGCAATTGCTTTTTGATAAAACATCCGGTTAGAAAAGCTCATAATTGCGACGCCACCAGGCTTTAAAATCCGGTGAATCTCGGCAAAAATTGCATCCGGGTGTTGTAAATACTGTACCGAAACGCAGTTGACAACTGCGTCAAACTCTGCATCCGGCAATGGCAATTTGGGATTTGCGTTCAAATTCTGCACGAAATAATGATTTAGCCGGCGATTTTTTGCCAACTCTTGTTCATTCAATCCGTGTCCCTCGACATGGGCAAATTGCATCTCGTCGGGTAGATGAGAAACCCAACTGCTCATCATATCAAAAATCCGAGTATTCGGTTTCAGGCGTTCCCGATACAAGTCGGTCAATTGCTCGATAAACCCGTCATCGACATGAGTCACAAACCGGGGAGAGGAATAGAACAGTGTATCGTCAGTGTCGTCTAACTTGGTGCGGTGGTCGGCGGGAAGCAACATAAATTCAAATCGCAAACTAGATGTACTCTTTCTAGTTTAAGAAAAATTAAGAAATGTAAACATATTTCTTGGGGCGGACATCCGGCTGGCAGGCTGTCAGCTTCACCAAAAACCCTACGATCGCCCCTTGACATCTTTCAGAAAACATTTTACACTGATAGTACGAACGCTAACTAATAAACAGATGGTTATCATACCCACTGTCGATCGCGCAAATCTAGCTCAGTGGCACGACGTGCTCGCCCCCCACAGCCTTGGCTACCGCATCAAACTGCTGGCACAGCTAGGTAGTCGCAGACTGCAAGAAGGACTTGAACCCTTTGGACTCACAGCTTTTCACTGGCTGGTACTGTGTTGCTTGTGGCAAGAAGATGGTTTGCCAACTTCCAGCATTGGCGACAAACTGCAACAGGTAGGCGGTACACTGACTGGTGTGATCGATCGCATGGAAGAAAGAGATTTAGTCCGTCGGGAGAGAGACACGCGCGATCGGCGAATTTGGCGAATTTGGCTGACAGACGCGGGTAGGGAACTGCAAGACGTACTGCCGCCGCTGGTAGCTGAGATCCGAGAGAAGTCCATGACTGGCATTTCACAGGTCGATCGAGAACGCTTCTCAGAATTGATCGATATCGCGATCCTCAATCTTTCCTAAACCCACAAATCATTCTCACGGCAGAAGCGCAGCAGCATCTACCTCGACTACATTACAAATAACCCCAAAATACTACGCACTCTTAAAAACAGCAGTCTTACTAAATAAATACTACGCACTCTAACCAAACGACATTTTATTAAAATCCCAGGAGTCAACTACCATGAAACCCACTAACGAAACTAACCCAGCAGAATTCAACGGTAACGGCAATCGCAAAGCATTGGGGCTATTAGAAATAGAAAAGCCGATCGGCGACGACAACACAATCGCTAAAAGCCTACCAGTAATCCCCGCCCCAGAGACAGAAATCAGTGCCCCCGCCGATCTCAAAACAGACACAGAAACAGAACTGCAAGCACCCCTACCGGCTGAAACCCCAAAGAAAAAGTCCAAGAAACCGCTGATTTTTGCAGCGCTGGGCCTAGGGGCGATCGTCGCAGGCAACTTCGGCTACCATTACTGGCAATATAGCTCCATCCACCAAGAAACCGAAAACGCCACAGTAGCCGGACACATCTACCAAATCAGCAGCCGCCTCAACGGTACTGTCGGCGAAGTCATGGTACAAGACAATCAGCAAGTAAAACCGGGACAAATACTGATCAAACTCGACCCCCGCGACTACCAAGTTAAAGTCCAACAAGCCCAAGCAGCCCTAGAAAATGCCCGCCGCCAAGCCGAAGCAGCCAGCGCCAATATTTCCCTAGCCTCTCAAACCAGCCAAGGCAAAACAGCCCAAGCCCAAGGAGATATAGGCAGTGCTAACGCTGCGATTTCCACCGCCCAAGCAGCAATTAGAGAAGCCCAACAAGGCGTACCCGCAGCAGAAGCTACCGTTGCTGAAGCCGAAGCTGGCGTGCCCGCAGCGCAAGCGAAAGTCGCCCAAGCCGAAGCCGGAATCCCGCAAGCGCAAGCCAAAGTCACCGAAGCCGAAGCCGGAATTGCCGCAGCGCAAGCTCAGCTAGTGCAAGCACGAGCTAATGGAGTGAAAACCCAAGCAGATTATAAACGTTACGAAAGCTTGCAGTCTGAAGGTGCGATCGCCCGTCAGCAATTAGACGCATCCAAAGCAGCCTACGAAGTAGCTGTCGGCCAAACCACCGCAGCCCAACAAGGAATTGCCCAAGCTAGAGCGCGCTTAGCCCAAGCCACCGAAGGCGTCACCGCCGCCCAAGCAGCAGTAGCCCAAGCTCAAGAAGGCGTCAAACAAGCCCAAGCCCAAGTAGCCCGGGCAAAAGTCGGCATCGCCAGCGCTCAAGCTAAAGTCGCCGTAGCCCAAGAAGGGATCAGCACCGCCGCAGCTAAACTTGCGACATCGCAGGGCGGATTGCAACAAGCCCAAGCTACGGGCGAACAAACTAAAGTCAGCCGATCGCAGTATGATGCTGCTAAGGCTGCGATCGCCCAATCGGAAGCCTCAGTTAAAGACGCTCAACTGCAACTTTCCTACACGAATATCACCGCACCCGCCGCCGGACAAATCGGCCGCAAGTCGGTGGAAGTCGACCAGCGGGTGCAGTCGGGAACGCCTTTAATGGCGATCGTCAGCAACGATTTATGGGTAATTGCCAACTTCAAAGAAACGCAACTGGCAAACATCAAACCAGGCCAAAAAGTAGAAATCAAATTGGATGCTTTTGGCGGCCGCAAATTTGAAGGCCGAGTTGATAGTTTTTCCCCTGCTTCTGGCGCTCAATTTTCCTTATTGCCTCCCGATAATGCTACGGGAAATTTCACCAAAGTTGTGCAACGAATTCCGGTGAAAGTTGTGTTTGAGGCTGAAAGCGTTAAAGGCTACGAATCGCGGATTGCACCGGGGATGTCTGCTACGGTAAATGTTGAATTGAAATAAGGGAATTATATCAATTCCGGCTGCATCGGAATTAATATAACCCGAAATTAGGACACGGCAGTGCCGTGTCCCTACAATTAATCGCGGTAGGGAAACGGCACTGCCGTGTCCTCTATATCATTCCGGCGCAGCCGGAATTGATATAATTTTAGAAGTCGGGGATTTGATTTTTTCGATTAAGGGCGACTAGCACCAGAAATCCCCAACTTCTGGGAGTTGGAGAAATTTTGGAAGTCGGAGATTGGGTTATTTGCCGTTAAGGGCGATCGTCCTTGCAATATCCTCCCTGTATCCGTGCTATCCGTATCGTGCTGTTATTCTGTTTTCCCTATTTTGCGCGAAGGGCGATCGGCATTTTGCGATAATTATTACCAATATAGAGCAATCGTATTATTAGATTTCACTGATTACTCGATCGATCCAACTATACATTTGTGACACACGAATATAATATTCCTGCCACCCATAACGCCCTTGTCGGTCAAAGATAGTTCTAACAATACTTTTATACCGACCTCTAGAGCTAATTCCAATTAGTTGTATCCCGCTTTCAGCATCGACTAAAGCCGGCCCACCACTATCTCCAGGTCCATTAACACCTTCGAGTGGCAATACATCGTGAGAATCACCACTGTCAAATTGAAATGTCAAATAATTTCCATTTGTCCCAGTGATTTTATTCTGAGCGAGACGAAATTTTCCGTCATTCACAACCTGAAAGCGAGGAAGTCCTCGATCGCCAGTGCCAAAATCTCCCCAACCAAGCAGTAATATAGATTTTCCAACTTCATCCTGATGCTGGTAGAGCGAAATTGGCGCAACATGATTTACTTCATATTTCAATTTTAGCAAGGCAATATCATAACTATCTCGAAGTTTAACGTTTACTTTCTTGACTTTTCCCGAAGGAGATATGATAGTTTTTACTGAACCGACCTGTTCTGGGAATACTACCTGAACAATAATATTTTTTTGACCTGCAATATCGACTGAAAATGGATGATTTTCAAAGTCTTGTTTGTATAAATCTACGGCACAGTGAGCAGCGGTTACAGCCCATTTTGTATTAATAAGTGTAGCCACACCGTCCTTCATTTTTCCAGTGTCAGATACAGGAAAAACCGCAGGATAATCTGCCTCATTTGCAACATAACCTTCAGGATCTACGTCATGACGAATCAACATTTCGGCACACTAAATTCTACTGTCTGCCTAACTATTTTACCAGCTCTGTGAAAAATATTGAGTGTGGCATTCATTTTTTTTTTCGGTTGGTTATATTTGGCATTTTAACCCATTGTTTTTCAAACATCCAATTCTTTGGGCAATGCTTTTAGAATGCCTGCTTCTAAAATAAGTCGGCGTTCTAGGCTTTACAAATCATTGAAGGCTGCGATCGCAACTTAACTCAACTCTCAATACATCTCAACTCAGAAAATATTATTGCCAAGAAAACCACTGTGTGGTAAACTAGAAGATTGTGAATATTAATCAAAAGTAAAGTAACAAGCTCGGAGAAATCAAAATGACACAGCAAACCCTGCACGGAACCAGCCGCAAAAGAAAAAGAACATCCGGTTTTCGCGCCAGAATGCGTACCGCAA
>JANNOR010000311.1:0-22208 GCA_031399265.1 Cyanobacteria bacterium SOY_34_metabat_3 | reverse complement strand
CATTTTCCAAAAACTCCCGATGCAGGCATTAAGATAGTCAATATAGACGAATAAACTCCCAAAAATAATAACTTGTTATTCATTTTTTATCCTCTCAAAACAGCCGCATTTTCAGCCAAACCATATTAATATATTTATCATACTCTAAGATAGAGAGGTGACAATAGTTTTAAGCAGACTAACAATTTACATTTGATTTACAAATTTGCTATCATAGACTGCGATCGGTTATATAGAAAATGTGAGTAATTGAGGAATACATCGTGGAACTGCAAGAGTATTTACGCCAGTATGGGTTAGAAACTTTATCAGAAACTTATCATATCAAGGTTACGCGCGATCGGCAATATCCTCATCTCGTCTGTCTGAAATACTCGCAGATAGAATCCCCGCTGGGCGAAAAAATAGTCCAACAGTGTCGAGGGATTATTTTAGACTCATCCCAAGATTGGCAGATAGTTTCTTATCCCTATGACAAATTTTTCAACTACGGAGAAGGACACGCCGCTACAATTGATTGGAACAGTGCCAAAGTTTATGAAAAACTAGATGGTTCTCTGATTGTACTCTATTTTTATCATGGAAAATGGAGAGTCCAATCTAGCGGAACTCCCGATGCAGCGGGTGAAGTTAACGGTTTTGGATTTAGCTTTGCAGAACTGTTTTGGAAGGTTTGGCAAGAATTAGGATATCAATTGCCACAAGAAACAGACCAATGTTTTATCTTTGAGTTAATGACACCTTACAATCGTATAGTTGTCCAACAAAGAAAAAACCAAATTGTGTTTCATGGTGTTCGCAATACTCAAACATTGCTAGAAATAGAACCGACTACTTGGGCTGACAAATATGGATGGGAATTAGTCAAGTCCTATGCTTTAACTAGCTGGAAAGAAGTAATCGAAGCATCTCAACATTTAGATCCGATGGATTCTGAAGGTTATATTATCTGCGATACTGAGTTCAACCGAGTTAAAGTTAAGTCACCGCAATATGTGGCAATTTCCCATCTGCGCGAAGGGTTTTCGACTCGTAGGATGATCGAGATTATTTTGACTAATGAAGGGGAAGAATTTTTAGCTTATTTTCCCGAATGGACTGAGTTGTATCAAAAAGTTAAGGACAAATATCAATGTTTGGTTGAAGAAATTGAGAATGTTTACCGACAGCACGAAAATATTGAAGTTCAGAAAGATTTTGCTTTAGCTGTGAAACATTTGCCGTATTCGGGAATTTTGTTTTCTTTACGGGCCGGAAGAGTTGCAGGAGTGAAAGAAGCTCTCCGCGATGTTACGATTCATAAGATGGAGGAGTTGTTGGGTTTGGATTACATCCATTTAGGTTTGTGAGGTTCGCAGAGAATCGGCGGTTGAAACCGCTACTACACAAACAAAGTCCGCCTCCGCGGACTAAAAAATTAAGTTGCAAATTACCAATTATCCATTACTAATTACTATGAAAAGAGTTATTGTACTTGTCGGTTTACCTGCTTCTGGGAAATCTCAATTTGCTAAGGAATTGCTGCTATCTGAACCTGCTAGATGGGTTCGTAGCAATAAGGATTTGTTGAGAGAAATGGCTCATGCTGCTCATTGGTCGCCGGCGAATGAGAAGTTTATTGTACAGTTGAGAGATAGGATTATTTTGATGGCTTTGGAAAGCGGCAAACACGTCATTGTTGATGATACTAACTTTGGGCCGCATATTGAACACATTAAACAGTTAGTTAAAGGTCAAGCTGTGGTAGAAGTTAATGATTCTTTCCTGCAAGTTCCGGTGGAGGAATGTATTAAGCGGGATTTGAAAAGACTCAATTCTGTTGGCAAAGATGTGATCGTGAAGATGTACAATAAGTATGTACGTGTTCCTGTTCAGCCACCGGAATATAATCCTGATTTGCCGGATGCAATTATTGTGGATATGGACGGTACTTTATCGCTTTTGAATGGTAGAAATCCTTTTGATGCTTCTAAGTGCGATCGCGATTTACCGAATCACCCCGTCTTAGATACCATCCGCAAGTGGCAGTCTAGCGTTAATATTGTCATAGTTTCGGGCAGAACCGATGATTGTCAGCCTCAAACTGAAAAATGGTTGCAGCAGTATGAGGTTAATTATGCTGCTATTTATCTGCGAAAAACGGGAGATATGAGGAAGGATGCGATTATGAAAGAGGAAATTTATCAGCAGCATATCTCAGGGAAATATAATGTTAAGTTTGTTTTGGACGATCGCCAGCAAGTTGTTGATATGTGGAGAAGCTTGGGATTGACTGTATTTCAAGTAGATGAAGGGGATTTTTAAGGTAGGGTATGTTTTGGCGATCGTCCGACGCCTCATGTTATAATCAAAGTAACATTGACAAACATTTTGTTATGATATCCATTCCCCAAGCACCACAAAAAATGACGGTTGAGGAATACCTAGAATGGGAAGCTCAACAAGAGATTCGCCACGAATATGTAAACGGCGAAGTTTTTGCTATGACGGGCAGTACAATTCCTCATAACGATCTTGCACTTAATTTTTACACTGCATTGCGCCCGCATCTGCGTTCCAGAGGCTGTCGGATGAATGTGTCAGATGTGAAATTGCAAGTTAGTTTTCAAAGCCGTTACTACTATCCTGATGTGATAGTCAGTTGCGATCCTGAAGACATTAATTCGCGCAATTTTATTCAAAATCCTAAAATCATTGTGGAAGTTCTTTCATCCAGTACAAGTAGTAAGGATAGGGATGAAAAATTTACTTGTTATCTAAAAATTCCGACTTTACAAGAATATATCTTGATTGATTCACAAAAAGTTTTCGTTGAGCGTTACTGTCGCGGAGAGGGTAGAATGTGGCTTTACTATTCTTACACGGCTGGGGAGATTATCACTTTATCAAGCATTGGGTTTGATTTGCCGATCGCGCTTTTGTATGAAGGCGTTGGATTTGAAACAGAAACAGAAACCTAAAAACACACCTCTTTGCTTGTGTAGTAGCGGTTTCAACCGCCGATTTTATTCCTATATCTACCGAGTCCAAGCCAGCCATTTATTAAACAAATTCTTGACAAACGGTGTCAAACGAGTGCGATTGTACGCATCTCCGGCTTTGCGAATCGCATCGGCTTGCGTCGGATATGGGTGAATTACGCTGGCAATTTTCCCTAAACCAATATTGTTAACCATTGCTAAAGTAATCTCGCTAATCATATCTCCGGCGTGTCGCGCGACAATAGTTGCACCTAATATTTTGTCGCTGCTTTTCTTGACGTGAATTTTTACAAATCCTTCCTCTTCACCGTCAATAATTGTTCTATCTACTGTATCGAAAGGAATCAAAAACGTATCGATATCAATGCCTTTAGCTTTAGCTTCAGCTTCGCCCATTCCGACGCGCGCCACCTCTGGGCTAGTATAAGTACACCAAGGTATCGTCAAAGCGCTGAGCTTTTTGCGCCCGAAAAACAGAGTGTTTTGAATCACTATTCTCGCCGCAAAATCAGCAGCATGAGTGAATTTATGCTTCATGCAAATGTCGCCGGCGGCATAAATGCGGGGATTAGTTGTTTGCAAGTTGTCATTGACAAATACGCCAGTTTGTGTATCGTATTCGACACTGACAGATTCCAAATTTAGCCCTTCCACGTTGGGCGATCGCCCCACACTCGCGATAATCTCATCTACAGTTACTGATGCTTCCTTACCTTGCCATTGATAATAAATGACTTTGCCTGCATTTGTTTGCTCAACGCGCTCTATTTTGGATTCTAGAACTAGCTGAATTCCTTCCCTGACAAAAGCCTCCTGCACAATTTTAGCAGCATCGACATCTTCCTTGTCTAAAATTTGAGCATTTTTGTGCAGCAACACGACTTCCGAACCCAGTCTGCGGAAAGCTTGAGCTAATTCACAGCCGATCGCACCAGCGCCAATTATTGCCAAACGTTGGGGTCTTTCCGTGAGGTTAAAGACTGTTTCATTAGTCAGATATCCAGTTGCTTGTAAACCGGGAATTTGTGGTTGTAGCGCCCTTGCACCTGTGGCAATTACTGCTTTTTTAAACCGCAGAGTTTGACCTGCAACTTCTACTGTATTATTGCTAGTAAAACGACCGGAACCTAGAAAAACATCGACTCCTAATTTGTCCTGATAACGTTGAACTGAATCAACATCGCTAATTCCCGCCCTAATCCGGCGCATCCGTTCCATTACGGCTGAAAAATCAACCTCTGTACCGTTAGGAACCCTGACGCCAAATTTACTAGCTTCCCAGATATCGCCGACAGTACGGGACGAACGAATCAGCGTTTTTGAAGGTACGCAACCGACGTTCAAACAATCGCCGCCCATCAAATGTTTTTCAATCAAAGCAACTTTCGCGCCCAAACCAGCCGCACCCGCAGCCACAATTAATCCGGCCGGCCCGGCGCCAATTACTACTAAATTGTAACTGCTAGCTGGCTGGGGGTTTACCCAATCGGGCGGATGCAAATAGGATACTAATTTTTGGTTGTATTCGTCCATCGGGGGGACTGTTACGCGATCGACCTTTGACTGTGACACGGGCAAATTCTCCTAATTAAACAGTTTCATCCAAAGCCTTGCGAGCAATACGAGAGAGGCTGAAAGTGACGGCAGCAGCGGCCGTCAGACTGATGATATTGATCGACCATTTCGCTGCTGATGCTTGCGGATTTGCATACCCAGTTTCCGTGCCGATTGCAGCAATATTTCCTACCAAAGACCCCGAATAAACGTACATGAAAATTCCCGGAATCATGCCGAAGGAACCTAACACATAATCTTTTAAAGAAACCTGAGTAATTCCCAAAGCATAATTCAATAAATTAAAAGGAAATAAAGGACAAAGCCGAGTCAAAAAAACAATTTTCAATCCTTCTTGAGAAACTGCGCGATCGAGAGCTTTAAACTTCGGGTGAGATTCCATACATTTTACCACGCGCTCGCGAGACAAGTATCGCCCGATCGCAAAAGCCAACGTAGCCCCTAAAATTGCGGCGACAAACACGTACACCGAACCCCACCACCAGCCAAAAAGCACCCCGCCTCCCAACGTCAGCACGGAACCGGGTACAAACAGCACAGTAGCTAAGTTGTAAGTGACGATGAAGGCGACTGGGCCCCACACGCCTAAATACTCGATTTGTATTAAAACCGTTCTTAAAAGTTCTTGAACGTAGGAAGATTTAGTTGCTACAATTAAAAGACCGATCGCCAGGGCGATCGACACAAACAACAATCTGCGTTGAAAAACATTGTGGGAATAATTGGAATTTTGTGGTTGTGGCATAATTCACTATGAATAGCTATGATTATTGTACTCTAATTCGATGAAATTTTGGATTTTTTTTAACCGCAGAGGGCGCAGAGAGCGCAGAGAAAGAGAAGAGAGAAAGAAAGGTTAATCTATGATTTTATATTTTTATAATTCCTACTTAAATTATTGCCATAACTACCGGAAAACTAATTAGCCATGACAGCAAAAAAACAACTATCAATCCCTAGTCATTTTGACACCGAAAAAGTCAGCGAAGTCTGGCGTGTCCCTTATCAAGAACGCGCTATCGAAGCCAAATATTGGGCTGCAAAACATAATATTCAGCCAGCAGTCAGCGACAAAAACCGCATTTGTTTGATGATAATCGATGCTCAAAATACTTTTTGCCTACCGGAATTTGAACTATTTGTCGGCGGGCGTTCCGGTAGCGGCGCTATCGATGACAACCTGCGACTTTGCGAATTCATCTATCGCAATTTAAACTTAATTACCACCATTGCGCCGACAATGGACACGCACACCGCCATGCAAATTTTTCATCCAGTCTTTTGGATAAACGAAGCAGGCGAACACCCGGAACCGGCCGCCACTTCCATTACCCTGGAAGATGTCCGAAAAGGAATTTGGAAAGTCAACCCAACCGTCGCCGACAGCATCGCAGGCGGCAATTTTTCAGCACTCGAAAAACACGCCTTGCACTACGTCAAAAAACTCAGCGACGACGGCAAATATCCCCTGACAATTTGGCCCTACCACTCGATGCTGGGTGGCATCGGACACGCCCTGGTTTCCGCCGTGGAAGAAGCAATATTTTTCCACAGCATCGCCCGCGAGAGTCAAGCACTTTTTGAAATCAAAGGCGGCAATCCGCTAACAGAAAACTATTCGGTTTTGCGGCCTGAAGTTTTAGATGGCCCGGACGGAAATCCGATTGCTCAAAAGAATGCTAAGTTTATTGATAAATTGCTCGAATTTGATGCTGTAATTATTGCAGGACAAGCTAAAAGTCACTGCGTTGCTTGGACGATTGATGACTTGCTGACTGAAATTGTGACGCGAGATCCGAAATTAGCAAATAAAGTTTATTTGTTGGAAGATTGTACTTCGCCTGTGGTTGTTCCGGGTGTTGTTGATTTTACGGAAGCAGCAGATGCGGCTTTTGAAAGATTTGCGGCGGCGGGAATGAATGTGGTTAAATCTACTGAGTCGATGGATAGTTTACCCAACATTTATCATGGGTAGGGTGCAGCCCATAGGTGTCAACTTAAGCTCAAATCCAGTCAGAGATTGTGGTTTGACTATTAAATCCAGATCCCTCTAAATCCCCTTAAAAAGGGGGGGACAAGAGTCCGTAAGGGAGCATCCCATTTTTGCAAATATACTCGTAGGGGCGAAGCATTTCGGCAATAAATCTCTGGTTATCACTAATAAATTGTCTGCCGAAATGCTTCGCCCTTTCCAAATTGAGATGCACCCGTCCGATCAAAGTCCCCCTTCTTAAGGGGGATTTAGGGGGATCTAGACTTGGCGTAAAACCCAGATTTATCAAGCATTTCAGGCTTAAGTTGACACTAATGGGTGCAGCCGTACACCTTACAGGAAGTTGTCAAATATAAAACCCAAAAAAAGATGCTGCCCTCAAATGAGGGCAGCTATTCAAGTAAAGCATTTTAAAGTCTCTCAAAACTTCTGGATTAACCTTCGGTATTTCCCGATTTATTCGGCAATTGCAAGTCATCTGGATCGACATAATGACAAACTGCTTTGTCCATGCAAATCAAGGCCCAACCAGACTTATCAATGCTCATCAGCTTGTAGGATGCTGGCTGAATGAAGAAACCTTTGTGATTGCGAGTCGCTGGTTTGATATTAACGTGGTTCTCAGTGCTCATAGTCTTAAAACTCCTGGTACTGTGTTGTGAACTAAGCCTGTATTCCGCTGGGCGGATTGCTGAATCGTCTAAGTTTTCAAATACTAGCATTGCTATTCTGAGATTGCCATAAAGTTATTTATTGATTTATTACGATTTCGTAATAAATCCCAAAGCCGATTTCTGCGATCCCCGCATCAAAATCGGCTTGTTTCCGTGGTTAAGGCTCAAACAGCCATTGCTGGACGCGGCTGAGACTCTTCCAATCGGGTTTTCTGCTTAACCCATCTTCAAAATTCTTTTTAACTTCTTCGAGCAATTCGTCGGAGGCCATCAGCAGTTGCTGAGTCACTTCTACATGGGGCCGCACGCCTTTTTCTTTGAGATCCAGGATGGCGATTGCGAGGTTAATCCGAGCTTGGGGGTCGTGGGGGTTCAGTTTAACGGCGGTTTTCGCTGCTTTTTGAGCCGATGAGGGCTTATTTTCCAATAAGTACAGCCACGAAAGGCTGGCCCAGGCATTGCCGTTTTTCGGGGCTTTCTCGCACACTTCTTTGAACACGGGAATCAAATCTTTGGGGGCTTCGCCTGCTTGGTAGCGATCGAAACCGTCTTTAAACAATTCTTCAGGGGTCATTCGATTTTGGATTTTGGATGCGTGGATTTTGGATTGAAAAGGGCATTCGGTGATTAACAATTGTTTGCCCGATGCCCTATTTTCAGGTTATGTAGAAAAAGAACTGCCGCAGCCGCAAGTCTGAGTAGCGTTGGGATTGGTAAACTGGAAGCCGCCGCCGATCATGGCGTCGCTGAAATCGAGTACCAAACCGTAGAGGTAGAGAATGCTTTTGCGATCGCACACTACCTGAAAGCCTTCGTAATCGAACACTTCATCGTCTGATTTCACAGTGCTGGGGTCTGCAAAATCCATGACATAGGACATACCAGAACAGCCGCCCTGCCGCACTCCTACGCGCAAACAGAGGTCTTTGCCTTGTTTTTCTCTGAGGCCTAGAACTTGACGGACTGCGGAGTCCGTCATTTGAATGCCTCGCTTCTGTGAAGTGGCTTGAGTCATTTTGCGAACTCCTTGTTCAATGCTAAGAGCTTCATCTTATTCGTTCATTGTACAGGAGTCGAGTAGCTTCGGCTCTTGAGAGGCGCTCTTGTCCCCCCGTTTCCCCATAGGGTTTATGATTGAAAGGCAGCGGTTGACCCTGACGGGGCACCGCAACCATGCTTCACCCAACGGGCTTACTCTAATGGCAGCGCTGAATCGCTCTACTCTTCGTCGGCTACAAAATTTACCTCAAATTCCCAGCGTGTGGGAGGGCGATCGCCGACCCTTGTCTAATGCTGACTCACACATGATGATAGACGAGGATGACATCCTAGAAGGTGGTGGCGAGTGCATTCTCTGGGTGGATGGCTCCGAAGGAATCGTGAGGGCTATGGATATGGTGGCCTCAGATGCGGGCCCAGAGGCGATCGTCCGGGCCCTGCTGCGCGCTATGGAACATCCTCAAAGTCCCGCCCCCGCAGTCCGTCCCCAAAAAATAGTCGTCAAAAACCGAGAAATTCAATTTTACCTGCGGGGCGTACTTCAAGATTTAGGAATTGCGATCGACTACGTGCCGGAATTGCCCCTAATTGACGAAATATTTCGGGGAATGGAAGAAGTCGCAGTCAATCGGCCTCCCGAATTGCCGCCTCAGTACGCTGAAGTTCTCATGGAAAAAGCAGCTCAAATTTGGCATGACGCTCCGTGGCGGACTTTGAGCGAACATCAAATTATCTCTATTGAAATCAATCAGTGGGATGTCGCCAGCCTCTACGTATCTGTCTTGGGACAAGGCAGAATGGATTACGGTGTTTTGCTGTACCGTTCTCTTGAATCCTTGAAGCGGTTTCGAGAGCGAGTTGTCAACGACGACTCTTTTGAAGATTTAGAACAGGCTTTTTTAGGGCAAGACTGCTTGTTTCTCACCTTTGAAAGTGCGGCGGATATTGATGAGGACGACGATGAGGATGAAATTGATTTAGCTGATTTGCCTCCATCGGAAATTGAACCGAATTTCGGCAACCTGCATCCTTTAGAAGGTTTGCGATCGATTCTTTACGAAGAAGAAGCCCTGACGATGTTAGTTGCTCTCGAAGCATTTCACCGCTTTTTCCGCAATGGCCGCCGCAAACTTGCAGCAGAAGCATTTCCGACTCTCAGCAGCCGCTACCGCATCCCTGTTCCGCAGCCTGACGGAGGAACTCAGCAGGTATCTGTTAAAGTTTCGACGATGCCTGATGTGTCCGACGAATTATTAGAAATGCTCGGTGATGACGATGATGACGACGATGATGATGAATTTGAAATGCCGCTGCTGCGGGACGATTTGGTGCCGCAGAATTCATTTTTGAGTCTGGGTGCCGTACCTTGGGAAACGGTAGAGTTTCTGCGCGCCAGTGTCCAGTTTCACCAAGGTGCAGAAATTGATATTAATGCCGCCGGAGATGGTTTACCGGTGGTGATGATCCAAACTTCTAATCCGAAGGCGAAAACGATGATTCAGGATTTGAAAGAAGCTGGAGGGGTGAAGGCAATTGGTTTTAATCCCGGCGAAAATCCTTTTCAGGACGAGCAGTACGATTTGGGTATTTTGCAAACTAAAAATGGAGATTTGTATTTATTTGGGGAGTTTAACGATAACGATCCGGTGCATCAAGAAGCTCGCAAAAAGTGGGATCGCCGCTGTAAATCAACGAACGGTTGGTGCGGTTTGATTATTGCTAAAGGGTTGATGGGTGCTTCTCGCGGCCAGCCTCAGTTTAAGGATATGGTGGCTTTGCTTGAGGTGCGCTGGGTGTCTGCTAAAGAGTTGGGAATTGGGCCTCTTCAATTGATGCCCACGTTTTGAAGGAAGGAAGAAGTTCGGCAACGGATTTTGTAACGGATTTAACGGATGTCAGGAATCGCGAAGAAGGAATCGGAAAGAAGGAAGAGGTAAAAGTAATATGTAAGGTGCGCAGTGCGCACCCTACTTTTTGAATTAGCAAGGAGAACGATCGTGTCAAATTCTAACAATCTAAAGCGAGAAGTATTGGTTGCTCTTGATGCTGATTTTGCGGAAAAGATAGACCAGTTGACTGATAATTGGACAGAGGCGATCGAGCAAGCTCTCCGTCTCTGGTATGCTAAGCAAATCGAGGATAAGTTACGAAAGTTTTATCTCAACCGCAGTCAAGAAGATATTGAGGATGAAAAAGAGTGGTTTAATTTGGTAGAGGAACAGATAGAAGAAACATGGAGCAGCGATGGACTCTAACTCAACAGCGAAAACTTATCCCCGCCAAGGTGAGATATACCTTTCAAGAGCTTTGCGTCAGTTAGGAGATACCAAAAAAAGACCTGTAGTTGTGGTTTCTCCCGATATCCGCAATGAGTTTACAGATTCTGTGATTGTTGCTCCTTTCACAAGTAACCTTGCGGGAGTAGAAAACCCTACTCGCGTATTGATTCCTGCGGGTGAGGGAGGATTGCAAGCTGATTCTCTAGCTGTATGCGAAAACGTTTCTGCTTTGCGGCAGACGTTTCTAGAACAAGGCCCTTACGGTGAAATTAGTGCTGTATCTTTGGCAAAAATTCAGAGGGCGGTACAAGTGTCGATCGGCATTTACGAACTTTAATCATATTTCTGATATTCTAAAATTTGTTACAATTTGTAAAAATACTGAAAAGGATAAGTAAAATGCGGGTTGCGATCGCAGGTGCGGGACTGGCTGGAATGACAACAGCCGTTGATTTAGTGGATGCAGGCCACGAAGTAGAAATTTTTGAATCCCGCCCCTTTGTCGGCGGTAAAGTCGGCAGTTGGATAGATCCAGACGGCAATCACGTTGAAATGGGTTTGCACGTCTTCTTCGGCTGCTATTATAACTTATTTGCTCTGATGAAAAAAGTGGGGGCATTTGACGATTTGCTCGTCAAAGAACACGTCCACACTTTTATCAATCGAGGCGGCGAAACTGGTAGTTTAGATTTTCGCTTTCCGGTGGGTGCTCCTTTGCACGGATTGAAGGCATTTTTCACTACATCTCAGCTATCGGTACAGGACAAAATCCAAAATTCGATCGCCCTGGGAACTAGCCCGATCGTCCGAGGTTTGATAGACTTTGACGGAGCGATGAAAACCATCCGCAATTTAGATAAAGTTAGTTTTGCTGACTGGTTCCGCAGCCACGGCGGCAACCAAAATTCGCTCAAAAGGATGTGGAATCCGATCGCCTACGCACTGGGTTTTATCGACACTGAAAATATTTCTGCTCGGTGTATGCTGACAATCTTTCAATTCTTTGCTACCAAAACAGAAGCATCAAGGATGCGAATGTTAGCCGGTTCTCCCAGCGAATATTTGCACAAACCAATTGTGGAATATTTGGAAAGCAAAGGCACGAAAATTCACACGCGTCGCCGAGTGCGAGAAATTCAGTTTCAAGAAGGTGCAGAAACCCGCGTCACCGGCTTAGCAGTAGCCAGCGGCGAAACGGAAGAAACTATTACCGCCGATGCTTATGTTTTTGCCTTAGATGTGCCCGGAATTCAAAAAATATTGCCCCCAGCTTGGCGGAAATGGTCGGAATTTGACAATATTTACAAATTGGATGCTGTGCCCGTTGCTACAGTGCAATTGCGGTTCGACGGTTGGGTAACGGAATTGGAAGATGAAGCGCAGCGCAAACAGTTGAGCCATGCTGTCGGAATCGATAATTTGCTATATTCAGCAGATGCAGATTTTTCGTGTTTTGCGGATTTGGCGCTGACGAGTCCCAAGGATTATTATAAGGAAGGACAAGGTTCTCTGTTGCAGTTGGTGTTGACTCCGGGAGATCCGTTTATCAAACAAAGCAATGAGGCGATCGCCCAACACGTACTCAAGCAAGTTCAGGATTTATTTCCATCAGCGCGGGAATTAAACATGACTTGGTACAGTGTAGTTAAGCTCGCTCAATCTCTGTATCGCGAAGCACCGGGTATGGATGTTTATCGCCCAGCTCAAAAAACGCCGATCGGCAATTTCTTTCTAGCAGGAAGTTACACTCAGCAAGACTATATCGACAGCATGGAAGGAGCAACTCTTTCAGGGCATCAAGCGGCGAAGGTAATTCTGGAAGCTTACAGTCATTAGTCATCAGTCTTCTCGATCCCCCCTAACCCCCCTTAATAAGGGGGGGACAAGAGCATTCTCAAAATCCCTTCATAATGGAGGAGACTAGGATTCAAAGTCCCCCTTCTTAAGGGGGATTTAGGGGATCTAGATTCGACAACAAACCAGAAATCCCAAATCTAAAATCTAAAATCCCAAATCTAAAATCCTATGACAGATTGGTTAGAACACAGCGTACAAGTAGAAGTAGCAATTCCTATCGAATTAGCGTGGGAACTTTGGTCTGACTTAGAACAAATGCCGCGCTGGATGAAGTGGATAGAATCTGTTCGCGTTCTCGAAGAAGATCCAGAATTGTCTCGCTGGAAACTCGCCACCGGCGGCTTAGAATTTAGTTGGCTTTCTCGAATTTTAAAATTAGTGCCGAATCAGATAATTCAGTGGGAATCCGCGGACGGTTTGCCCAATCGGGGTGCGGTACGGTTTTACGATCGCAAAAACAGCAGCATTGTCAAACTGACGGTAGCTTATGGAGTTCCCGGCTGGCTGGCAAAATTGATGGACAATTCTTTTCTAGCGCGAGTAGTTGAATCGACTCTTCAGGCTGACTTGGAAAGGTTTAAAGAATATGCTTTGAAAATTAAGGCGACATCTTGAATTCTGAGGACTTCAGTCCTTTGGTTTTTAATTGTAACGCTTGCAGTCGATCGCCCTTGGGCTTTCGTATGATAGAGATACGCTGCTGATTCCTTCTCGGTTTAGTTATGAGTTATTGCCTAAACCCCGCCTGTCACAACCCCCAAAATGCCGATCGTACCCAATTCTGCCTTAGTTGCGGCTCCAAACTGTTGCTCAGAGAGCGTTACCGCGCCGTCAAACCCCTCGGGCGCGGCGGTTTCGGCCGCACTTTTTTAGCAGTAGACGAAGACAAACCCTCAAAACCGCGCTGCGCAATCAAACAGTTTTTCCCCCTATCCCAAGGAACCAGCAGCAGCGAAAAAGCAGCAGAATTATTCAACCGAGAAGCCGTGCGGCTGGACGAATTGGGGAAACACCCGCAAATTCCCGAATTGCTGGCGCACTTTCAGCAGGAACGCTATCAGTATTTGGTGCAGGAATTTATAGAAGGCCAGAATTTACAGGAAGAGTTGACGCGGACTGGGCCTTTCAGCGAAAGTCAGATTCTCAGTCTGCTGAAGGATTTATTGCCAGTATTGCAGTTCGTGCATTCGCGCAGTGTAATTCACCGAGATATTAAACCGCCCAATATTATCCGCCGCCCCATTTCTCAACCTTCGATTATTTATACTTACCCAACAGTAACCGGGGAATTAGTTTTAGTTGATTTTGGCGCTGCAAAACTTGTGGAGGGTTTGAGAGAAACCGGTACAGTTATCGGTTCGCCCGAATTTGTCGCGCCGGAACAAATTAGAGGTCAAGCGGTTTATGCCAGCGATTTGTACAGTTTGGGAGTAACTTGCATTTATTTGCTGACTCAAGTATCTCCTTTTGATTTGTTTGATATCAATCAGGATGCTTGGGTTTGGCGAGACTTTTTGAAAGTTCAAATCGATCCGAAATTGGGCATGATTCTTGACAAAATGCTCGAACCGAGTCTCAGTCGCCGGTATAAATCTGCAACAGATGCGATCGCAGATTTGCAACTGCATCAGGGCACGGGCACGGGGGCACCGCCCCTACCAGCGCCTGCAATTCCTGTGCCGCAGAGGATGCCTGCGGTGCAGAATCCAGTGCCGGCAACGGTTGCAGGTACGATTATACCTGTGCCCGAGAGGCAGCGGGTTGTGCCTGCGCGCGTGCCCACTTGGCAATGCGTTCATACTCTGGTAGGGCATTCAAATGCAGTCACGTCGGTAGCTTTCAGTCCCGACGGTCAAACTTTAGCTAGCGGTAGCGAGGACAAGACTATTGAGATGTGGAAGTTGGAAGCGGGTAAGCGGTGGTACACTCTCACGGGTCATTCTGACTGGGTGACTTGTGTGACTTTCAGTCCAGATGGCCGGACTTTGGCTAGCAGCGGCCGCGATCGAACTATCCACATTTGGGATTTGAATAAGGGTAAGTGGTGGTACGCTTTGCGGGGTCATGCTGACAGGGTTTCGGCTGTTGCGTTCAGCCCTAACGGTCAGGTTTTGGCTAGCAGCAGCCGGGACAAAACCGTGCAGTTGTGGGATTTGAATAAGGGTAGATGGATGTCTAGTTTGACCGGTCACGCTGAGGGGGTGGAAGCGGTGGCTTTTAGTGCTGGCGGTGAGTTTTTGGCGACGGGGAGTCGGGACAAGACTGTGCGGTTGTGGGATTTGCCCGCTGGTAAGTCGCTTTGTACTTTAGCTGATTGCGGGGATTGGGTGCGGGCGATCGTTTTTGCTCCGAACTCCCTTGCCGGTCAGACCCCCCCCAGCCCCCCCTTACCAAGGGGGGGAGTAGGAGCAGGATTGATTTTGGCGACGGGGAGTCGGGATGGTACGGCGAAGCTGTGGCGGGTAGATGCACAAGGACAAGGTAGGCTGCTGCGGAGTATGAGGGACAATTCAGGGGATGTTTTGTGTGTGGCTTTGGGCCCGGATGGTCGGGTTTTGGCGACGGGGAGTCGGGATGGCACGATTTATCTGTGGGATGCTGAGGGCGGGGGTTTGCTGGAGATTCTGGCGGGGCACGTGGGGGAGGTTTTGTCGGTGGCGTTTAGCGCGGATGGGGGGAGTTTGGCTAGCGGTGGGGGCGATCGAACTGTGAAGATTTGGCGGGGAATTGGGAGTTAGAGGAAATTGAATATTTATGCTTGACAGGCGATCGAAGGTTGTGCTAAGTTACTAATTCGTGAGGACGCATAGCTCAGTTGGTTAGAGCACTACGTTGACATCGTAGGGGTCACTGGTTCGAGTCCAGTTGTGTCCATTCTTGATACGCATAGATATAGCAAGATTTTCAGATTCGCTATCCCCTCAAGAGTTCCGCTTTCGGCTCATCTTTCGCCAGGGCTGTTGATGCTGTGGTGAGATGAAAAAGGGCGATCGCATTCCTAAAATCAGTTGTCCTGTGATTCCGGTTTGGTGCGATCGGATAGATCAGTATTTGGTAAGTCGATTGAGGCGGTGAGGTGCGCTCGTCGGATCCAGCGAAGTCCTAGCGCCACCCAAAAAAGCAAAGGCAAGCGTTTTCACTTACCTTTGCTTTTTTATAATTAGAAAGGTGCATCTAGTAAATTGTAAATGTCGGATGTTCTTTGAGATGCAACATTCATATTTTTTTCAAGTGTTGTGTGGTTACTTGCCTCAAGAGCTTTTTGATGTACCGTGTTACCAATAGTGATTTTGACGGTCTCAACCCCAGAACACTTCTTACGCCAAGATTTACTCATGATTCTTCGTTCATCTGCATCAGGTACAGCTAGAGAAGAAACTTGCCGATTGATTGTACACAGTACCCGTACTCCGTATCCAGCATCAAAGGTTGTGTCTCGCATGGTATGGTAAGAGTAGCGGTACTCTAATTTTTGCCTTATAGTTGCACCTGCTTCTAGGTATTGTTGCCGATCTCGATTGATTTTTAGAGCGTGATCAACTGATTCCTGCAAAAGAATTGCAAAACTGGCATCCTGCATGGATTTCGCTACAGGGTAGCCTTTATCGGCAGCAATTCGCACCAACAATACAAGGTCTGCTTGCGTCACTACAGAAATGGGTTGCGAATTCACTTTCGTTGGCAACTTTGCCATCGGGAAATCGTCTCCCCGTAATAGTTTGAACTCATCTGAGTTGAGAATATCTAGAAAGGATTGACGGGGAATATCTAGTCCCCTTGCTGCTCCACTTTGACTAAAAACAGCTTGATTAGTTTTAGGATCTATAAAAGCCTGAAATTTGATACCTAAAACTTTGACTCCTTCTGGTATTTGAGGAGCGCGTTTTTGAGTTGACATATGACAAGTTCTCCACTAATTTGAGCAAAAGGTTGAAGATACAAAAAGAGAAAAGCCTTATTATTGGGGCTTTTTCTTGTTTAAATCCAAAAGACTCATAGCTTGACTCAGATCTAACTGCTGTCTTTGCTGCGATTTTTTGTTGATTGTTTCCTCTAACTCAGATACTCGTTTTTGCAGAAACACTATCTCTTGAGCCATTGCGGTAACAAGCGCGACAATCTGCTCTTCAAAAGAAGATACAGGAGGAGTTGTGGGTGCTTGATCTACTAAAGTCTCGGAAGGAACAGGTGATGAATCCTCAAGTACATCAAACAAACTTGATTCAGAATCTATGGGATTCTCTTGAAGTACAGTTTTTTCTTTATGGATAACGGTCAGAAAGGGATCGGATTTACTCTTGCTTTCAAAGATTTCATGGAGAACTTTTCTGTCAATCTCTGAATTTAAGCCGAATAAGAAGCTCGGCTTATATCTTGTTTCTGTTCCACCCTGAATATCTTGTGTTACAAAACCTAATTCAACCAAGTCTTTAACGTGGATACTGACTGTAGACCGATGTATGTCAGCCCTCTCCGCAATCTGGACTGTTAGTAAACGATCAGGAAATGCGTCGTAAATGACATACAAGATTTTTAGAGCACTTTTGTGCTGAAGTAATGCAATCTTGCTAAGCAATGTCTCGTACTGTTCAGTTTGGCTACCAAAGTTGTTAAGAGAGCCTTGTGTTGCCCTTTCCGTTCTTTCGGAAAAATCCCTTAAAGCCGAATATTGACCACTAGAAGCATGATCGGCTAAGGTTGAAGGATAATGATCCACTTTTAACCTCTACGATGAATTAGGTAAGCCGTCCAGATTATGAGCATACTGAATTGAGAGCTCAGACTCTTAAATCATGGACGGGTAGGGTCATGAACAAAATCGGAGTTTACTCTCGCCAAAGGGTAAACTCTCGGTTTTTTGTACTTAAACAACTATACGATAACACGCAAGAAAAGAAGGAAGGTTCCTCTTTGCGTTTTTAAATGTTAATTTTTGTTAAATTCTTACTAAGCTGATATATGTTGTCTAAGCTTGTTACAGTTTTTAGCAAAGACGGGGTTTTGTCTATTTTTCTTTTAAGCGATATCCTCAACAGAAGTTCTCGGAAGGGGGAAAATTCTATAAGCCTGAAGCCTTTGTTGTGAAGCGCTTACAAAACTTAAGGCGTTTCTTGCTATTGCGTACTATTCGGCCTCAACAGTGTAAGTGACAGCCCTGACTGGCTACGATGCAGCTAGAAAAAGCGATTGCTGTGGCAACTCCTGCCCCACACGATCGACAAAAAACACGATTACCGAACTATTAGATCAGTCGCTTCGTATTGAAATCGCGACCAGGATCAAAAGTCAAGCTAAAAACTGCTTTGACAACCCTTGTAAGGCAGCCTTAGCTATTGAGGGGGCGCTATAAGTCCAAGGCTTTTTGGCGGTGTCCGGAGCGCCCTAAAAGCCGATCGCAATCGTAACTAATGTCGATCGCCCCCCCTGCATCCCCAAATCATCTCAAATCCAGCCCACCAGCCCAACAGCCCCTTCCGGGACACGGCACCCCGCCATGTCCTTACCCGCAACACTGAATGCGTCAAGGGCCAACAACCCAGATTACTTATCGGCGACAGCCTTCGGCGATCGCCCTCAATACAGCTAGCCGCACTTCTGGATGAGCTTTCTCCAGCCCGTTAGCCCGAAAAATCCAGTGTCCGCCGCCCGCGTGCTCGATCGCAATTTTCTGACCGTCAGGCAAAACAATTTGCCACCAATTCAACACAGTGGCTTTAATCATGTGGCACTGAATTTCGTTCAACTGAGCCTCCATTAACTTCAGTTGGCGCATGATTGGATTTTGGGCTGATGACTTCATGATTTTTCTCCTTAAATGAATTTGACAGTTTCTCTGCTTGGATTTCAGTTTGCTTATTTTTCAACTTAATTGCCCTTTCCGGGCTTTTAGCCTTAACTGCACCTTCCGAATTTTTAGCCTTCACTTCTTCCCTTGTACCACCTTTATGCCCAAGTTTGACTCCAAAACCTTTAGACTTAACTTTGTCAGTAGCAGAAGTTGAAGTCTGTTCCGGTGTCGGCTTCTGAAATTCCGCGTCTAATTGGTCTAAAATCTCCTCTTGTTCGGGAGTGTGTTCGGCTGGTGGCTCTAAATTTCTGGGATTGTATTCATCAACCAACCTGCCCAAAAATTCCGAAATTGACAGTCCCGCTGCGGCTGCTTTTTTCGTCAAAAGGGCGTAGGTGTCGGTTTTAATCCGAATTTGTTTGAGCCGGAGGTTGGGATTATTGTCAACAGTTTCGGCAATAGTTACTGCGGTAATCCTTTCTTTTGGTATAACATCCAGAACTTCTTGCCACTTTTGGTGCAAAGGGCAGTCGCCGTATTGGTCAGTTACTGCGTGTTTAAATAAAGGGACAACTTGAGCAACGCAGCTAGGTAAAATCTCAAATCCGGCTTTAATTAAGCGCAGGCAAATGCCAGCAGATTTGATAATTTGCGTGCAGTAAAAATACTGGCGACCCAATGCTTGTTCGCAGTAACTTTTAAAGGTTTTGAATTTGTCTTTGTACAATCGCAGTTTTCGGATCGCGTCCAGCATGATTCCTTGCCGCACGTAGTCTAGGAATCCCCTTTTAATTTCGCCTGTCAGGTAGTCTAAATCGTGAAAGGGAGATTGATTCTGGATTTCTTCTTCAAAGTCTAGCAGCGGGCCGGCAAAGTGAAAGTTGGAGGCGACATCGCCTAGGTAGATGTTGTCCATAGATTGGGCACGATCGGGAATGGTTCGAGGAATGGCACGATAGCACGGAAGTTGGGCGATCGCCAAGTACAGAGCAGTCTTGGTCTGGATCTTTGATACAATGCTGATTTGGGTTGGAAGGTCGATCGACCTTTTACACGGCATCACCTCCGGCAAAGGTTGAGGGAAAGGGACTTGAGGTATGCACTCAAGCCCTGTAGATACTAAGGGTATGCAGGTGCAAAAACGGATAGACACTACAAGTAAGGCGGTTATTCAAACCTGCATTTTGACGAAAGGAGGCTCGCCCAACCGCTTTGCTGTGTCCACTATTCGTAGTTTAGTCAGACTTGCTGCTTTTGTCAAGGGTAAACTACGAAATATTCTGCACCATGAATCAAGAAGTACGGGATTTATACGAAATGAGTTTGGCAGAAATTAGAGAATACAGGGGCTTTAGTCGCCGAGAGCTTAGCCAGCAACTGACGGGGAAAGTCTCTGAAGATTCTTTGTATTCAATAGAAAAAAGAAAACAAAAACCCAGAGTTGATACTGCAATAGCCATCTGTACAGCCCTAAATATTAGCTTGAAACAGTTCTGTCACTCGATCGGGCTAGATGTTTCAGGACTTGTTGATGATTACGTACCGCCGAGGGAACGCTAACAAACAGAGCAGTCTTGGTCTGGATCTTTGATACAATGCTGATTTGGGTTGGAAGGTCGATCGACCTTTTACACGGCATCACCTCCGGCAAAGGTTGAGGAAAAGAGGCTTGAGGTATGCGCCCAAGCCCGGAAAATACTAAGGGTATGCAGGTGCACAATTAATAGACACTAAAAATAAGGCAGTTATTCAAACCTGCATTTTGACTGTTTGGCTTGCCCAGCCGCCTTTGTTTTGTGTGTCTACTAGCATTTTAGTGCCAGATGCTAACTTTGTCAAGCACTAAAATGCTAGCAATTAAATGCTATAATTAATGGAATCTGAAGATCGAGAAACGATAACCTTGAAAAACCTTAGAGAAAGTGCAAATTTGACCCAACCCGAACTTAGTCGTCGAATGGGGGTAGGAATTCGCATTATTGGCGATTGGGAACGAGGAGAAGCCATTCCTCGCTTCGATCGGGCGATTGCTCTGGCGCGCGAGCTAGGCGTACCACTAAAAACACTTGCTAGATGTATGGGACTAGACGTAACCAAGATTCCCGATGACTTATCAACCCTCGCGCCCTCACCGAACGACAACTAACAAGTACAGCGAAGTCATGGTCTGGATGTTTGATACAATTTTGAGCTGGGCTGTGTTATGAGGTCGATCGACCTTTTACATGGCATCACCTCCGGCAAAGGTTTAGGGAAAGGGACTTGAGGTATGCACTCAAGCCCCGAAAATACTAAGGCTATGCAGGCATAATGGGTAGAAACTACAAATAAGGCAGCTCGCTATGAACCAAAGCGTTTCCACCGTCCGGCTAAATGAGCGGCCTTTCTGGTGTCTCTATCTTAAACAAGGATACTTGTAAACTTCCGAGTTGTCAACAAGTTTGCTTGTAAATTTTCTATGATATGCCCCGAAAGAAACAAACTCAAGAGTCCAAAGATATACCAGCACTGCAAATCTTGCGGGAGGCTGTTGGTTTATCGCAATCGGCCTTAGCAAAGCAAATTCCCGACAAAACGGGCGCAAAAACCCTAAGTCAACAAGCAATCAGTAACTGGGAACGAGGGCTAGACGAACCCGAACTGACAATTGCTCAAATGAAAGCCCTTTGCAAAGCTCTGGGAAAAACGCTTAACGATTTACCCGACAACTTGGGCCCGCCAAATCCTGACGGATAAATAAAAACTCAAAAAGCCCGATCGACATTTGATCCCTCAATCCGTAATTTTCCCTCGCAGAGCTTTAATCTGCCCCCGTTTGGTTTTGCTGTCGAGACGCTTGCGCTGGGAACTACGAGTTGCTTTGCTGGGTTTGCGCCTTTTCGGTATGACGATCGCACTTTTAATCAATTCTTGCAGCCGTTTTAAGGCTTCCTCGCGGTTTTGTTCTTGGCTGCGGTGTTCCTGTGCTTTAATTACAACCACGCCTTCGGAGGTGATGCGGTTGTCGTTGATTTGCAATAATCGGTCTTTGTAGCGATCGGGCAATGAGGAAGCTGGGATATCAAAGCGCAAGTGAATAGCACTCGCCACCTTATTTACGTTTTGTCCCCCGGCGCCTTGAGAGCGAATCGCGCTAATCTCGATTTCGCGATCGGGAATGAACACTGTATTAGAAATTTGCAGCATGATTTATTGATAATTCTTAGCTGTGAGTATAAACTCAATTAGTTTTTTCCGATCCCATAACTCTACATCGTTAGATTTAGCAAGATTGCAAGCGTTTTCTGTAAATCTGTTATTGGTGATGACTCTGCCTTTATTTCCGTTGTAATGTCTGACGGCTCCGGCTACTTCTTGAACTGCTTTAATACCAACTGGATTTTTGCTTCTTTTCGCTTGAACCACCGTTTTCGAGCCATCTTTGTACAAAATTAAATCAGCCCCATAATCTTGACTATCTTGAGTTAAAGTAACACTATAACCACAGTTTCTAAAATGGACAGCTAGAAATTTCTCAAACTCTTTGCCAGTCATTTCATCCACTTCCAGAATACCACTGTCTGATAAACGTTTTCTTTGATCTTCTTCTTTTAATGTATCAAATACCAATGCTGCAACATCACCGATAATGGCAGCAGCTCTCACTATAAAAGGCTTCATAAAATTAAATTCATTTTAACAATATGTCTATCATAGAGGAGACGGCAATGCCGTGTCCCTACAATGTTATTTTGCGTAGGGACACGGCACTGCCGTCTCCTCATTTCCGATGACGATCGCCCGATCGCTCTTTAACGACGAATATATTAAAAACTATCTCAAAAACAAACGTCAAAACAATTTGATGCCACAGATTAATTCGTAAGGTGCGCCGAAACGCACCCAACAAAAACTAATTAATCAGCAGTACCAGTTTGCAGCGACTCTTTAGCAGCCTGAGTCCACTCAGAGTGGAAGAATTCGCCGCGTGGTTTGTCGGTGCGCTCGTAGGTGTGAGCCCCGAAATAATCGCGCTGCGCTTGCGTCACATTTTGCGGCAATCTTTCGCGCCGGTAGCTGTCG
>JANNOR010000282.1:0-45859 GCA_031399265.1 Cyanobacteria bacterium SOY_34_metabat_3 | reverse complement strand
AAACCGCAAACCAGAACGTTTGGATACGCCTACTTCGGCGATGAGCAAAATTCAGTCCGACGAAGCGATGGAAATGTATCTGGAAGAACAAGGGCTGTCATTGGATAGCGTGCTAAAGGGCGATCGTACTGTTTCTCTGCGAAAAGTTGCCAATCTTTCCGCAGGCGGCGTCAGCATCGACGCTACCCGCACTGTTCACCCGGATAACATTGTTTTGGCTCAAGATATCGCCCTGCATTTTCGGTTAACTTGTCTGGGGGTGGACGTGGTAACAGAAACTCTCGCCAAATCTTGGAAAACCGGCAATTTTGGGATTCTGGAAATCAATGCCGCGCCGGGAATTTTTATGCACCTCAACCCGGCTGTCGGAGAAGGGGTTGATGTACCTTCGCATATTATCGAAACTTTTTTTGACTCGGGAAAATCAGCTCGAATTCCGATTATTACTTTCAACCGAATTTCGGTGCAGGAACTGCAAGAAACAATCGACCGCATTCTGTTGCAGCATCCCGATTGGACGATCGGTGCTGTTTGTCGCGGTGGACTTTTTGTCAACCGTTCGGAAAAAGTTTTGCATAAGAATTACAATCTTAACGTGCAAAGTTTGCTGCGGAATCCCAAGCTCGATTTGTTAATTGCTGAATATCCGGAAGATGTTTTGGAAGCTGAGGGGATGTTTTATTGGGGTAGCAATATGGTGGTGCTGGACAATCCGGGGGAAACTGAGATGATGTTGGTCAGAGAAAGCACTGATAATGATACTGTTGTGGTAAGAGAAGGCAATAGTATTTCTATTCGCCGCCAAGGGTTGATCGAACAGTATACTCTGGCAAATGGGGAACCGTTTACGCGGGTTTATTTGAAGGAAATAGGCACTGTTTTGTAAGCGGCGCACTGTAGTTGGGTAAGGTGCAAGCTCAGCACCCTACAGTTAACAGTTAAGTGCGCATTGCTACTTAGGTAAGGTGCAAGCTCAGCACCCTACAGTTAACAGTTAGGTGCGCATTGCTACTTGGGTAATGTGCGCAGTGCGCACCCTACAGTTAACTGTTAACTGTTGGAGTTATTGGCAAGCGCGTCCTAATTTAGAGTCAAATCTCCCCCAAAATAAATATCTGGGGTTTTACTCGTCGCCACAATTTATAATTTTCCCAAGGCCCGATTACCAATTACTAATTACGATGTCTTTACAATCTATTCGCATTCCGCCCACAACTGGCAAACCTGTCGCTTTGATTGTCGCTTTGCACGGATGGGGTGCTAATGCGCGGGATTTGACTTCCTTAGCACCGGCTTTCAATTTGCCGGATTATCAGTTTGTGTTTGCCGATGCCCCGTTTCCGCATCCGCACGTAACGGGCGGCAAAGCGTGGTATGACCTTCAAAGCAAAGATGCTGAGGGATTGCTAGAAAGCCGACAATTGCTGAGGGAATTGTTGCTGTCTTTGGAAAGCAGCACCGGCGTACCTTTGTCTCGCACGATTTTAGGTGGCTTTTCTCAAGGCGGAGCGATGACTCTGGATGTGGGATTGACTTTGCCTCTAGCGGGTTTAATTTGTCTGAGCGGTTATTTGCACCCGATTTCGCCCGTTGCTGGGAGTGCTTTGCCGCCTGTTTTAATCGTCCACGGTACTGAAGATACGATCGTGCCTGTTACTGCTGCTGTACGATCGCGCGACAGTTTGACGGATTGGGGATCTGCGGTGCAGTATCGAGAATTTAACATGGGACACGAGATTCTGCCCGAAGTTGTAGATGTAATGCGAAGTTTTGTTGTAGAAACTGTGTCGAAATGTGATTAAAGGCTTAGTATATAGTATGGCGGAAGTCTAGGGCAGGGGTAAAAAAATGAAAACTTTAACCAAAGCATCGCGCGATATTGCTGTACTTACTTCTCAGGATGTGGCAGAATTGGCTGTCCGTTTGGAAGTTGACGATTATACAGATCCTTTTGAGGGATTAAATGATTGGCATTTGCTGCGATCGCTTGCCTTTCAGCGGCCGGAGATGGTTGAACCTTATCTCCACCTTCTGGATATGGAAGCCTACGACGAAGCATAGGCTTAAAAATCTAGCTCTAAAATTTCGACTGAATTGAGGAAGAAGTTAACAGCATATTTTGTTGTGAATTGAACAGATGAGTTATGGATTTTATCTATTTTCATCTTAACTTCTTTCTTGATTTTTTTTTTATAGCTGAAGGAAGAAGGAAGAAGGAAGAAGGAAGAAGGAAGAAGGAAGAAGGAAGAAGGAATTAAGAGATGCGATCGGGCATTTGTCCGCAATGCTTTGAGGAATTCATCAAGTTATCATAACCTAGAAGGTTGCTGTATTACCAAAAATCATGAAAGGCAGACGAATTTTAATCGGCGTTAGCGGCGGGATTGCGGCTTATAAAGTTTGCGAAGTAGTTTCAACTTTAGCGAAAGCGGGAGCTGAAGTTAAAGCTATTCTGACTGATGCGGCCGGAGAGTTTGTGACGCCTTTGACTTTTGCTACTCTTTGCCGCCATCCTGCTTTTACTGACAAAGATTTTTGGCAATCAAATCACGGCCGCCCTTTGCACATTCAACTGGGAGAATGGGCCGAAGTTTTTGTAATTGCTCCTCTGACTGCTAATACTTTGGCTAAGTTGGCTGGGGGTTTTGCTGATAATTTGCTGACTAATACTGTCTTAGCTTCTAGTTGCCCAATTTTGCTGGCGCCGGCGATGAATACGGATATGTGGGAACAGCCGACGGTACAGCGAAATTGGCGGGAAGTGTTGACTTATCGGCGCTATCATGCTGCTAATCCGGGGGCGGGAATGCTGGCGTGCGATCGCGCGGGTGTCGGCCGGATGGCAGAACCGGGTGAGATTTTGGCGCACATCGAATCGCTTTTGCATACCAAGGGCGATCGAGATTTAGCGGGTAAGCGGGTGTTAATCAGTGCGGGGGGAACGCGGGAACACCTCGATCCGGTCAGGTTTATCGGCAATCCTTCGAGTGGCAAAATGGGAATTGCTCTGGCGCGGGCGGCATTGCATCGAGGTGCGACAGTTACTCTGGTACATAGTATCATCGGTGAAGTGTCGTTGCCTGGTGTTAGGTCGATCGCCCTGACGAGTGCGGGCGAAATGCGGCAGGCGATGCTGGAATGCTTTCACGATGCGGATTTGACGGTGATGGCGGCGGCGGTAGCGGATGTGAAGCCGACTGATTATCATCGTCAGAAATTGCCGAAGCGATCGCTCCCGAATTGTTTGCCTTTGGTACCAGTAGCGGATATTTTGGCAGAGTTGGGACAATTGAAACAGCCGCACCAAAAACTGATCGGGTTTGCAGCACAAACCGGAGATATTGTCAAGCCGGCGTTGGAGAAATTGCGATCGAAGAAATTGGATGTAATTGCCGCAAACCCGATCGACAAAATAGGTGCAGGTTTCGGCAGCGATACCAATCAAGCAATATTGATTAATTCAGAAGGGAAGCAAGTAGAAATCGCACCTTGCAGCAAATTAGAAATGGCTCACCGGTTGTTTGATTTTGCGATCGAGGGGTGAATGGTTGTACTTCCATGATTTATTGCAGTCGATCGACAATTTCTATCGTAAGTGCGATCGCCCGTGTATTAAATGGGCAAATCATACTTAAGATAGAGGCATTCGATCGGCTTTAAGCTAAACTTTGTGGCAGGAAACTTTGATTAAAACAGGGAATTGTGAATGAACTTAAGATCGATCGCAAAAACCAATCTACTATTCGGCAGCCTGATAATTAGCCTCGGATTGCCAGCACTTCCAGCCGCAGCGCAAGCCGTCACCGACGCACAAATTTCCGCCCTCGTAGAAGCGCTGCGACAAGCCGCACCGCCGCAAACCGCAAATGACGGAATGTACAGTCAGTGGCAAGTTTTACCGGGCAATATTTCCCGCTGGGCAAAATTCTGCACCAAACAAGATTTAACACCGCAACAATTTGAAGCTGACGCCACAAAAGCCAAATCAATTGTTACCTGTATCGTGGGCGATTTGCTGCGCGACGAATACAAAGCTAGCGGTAACAATGAAACAGCCGCAATCCGCCGCGCCGCTTGTTGGTGGATGACAGGAGAATCCGCAGCTTGCAAAAGTGGCGCAACTGCTACTTTTGCGGATAAAGTTGTTAGCGTTTACCAGCAGCAGCGGCCTAAAAAGTAAGATATCGAGGACACGGCAGTGCCGTCTCCCTACCCCATTAATTGTATGGAGACGGCACTGCCGTATCCTCCGTTTATATCATTCCGGCGCAGCCGGAATTGATATCAGTTAAAAATATGGGTTGCATCCTGCTAAAAAGCAAGCTATAATCAGTAATGTACGACCGAACTGTTCGATAGAGCAGTGTAGGCCGCGCCAATTTTTTTTAATGCTTCGTTCGCAAGAACAAAAAGAGAACCCAACAATAGGGTTCTCTTTTAATTTATGGATAAGTAACTTTTCCTTTGATTTTAGCTTTCAATCTTGAAATAATTTCTGGTTTGATAGGAAACACGTCATTATTCCCGCGTCCAGTTATCAGACGACTAACTGTAAAAGCTAGAATATCAGCTAATTGGATAAAATAAGAACTGTGGGAGTCACGAAAAACTACATCTTCAACGATGCCACCTTCTGGATACTCAGACTGGATATCGAATTTCCGAAAGCGCTCTCTGACCATTTGTTTAATATATTTCTCTTGAGATGGATTGCGATCGAAGTAAATTAGCCCATTCTGAGGTTGTTTAGTTGCGCGAGATTTATCGTGTAGATAGTTCTCATAGATTGAAAGAAATTCTCTCCATATTTCTTCGCTAAAAAGCTTCACCGAATTTTTATTTAATTGACTGTAACGATTTCTGAATTCATTTTTTGATTTGACAGTAGCGAATAGTTGAATTGGTGATTCGCAAAGGATATTAACTATGCCTGTGTAAATATCCTCCAAATCGACAGGATTTACCAATGAATTAAAAAAAGCTCCTCTGTGAGCAAAAAGATCGGAGCCTTTTAATTCCTGAATTTTTAAGCCGTATCTTTGAGAAATTGATTGTCTAAAATTTAATATTATCCAAAATAATTCTTTTAGATAATTGGTTTCGATAGCCACTCCAGCCAGTATATAAAAATCAGTGCTTCCCTCCACCAAACCGTTATCGCCAGATTCATCCATGTATAAAAATTCCATAATTTTATTTCAAAAATAAAGAACTCAACCGATTACTGTGAGATAATCTTACCCATTTTCCGCTTGACTTCTGATCAACTTTTGCACGCTGGCTAAAGCCCGATTTAATTCGTAACTCTTTCTTGCCGAATTCTGCAAAAAAGCCTGCTGTTCTTCCTCAATCATCAACACATCCTGCCCTACCAAACCATCTAATAACTTTTGAGCCGCACCGAAACAGCTATCTTTGATAAACTTGCGAAACCAAACAGGCAATTTGTGCAGCCGCCAAAACGCATTTAATGAGGTAAAATGAATTAAATAAGCGTGAGTTTCAGTCTCGCTTACTGGACAAATCAAGCAGTAAATCTTAAAGTCGCTTCCCAAAGTTGAAACCCAGTGCGGGTAAACGTAACTTACCTCCAGCGGTTCCGGGTGCAGTCGGCGCATAGATTTAAAAAATAACTGGGAAATCGACCAAATTTTATCTATTTTGTAATAACTTTGTGCCTGATAGCGAGCAGTTACTCGATGCTCGTCTTCTGCTATAGTATCTAACACCGGATTTGCCCAAGCTTGCAAGTCTTCGTGCAAATGTCCGTGGTACATATCCATTAAATTCTCAATTAAAAATGAATAGTGTGCCTGACAGTCGATGACTGAAACAGTGGCAATATAATTGAGATGTTCCCACTCGGGTAAATCCAATAAATCTATTTTTTCGGCTATGGTTTCGTCGCCGGGAAATAGCCAGATAAAGCCGTTTTGCTCCTTGACTGGGTAGGAGCGAATTTTACAGTTAGGTAGCTTTTGATTTTCTGCTAAATAATCGACTTCGGCGCATTCTCCCCTTGCATTTAACCGCCATCCGTGGTAAGCGCATTCGATTAAATCGCCTTTAATTTTGCCATGACTGAGTTTAACTTGCCGGTGCGGACATCTGTCTTCTAAAGCGTTGATTTTGCCTGCACTGTCGCGGAAAAGCACGATCGCCCGATGCCAAATTTTTGCAGCGACGGGCTCAGTTTTTACCTCGCTGCTGCGGGCGACTGCATACCAGCGATCGAGATTAATCCCCAACTCGCGGGTGTGAGTTTTTTCTGCCCTTGCAGATACCGATTTTATCGCATTGTCTTGCATTACAAATATTCCCAGATTACGCCCATAAAACAACCCAATTTTACAAAATAACAGCCCGGAAAGTAACGACCGTAAATTTTTTTAAATCTCCCTTCTGACAAATACTTGTCGCTGGCTAAGTGCTTCAACCAATTCGGCGACAATCGAAACTTTAATAATCTTGAAGCATTGCGAAATCCGTATTTTGAACAGTCGGGAATATAATCTCTCGCAGCACCTACTACGTAGCCTATTGTACCAGGTGTTTCGACTTCCGAGACATTATCTAAAAAAACAACTTTGCCGTGCCGATTTAATATTTTTTTTATTGAGAGGAGCGTGCTGGGGAGATGTTTTAGGTGGTGAAAAGTGGAGGCGCTCACGATTAAATCGAATTGGCGATCGAGTTCTAAACTGCTGACATCCATCTGGATATATTCGATATTGGGTGCGGCGCGTTTTTGACGGGCTATATCTAGCATTTTTTCTGACAAATCGACCGCCACTACATTCTCGTAATACTTGGCTAATTCAAAAGCAAGAATTCCCGAACCGCAGCCAATATCTAATGCTGTACCTTTGCTGGTAGATAGGTTTTTAGTAAAGAAATCGTTCTTGCTTTGCAAAGTGGCAGCGAAATCGTATTCTGTGGCAAAATCATCAAACATTACAGATTTATTGCGGATTTTCCAGTGACTCTTTAGCATCTATTATTGCTTTATACTCATTCAATATTTTAACCGCAGATGCACCCCGATCGACGCAGATGATTTTTGAGTTCGCAAGCTCTGCTTTTTACCGTCACCGAAACCGCACCCGCAAACCGTAACCGATCTGAATTGTTACTAATTATTACCAACTGTGATCGCCAGCGCGATCGGGGTGTTTGCAGTGAAAACTTTAGCCGTAAAAATCACAGGGCTAAAGTCCTCACTGCACACCTTAGATTTTTAGCACGCCTTCGGGATTTACGGTCAAGATCGATCGCCTTTGCAAACCTTCTTGATATAAAATAGCATTAGCCGCCAACAAACCGCTGCTCACAGCTCTTTCCATTAAACCGCAAGGAAACGGCATTTTTACCCAATCTCCCGCAAACAAAAGATTTGGGACAGCGCAGCAAGTCTCCGGCCTTTCCGCATAACTACCGGGCGGATAACCCGAGAAATTTTTTTGATTTACCAGTTCCCGATGGAGCATATTTGCCTGTTTTAATTCCGGTACAATTTCGTACAATTCTTGTTCAAAAGTCGCCAGCAAAACTTCCTGATTCGGAAATTCTTTTTCCTTATAACAGTAAGCGTGCAGTTCCACTACACTGCCGCCAGTTTGTTTGTTCCACTCGATGAACTGATCTTGAATTTTGTGGTAAAGCGTAATGCTGTCAGTCAGTTTGTAGCCGGAAAGCGAACTAAAATTGCTGTGAGTCCAGGGAAATTCGCGATCGAACCAAAAACGGCCCACCGCAAACGGATCGGCTATTTTCAAGCTCTCAATCCGGCTTTGCACCTGCGGATTCACCTCACCGCTTCCCAAACTAAACAAATGGTGCATCCCCGGAACATCCGCCGCAAAAACATAGTAATCCGCCTTCAATGTTTCTCCCGCATTCTGCGGCTGCGAATTGTCAGCGACTGCTGCCAACTGTACCTCATCTGCTTTTTTTTCAACTACCTTAAATCGAGGCAAATCCCGTTGAGCAGGCCCGCTGAGAACTCGCCCTTCGGCATCAAAAACTGCCCCGTGACAAGGACAGTGAAATTTACCGTCGTCTTGTTTTTTAACTGTGCAACCTTGGTGAGTGCAGCTCAGAGAAATTGCTTCTTTCCCCGACGGTGCGGCGGCAAATACGCTATCCCCAGCACCGAAATATTCCGTAAAGTTGCTATCAGTTAACAGCGCGTTTCGCTTCACCCAAAAAGGTACTTTATTCTGCACGTCTCCCGACTGATAACTCAGAGAATCAATCTGGCCGTTCTCCCAGTGAATGTTACTAACTGCAACATCTGTTAATACTTTACCGCCTTTGCTTTCAATGGCTCTAGCAATAGGCTGCACCAAACTGGTTCCCATATCTTGCCGCGTGCCGTTGAAGGCCAAACCTTCGGGATTTCCGAAGAAGTAAAAGTGGAAAAATTGCATTAATTCTCCCACGCTCAATTCGTCGGGAGCGTTGAGGCTGGATTTGGCAAAAGGCAGAAAATACAAGTCGTAAAGTCCGCGCGGAAATTCACCTTTTACCCAGTCTGCAACTGATATGTTGTCGAGTCTAGCGAAACTTTTTTGAGTTTCAAAACCGCCGATTTCTCGAAACACTTGCCAGTGAGCGGGTTTTGTGAGATTGATTCCCCACTTGAGCCTGTTGGGAGAAGATATTCCCAAATCAACTATGTTCCAGGGAAAAGCTGAATGGTTGGGACGGAAAACTTCTGGTTGGTATTTGCCGTCTCGAAACACAACGGCGTAGGATTCTAAAGATACAAAGTTATCGGTAATTTTTAGTTCTTCTACCACGCTTTTGAGGTTGTAATATTGTGGGAAAAAACCGTGGAAACCGTGTTCCATCATGAAGGTTTCGTTCCCGACTTGTATCGGCCAACTAGCAATTTTGCCGCCGAGTTGGGGCGATTTGTCGAGCAGCGTGACGGCGAAACCGCGCTGGGAGAGTTCGTAAGCGCAGGCGAGCCCGGCCAAGCCTGCGCCGACAACTGCAACGGTTTTGCGGTTATTTAGCATTCGTGGCAAGTCAAGAGCATCTTGCACAAAAACGGCGGGCTCTGGCTTGGAAAATCGAGAGTAACCCACCAGCCCGCCAGCGGCACCGACTCCGAGGAATTTGAGGGCGGTTCGTCGAGAAACTGGTTGGGATAGCGGTGGATTGGGTGATTGACTCATCAGCGGTACGCGGTAACGGGCTTTGAACACAAGGACGCCATAAGGCATATATCATAGACCGAAATCATGCTATGTGAAGAAATACTAAGACGCATCCTTGCAGAAAAGGATCGCACTCGCACTCGATCGAGTTATCTCGGACACAATCTGTCTAAGGTATGATGTGTTTTGGGCTTATGCAAAGTAAAGTTACGCCCGCTACGCGAAAATTCAACTGTAAAATTCTATACTTATTAACCGTGACAGTTAAACTATTGTGGAAATTGCGCCGCCGAGAGTTTCTGAAAGCTTTTTCGCTCGGCTTAGCAGCCCCTTTTTTATATAACAGCGCAGCACATTCTCAAGACTATTCAAATTCCGAAAAAAGTCCGTTAGCCACCAATCCCACAGCCCGAGAAAACCAAAAACCAGGAACCGCAGACTGGGAGTTAGAAAATCCCGCCGCCAAGCGAGAAATCGAAGGTTACGCTTCTTTGACGAGCGTCAATGTCGGCGGCGAAATTAAACTATTTGTCAACACTAAAGAACCGAATTACACCATAGAAATATTCCGCACCGGATGGTACAAGGGACTCGGCGGCAGGCGGATAAATGAGCCAATTATCCGCAAGGGAATTAGACAGCCTCCGCCGAGAGAAGATGAAGCATCGGGACTAATAGAATGCGATTGGAAAGACCCATATATTTTGCGAATTGAGCGCGCCAATGACTGGACAAGCGGCATTTATTTAGCCAAACTAACCGCTAGCCGAACCGGAAAGCAAAGTTATATCATCTTTGCAGTTCGGGATGACGATCGCAAATCCGACATTTTATTTCAATCCAGCGTCACTACCTATCAAGCCTACAACAATTGGGGCTACAAATCGCTTTACCGCTGGAACAGTCGTGCCAAACAAGCCTACAAAGTTTCTTTTAATCGGCCCTACGCCATGAGTCCCAACCGCAAAGCTGCTTACGGCTTAGGTGCGGGGGAATTTCTCACCAACTTTCAGCCAAAAAGGAGAACTTCGAGCGCTGGTTGGGAATACAATACGGTCAGGTGGCTAGAAAAAGAAGGCTATGATGTTACCTATGCTACCAACATCGACACGCATTTTAACTCCCGATTGCTGTTATCTCACAAAGCATTTTTGTCCGTAGGACACGACGAATATTGGTCGCGAGATATGCGCAAAAACATTGAAGTAGCTAGAGATGAAGGCGTCAGTATCGGATTTTTTGGTGCTAATATTTGTTATTGGCAAATTCGCTTAGAACCCAGCCGAATTACTGGCGACGTAAACCGAACTGTAGTTGCTTATAAAGAAATGGCAGATTTAGACCCTATGGGCGGATTGCAACAAGAATTTGGTGCGGTTAATTCACCTTTAGAAATAGCTGCTTCTGGGCAGCTTAATTATGGAATTGGCAAACCAGAACCCGCTCAAATAGCTACTTCCAATAAATCGCCCGCACTTTATTCTTTAGTCACAACTCGCTGGCGCGATCGCACTGTCGGCAGTCCCGAAGATGCTTTGATCGGAGTCATGTATGAAACATTTCAAGTTAATGCTGATATTGTGATTGATGAAAGCGCCCCCGATTGGCTGTTAGAAAAAACGGGGTTAAAAAAGGGCGACAAGTTGCCGGGGCTGCTAGGTTATGAAGTCGATCGAATGTTTGGCAATGCCCCGAAAAATATAGTTCGCGTCGCCCATTCGACCTACCCTTACGGCGGCGGCACTCGCTATGCTGACATGACAGTTTACACAGCAGATTCGGGGGCGACAGTATTCGCGACCGGTTCGATGCAGTGGGCGTGGGGATTGGACGATTACAACGCGCCTCTGTTGCGGCCGCCAGTTTTAAATGCTGGAGCTCAGCAGATAATGCGAAATGTTTTGGCAAAGCTGTTAAATTCAGCGAAAGATTGAATCGCCGGAATGACAAGCGAGGACACGCCAGTGCCGTGTCCCTACCCCTAAATAATCATGAGGAATAATATAGAGGACACGGCAGTGCCGTTTCCCTACGCCCGATTAATTGTAGGGACACGGCACTGCCGTGTCCTGACTCTGGGTAACATTAATTCCGATACTACCCGACATAATATTAAACAATAAATAATTGCTATGAAGAAGTTTTACTTATTGTTAGATTGCAAATCAAATACCTCTCTGAGTAAGGCCAATCCTGCCAAAACTATTTCCATTTGCTCTTCAGATAAGTCCTCGAACATTGGCGAAATATTGCTACAAGTAATCGCTCTAATTTCTTCCAACCTCGTGCGACCTATTTCTGTCAGGTTCAGTACCACCGCTCGCCGTTCGTGAGGATGTTCTTTGCGGTCTACAAATTTTTCCTGAACTAAGCGCTCGCAAATTGCAGAAGCAGTCGGTCTAGTCACCCCCAAATAATCTGCTAATTTCGATAAAGAAGAATTTGGATAGCGGTAAATAAACATCAGACTGCGAAACTGAGATATCGATAAAAAAGGTTCTCCTTGATTTCGCATTTTGGCTCGCATCGACCCCACAATCAGCGGAATAATTTCCACTACTTCAGTAGCGCAGCGCTCGGGGGTGATTCCTCTAGAGGATTGTTCCAAATTCATCTTGTTTCTCCCTTAAAAAGCTCTACCGTTGCTGTACTCAGCAAGGTGGCGCGAGCAAAGGGGATGCTCGGTTTGTGCAGCATACCAATCAAATTTCATGTTTGAGTAAAAAAACTTCGTCTCAGCAGAGGCTTTCTTTGAAACTTCCGCACCTGCTCGGAGGGTGCTTCGATGGCTGATTTAGGCGTTCAGTTTGCGTTTCCCAAGAGGATGCACGTAAGTATAGGCGGCTGGGGCATTTAATTATGGAGGCTCGATCGCTAATTTGCTTTATAAACAGTACAGGTATTCGCTCTGCACCGCAATTGCAGCCACACTAATTGTTAGGTTTCCTAACGATTAATATTTAATTTATTTCGGTAAAATTGTCAATTTAGATGAAAATTGTGTGAATATTTGGCGATTTCAATCTGCCGATTGTCTCTGGTGTTAATTTGCTTCAATTAACTGCCGCGCGCGATAGTTTTCTGGTTAATTTTGAAAGGTTGCGTTTAATTTAAGATCGATGATTTTTGCATGGTCGATCGCTCGCATCGGCGATCGACCGCATAACCTAAAATTATCTAAATCATTAAGTATTTTCACATATCACTTAGAAAGTGTAGGTTATATATGTCACACTTGTTGGATAAGAAATCGGGAAAAGTGCCATAAATTTTGGAGTTTTTAACCGCCGATCGCGCCTCCGGCCCAATAATTAACACAGATAAATATGAAAAAGTGGAAAATTTGGTGTTTATTAGCAGCGCTTGCAGCATTTTTGTGCTGCGTGCAAGTACCTGTGTTCGCGAAAATTGCCGCCACTCAAGTCAACGGCAAAACTGAAATATTCCGCCGCCAACTTGTCGCCGCCCAAAATCTCCAATCAGCCGGACTTTACCGCCAAGCTTGCAATACTTTGCTCCCAGTTTTAGATTTGGCTGAATTTGATTGTGCCAACTTAATTGACAACCAACTATCTGCAAGAGAAAAAGCAATTATTAAAAATTTACCAAACACTGAGATCAGCGCATCTGGCTTGAGGATTTTAGGCGATGTATTGCGGCTGACTGGTGCTTTGAAAAATTCACAAATCATCTTAAATCGCAGTTTAGTCGCCGCCCAAAACTTGCAGCTAAATTCGGCTCTGGGTGCTGCATATCTCAGTTTAGGAAACACTCAGCGAGCTTTCGGCAAGCGGCAACAAGATATCAAGCAGGATGCTGTGCCTAATTATGAGAAAGCTTTGGATTTTTACGAAAGGGCGATCGCCTCTTCTGGGAAAACCGAACAGTTACAAGCTAAATTAAATAAACTGAGCCTGCTTGCGATCAATCTCCCCAACTCAGATATCGGCAATTTGTGGCAAGAAATCAAGTCAAAAGTTGACAATTTGCCCGCCAGTACACAATCGATTTACGATCGCATCAACTTTGCCGAAAGTCTCGCTTGCTTGACAGTGCAAGTCATCGAACCGCACGTCGATACAATGAAATGGCCTTTCCCGCCCGCAGTCAACCGCTGTGCTGTCCAATCTCCGCGCAAAAATGTCGAACCACCCGCATTAATTTATGTTGCTCAACTCTTGGCAACCGCTGCTAATGATGCTGATAAATTAGGGAATTTGCGGGCCGAATCTTATGCGAAAGGGAGTCTCGGCGAGTTGTACGAAATAACCGGGCAGATATCCGAGGCTAAACAATTAACCGATCGAGCTTTGGGCATTGCACAGTCGATCCAAGCAGCGGATCTTGCCTATAAATGGCAGTGGCAATTGGGAAGATTGACGGTGAAAAGTAAGGGAGATGCAAAAAGTGCGATCGGTGCGTATCAAGCATCAGTTCAAACGCTCCAATCGCTGCGAAAAGATTTAATTGCCGTCAATTCAGACGTGCAGTTTTCCTTCCGAGACAACGCCGAACCAGTTTACCGCGAACTCGTAGATTTACTCTTGACAACCGAGGGAAACACTCAACCAAGTTCAGCAAATCTCGAACAAGCAATTAAACAAATAGACGCGCTACAACTAGCAGAAATCGAAAATTTTCTGCGGTGCAGCGTTTCGCTGTCATTGCCAATTGCTCGCATAGCCAACCAGCAAGCTGCCTTGATTTATCCAATTATCCTAGAAAACAGAATAGCAATTATTCTCCAACTTGCCGGACAGCCGCTGGCATATTACGAAACTCCTGTTTCTAGAAAAACCCTAGAAACAACCCTGCAAAACTTGCAATCAAACTTGAGAGAACGGGGAAAAACTCCCAAGGTAATAGCTGAATCGCAGAAACTGTACCAATGGCTGATCGAGCCGCTAGAACCGGAACTCCAGCAAAACCCTCAAATTGAAACATTAGTATTCGTGCTGGATGGGAATTTGCGGAATATACCGATGACAGTGCTTTACAACGCGAAAACCGAGAAGTATTTAGTAGAAGATAAATATGCGATCGCCATTTCGCCCAGCCTCGAACTTTTTGCACCCCAACCGCTACAGCAAAAACTAAAAGTCTTCGTCGGCGGCATAGGTGAACCGCAAAACATTGACGGTAAAAATTTTGAAACCATCCATAAACTTAGAGAAGAATTAGAGGGTATTGCCAAAAAAGTTTCCGCCAGCAAACCTTTGCTAGACACAAAATTTACCAAAGCCAACATTCAAAATCACCTGCAAACAGGCAACTTTTCAGCAGTGCATCTCAAGACTCACGGCGAATTCAGTTCCGATCCAGAGGAAACTTATATTGTGGCTTACAAACAACTTCTCAAAGGTCAAGATATAGCAAACTTAATCGAAACTAAAAATGAAGAGCGATCGAATAACATTGAACTGCTAGTTTTGAGCGCTTGTCAAACAGCAGCAGGAGACAACCGAGCAGTTTTAGGGCTTGCGGGAATTGCCATCCGTGCGGGAGCTCGGAGCACTTTGTCTACCTTGTGGGAAGCCCGGGATGCACCGAATACGGAACTGATGTTAAAGTTTTACGGTGAACTGTCGAAACCCGGAATGACGAGGGCAAAAGCGCTGCATATTGCACAGCAATCGCTGTTTGAAAGATATCCTGCACCTAATATTTGGGGTACCTATATTTTGGTTGGTAATTGGTTGTGAATTATCGGGATTTATATCATGGTTTTTGGAGTTATATCAATATAGAGGACACGGCAGTGCCCATAGGTGTCAACTTAAGACAGAAAGCCTTGAGGAATCTAGTTCACAGCCGAGTCTAGATCCCCCTAAATCCCCCTTAAGAAGGGGGACTTTGAAAAAACTCCTGTCCCCCCCTCTTCTTAAGGGGGGCTAGGGGGGATCTGGTCTCAATCATCAAACAGCAGTCTCTGAAAGGGTTTGACGTTAAGTTGACACTAATGGGCAGTGCCGTGTCCCTACGCCCAATGAATTGTAGGGAAACGGCACTGCCGTGTCCTCCTTCGTGTCAACTTAAGTTGACACGAAGAAGGGCCGTGCCCATTGCAAAACTGGCAATATAGAGGTTATGCGGTTTCAACCGCCTAGTTCTACAACTGGCCCAACTAACGGTTCTTTAGTTAACTCTTTTCTCCCAATAGACTCTAACAACTTATTCCAGTCATTTTTGAATTTTTCATCCTGTGGCGAAGTTGACAGCACATCGCCCAAACGAGTCAGCGAATCGTACCAAATATCGGGCGAAGCTGCATCGATCGAACGTTCTGTTTCTGGTGTCATCGCCACCCGCTTTACCGATCCATCTACAATTAAATCTGCACGATCAGTTCTACTTTTAGTACAGTAGATTCTCAAGAACCAACGGTAAGTTTTACTCTCTTCTAAGCCAAGTTTTGAGGATAAAGGTACAGTAATACTAACGACTCCAGGAATTTGGGATAACTGAAAATTTGTTTCATAAATCACAGTTTTTTCGTCTTGAGTCAGTATCACAAATTCTCCCCTTTTTATGTCTTCACGAATGTAGGGAATGTAAAACCAAAAAGTAGGACGTGCAGCAGTTGTTAACCCTAGGTTTTTCTGAGGAATTAAAGCAGTTAGCGGCTGCTTTGTTTTTTTGCAAGATGAGTTCGATGGATCGAGTCCGCCCCCTGGTGTAGTGTTAGGATCGGGAGGTGTTTCTGTTGTCTTCGATATTTGCTGTACGGGAGAATGCGTCCAATTTGCGATCGCCAGCGGTGCAGAGTCGTAGCGTAGCGGGGCGTAAGCCATCGCCCAAATTAAAGCCAACACTAACTGCAATTGCATTTTATACATAAAACCACTCTTTTCTCCCAGTCCGCGGAGGCGGACTTTGTTTGTGTAGACGCGGTTTCAACCGCCGAGGTTTCGTTTGTAGAGACGCGGTTTCAACCGCCAAATATGCTTAAGATCGATCGTACATAAACAAGATACCACCCGTCGCCACTAAAGCCAAAACCGCAGGAACCAAAGGCATCCAACCCCCGAAAGCCATAATTGCCATACAGCCTTGATACACCACAAAGATCGTAGCAGCGCCAGCGATCGTCAATACTAAGGGCGATCGTCCGCGCGCAGCCAACAACCCGCCCGTCACAGCCACCAACCACACAAAAATCCCATCTCCCCACTGTATCCCTTGCCATTGAGGCAAAACCCACAATAGCGGTCTTTTATCAATGACAGCGCTGAGAATTTGACTCACCATGTGAGTGTGAACCCAGACTCCCGGCATCTTACCATAAAGAGTATCAGAAGAATCTGGTGAACCTTCCGAAGTATGACCAATTAAGACAATTTTATCCTTGACTAAATCAGAGTTTACTTTACCTGATAATACTTCTTGAAGCGTTACTTTAAAAGCTGGTTTTGGATTATTTGCGCGGTAGTTGAGCAATACTTGACTGACTGACGCATTTAAATCTTGATAACCTGCTGTACGATTCGCCAATCTTGGAAAAGTAACGTCACCAATTCGCCACTCTTCATTCTGAGTTATCTCTGATTTTATGCCTTGATTTTCCAAAAATCGCAATGCCAGCATCAAGCTGAAGCTGTGGGGACTTTTACAATTATTAGTGAAATCAGAAAGCTTAGGATCATAGGAGAGAGGTTGGCGGCGAACGCTTTTACCTTTTTCGTTACCTCGTTCCTCCTTGGGTAAATTGCTAAACCCAACTTGATTTGTTAATTGAGTTTCCGAAAATTCTGGCGCAGGATCGAAATTTTTATCGTTGGAACTGTAGCTGCATACAGTAATAATATTAGGATTGTTATTGAATAGGGAAATTAATTTTTCCCGTCCAGGTTCTCTTGGCGAATTGCGGTGCATATTCAAACCAATTGCTAATGGTTTAAACTGCTGCAATTTTTCAAGTGCTCCCGCGATAACAGCATCGGTTTGAGGATAACCGTACTTCCCAGCATCCTTGTCTGTTATTTCCACAACCAACAGCCGATTGTCGATTAATTCAGGTTCGCGCTGGCCCAGGAGCCGATCGAGCATTGACAATTCCACAGGCTCCAGCACCCCGAGACAGCGCGCTCCCATCACAGCTAGACTGCACCCCGCACTCGCCAAAACCACCGCTCGCAACCGCGAAAAACCCTTAACCTGCGGTCTTTTCGGAGTAGCAACCGCAGTCAAAACCTCCGCAACAACAGGCGAATTAGGCTCAAGCAAAAAATCATTCCAAACAGGCGGAATCGCCGCCGGATGCTGCCAAATTATCGGCAACCAACTAGCACAAGGAAACCGATCCTCAAAACTCTCCAACCGCCGACGCGCTTCCCTCGCTGCTGCATACAAAGACTTGCCATCCACAAACTCTTTCAGAAAACACTTTAAAAATTCTTGAGCTACAACATCCGGCACCAACTCCCGCATTAAAATCATTTGCGGAATCATCTGGAAATCATCTAAATTCCGGGCCAAACCCAGCCCGTCGCAGCAGTTAAAAATTGCCAGTTGCAAACCATTATTTACCGCTTTTCTCAAACCGTACCACAACTCATCAATTGTTAAACTGTCAGTCTGATTAATATAAATTTTTCCAGTATCATTCTCAGTCTCACCATGTCCCGCAAAAAATATAATATCCCAAGCTTCTTCCCAAAGTTGATCGTTAATTTCATCCCGTTTCGGTTCTACTAAAAATCTGACATCAGCATTAGACAACTTCTCCAAAATTTTCTGGTCTTTCCTGACATCAATCCCAGCGCTATTTCCCAGAATCGCTAAAATCTTTACCTTAGATTTGCGGACTGGTTTTCGTGGAATTTCCGACTTTACATAATTTAATTTACTTAGGGAAGGTTCAGCCTGCGGAAATCTTTCTGTAAACAAATTCCATCGATTCCAAGGCAGTTTTTGCAAGTGCTTGTCATCCGTACAAATCAGCACTCTTGCCTCTTCATCTCTATTCAAACTATCGCCGATTAGCCTATCAACCTTTGCAAACTCAGGAGAACTCAGCCAATCATTCAGCATTTTCGCTAGTTTTTCTCCAGATTCTTTGCAATCATTCAGAGAAGGTCTGTTGCTAATTCTTTTAGGTTTAATCCGAAAAGACAATCCTTTAGCCCCGGGTTCTGCGGCAGTATTTTTTTTCGCATCTGAGTGCAAAAACGGGTATATCGAACGCACCAAATTCTGCTGGCGGCGGGAATGCGACCCCAAGCCTCGATATTTTTCTCTCCAATGTTCTTCTTCAAAAGCTGCTAACTGCGGATTGGGAGGCAAGTTTTCGCTTCCCGTAAAGTCCGTAGAGGGAAATTGATTATTTTCCCCAATTTTCAAAGTGCAGCGAAAACCTTGTTCGCAATCTCCGTCTAATTTCAGAACAATTAACTTATCCATAACTTACACCCCCAATTGATAGCTGACGATTAAATCGAAAAATTTTCAGTCACGGTGACATCGCCCAAAGCCACCTTGACGGTAAAATGTTCCCCCGGTTCTCCGCTTAATTCAAATAGCAAATTTCCCGTTTTATTTGCTCTAGCCTGCATCAGAGTTTCACCTTCATCATTTAAGACCATTAACTGCAAATCCTTGGGCAGATTGGCTTGACCGTTTGTGGGATAAACTTCTACCGAAATATCTATATCCGGTTCGTCAGTTGTCATCAATTCCACAAATAAAGCCACTTGTTCTTTTCCCCGCTCTAAGCTGAGCAATTTACCTCGCCTCACCGGCCGATTTCCACTGACTGAAGCGCTGCTTTCTAAAACTTGGGGGCTGCGGAAAGCAAACTGCAATTCTGGTTTCGACTCGAACAGGGTTTCGACTGTGTGCCAGCCGCTATCAAAAATATTTTGCAACCAGCGACTGAGATTTACAGGCTTGAGCTCGTCTAAATATTCTAGCAGTTGGTCGAGGGATTTTAACTCGCTGAGCGCAACTTTTTCTTGTTGGGTTGACGGTACAAATCCCAACAACTTAACCTCCTGGAGCGATTCAGTCATTTCTACGGCAATGTAACCAATTCTGTCCGATCGCACTTCTGCCGGAATCGAGACAAAATCTTCGCCTGGGCCCAACCACCGACACTCCAATTTGCCAATATCTTTAACATCCAAATCCGCAACATCCATGAATTTCTGGACGGCAGGATTCCAAATACCGCTGGCTGCCAAATCAGTCTCGATTTCCAAACACTGAAAGTAAAAATCGACGCAGTGCACGGCCAAAGCATTCAGGTAAACTTGTTTGGCTATTTTCGGATCACTTTGTTGCTGGGAGAGCGTTTGAGCGCTGCGCCGCGCTGCTGGGGCGATCGGAATTGTCAAAGCAAAATCAACTTCTGTATTATTCATGATCCATCTCTGGTTTTAGGTTTGTCATCTGTTATAAGTATTCCCTGAATCTGGACGTAAATTTCTCCAAAGACCTCCGGTAAAAACTGCTCAAATTTGAAACACTTACTCCTGACTCTTCAGATATTTGCTGCCAACTTGCATCTTCTACCACTCTTTTGACAAGCAATAATTGAAAATTTACCTGCGGGTATTTTCTACTGACTTCGCTTTTAAAAGCATCGTCTGGGTCTTCTTTAATCATATCGATCAAAGCTTCTTCAATTCGATAAAGATCGTGTTCCGCCTGCTTTCCCAGCTTGTCAAAAAATAAGTCCATATCTTCGCAGTATAAACGCTTTAAATCCTTCACACCTATAACTTTAGGTGTAGCTTCCTGAAAACATTTAATCATCAAAAAATTTACCCACTGCCTGACTTCGTTCTCAGGTCGGTAGTTGTGAACTTCCCGGCAGATACGCAACATCAAGTCCTGTTTTGCTTCGGCACAAATCTCCTGATAAATTTGGTAGGAGAAATTCCGATTTTTGGGACAATTAATGATTTTATATTTCTCAATCTCCATGTATAATTTGGTAATAGCTTTGTTTCGCTCCACAGTTTTAGGCGGGTGATTTTTAGCAGCTATAGCTAGCTGTTTAAGCCGATCGTCAATTTCACCGTTAGTGGCCATCTCTTGTTCCAAGGGTACTCAGAAAAATTGTCTTCAACCAGCAATTCAGGCGGCGGAGTCTGCTAATTCTCTCATCTAGATCGGCTGATGTGCCCGCACAGGAGAGCGATCGCATCCTCCTGCATAGCCCTCTATCCTCGTATCTGTGCGGATCTGCGATTTTTATGCAAAATCGCTGCATAATTTACAAAAGTTTATATACAGAGGTAAGGACACGGCACTGCCGTGTCCCTACAAACCGCGAATTTGTTGGTGTTGGAGGCTTGGCGGTGCTGAGGTTGCACCCTACAGCAGATGTTTGCGGTTTGTATTGAATGCTATGATCGGGCGGCTCGCCAGCACAGTCAAATATTCCCACCTACATCCAAACTTTTCCCAATTGCTGCCGCTCAACTGCGCCGTCAACCGCCCCAAAACCATGCACCACCAATCCCAGCAGCACCGCCAACACGCGACTCAGAAAAAAATTAAAACAGCTATTTTTTACTGTTTGACAGTCATATTTTTTTGCTGGAGCACCGCGAACCTCGCTACAATTGCCCAAAATACACCCCAGGGCGGGCTGAATGGGCAAGAAATGAGAAATTTGCTCGATCGGGGAAACCTCACCGAAGCCGTAAATAGAATCGAACAAGACTGGGAAGAAGACTATCAAAAATACTTTAAACAAGACTTTGCAGGCCGTGCGAAAACTGCTGAGGCAATATCAAAAACCCTCTCCCGCCTAGCAGCTCAAACTAAGAAAAAACCAGCTTTAATTTACGCCATCCCGCGTACAGACCAACTCGAATTAATTTTAATATTGCCCGATCGCCCGCCGATACACCGCAGCGTCCCGTCAGCCAAAAAAGAGAATTTGCTGTCAGTAGTTAAAGAATTTAACAGCGAAATCACCAACCCCAGAAAAATCAACACTACCAGCTATCTAGAACCAGCCCAAAAACTTTACCAATGGATAATTGCCCCTCTAGAAACAGATTTGCAAACAGCAAAAATTGAAACCTTGCTGTTCTGCGTCGGCGAAGGTTTGCGAACCGTACCGCTGGCGGCAATGCACGACGGACAGCAATTTCTGATCCAAAAATACAGCCTCGCGCGCATCCCCGCCTTCAAACTCACAGACAGCAATTACGCCGACCTCAGAAACACCCAAGTCCTAGCAATGGGAGCATCAAATTTCTCAGAAACGGCGGACAAACAACCGCTGCCGGCAGTCCCGTTAGAATTGGGGGCGATCGCCCGACAGTGGCCCGGTCAATCCTTCCTCAACGAAGATTTCACGATCGTCAACTTGCAATCCCAGCGGCTGCAACAAAGATACGGAATCATCCACCTCGCCACCCACGCCGAATTCCGACCGGGAACCCCAAATAACTCCTACATTCAATTTTGGGATACCCAATTAAGGCTCGATCAAATGAGAGATTTAAAATGGAACAATCCGCCGCTTGAACTGTTAGTATTGAGCGCTTGCAGAACCGCCTTGGGAGACAAAGAAGCAGAACTCGGATTTGCCGGTTTAGCGCTGCAATCGGGAGCAAAATCAGCCCTCGCCAGCCTGTGGTACGTCAGCGATGCGGGGACTCTGGCGCTGATGACCGAGTTTTACCAGCAGTTAAAAATCAGCACGCCAAAAGACCCTTCAATCATTAAAGCTGAAGCGCTGCGGCGAGCGCAAATTGCTGCGATCGAAGGCAAAGTCAACATCGAAAACCGTCAACTGCGAAGTTCCAGGGGCGAAACTCCCTTACCCCCGTCCATCCCCAAACTCGACAGCAAAGATTTATCCCATCCTTACTATTGGGCAGCTTTCAGCATAATCGGCAGTCCTTGGTAAGTTCTGACTGAAAATGGCTAAGTTAAAATAACGTTATCCCTCCTCGCTTTGCAACCATTCTCCGATCGCATATGACAGAAGCAGCCACGATCAACACTCAACTCATCGATACCCTCACCCAAATTATCCTCGCTCTCACCGAGGAAGAGCGCCACATCCTCATCCATAAACTTCTAACTCCCAATCAAACTTCAGACACTGCAAAAGTCGATCGAGAAACTCTGAAGCAGGAAATCGCGATCGGCGTCGGGCAGCTTCAGACAGGACAATATACAGAGTACGATGACTCTTCTCTGCCGAATCTTCTGGTGACAATAAAACAACGCGGGCAACAACGCCTAAAACAGGAGTAAGTACCTGTGAATCGTTATCGCCTTTCCCAGCAAGCCGAAAAAGATTTAGAAGATATATGGATTTATTTGGGACAGCAGGACGAAATTGGCGCCGATCGCCAAGTGGCGCGACTGCTAGATTGCTTTCCCATGCTTGCCCAATTTCCGAATATGGGGCGAGGGCGAAATGAACTCCTCACAGGATTGAGAAGTTTTCCCGTCAAACCTTACATTATTTTCTACATAATTCTCCTAGAAAGAATCGAGATTGTCAGAGTCCTGCACCAATCACGGGATATAGAAGGACAATTTTAGCTATCGAGCAAAATGCCGACTTTTCGATCGCCTATCTATCTTTCTGAACGTAACTCTTGACCGATCGAGGTGATAAACTGTACAACATATAGTAATTCAATGCCTGTAGCTGCAAAAAAACCACCTACCGCAAACCTTTCAGCAACATAGCGGAGGTCTTCTAGAGAAAAGAAAAGATGAAAAAATTAGAATTTTTGCTACAGAAAGAAGGCGATCGCGCCTGGTTGCCCCTAGAAACCCCCGACGTGGAAATTCTAGAAGGCAAATACCGCGTCGTTGCTCGCATCCAGCATCCCAACACCGACATCGAAATACGGATCGCCCACACATCCTTCGACGAATTGGCACCCCAGCGGAAAGTCCAAAGCCGATCGGCCCGCACCAACCCCGAAGGATTAGTCGTGATCATTCCCTACACCCGCCTCAAACCCGGAATCTGGGAACTCTCCTGCTTGCCAGATCCGGGATCGACACCAGCAAAACCCTGGCAGTACGGCGTTCAGTTAGAAGTATTACCCGCAGAATCCGAAACCTCCGAACCCCTAGCGCCGATCGACCAAACCGAATCGGAAACCTCCGCCTCAGATGCCGAAAACCCAGGTTTTGCCGATCGCGCAACCCAACAAATCGCAGCACCGCTCGATCGGATACCAACCCAACTTCCAGCCAGTGCAGCACCGCAGCAGCCCAAAATCTACCAATTCCCGAGTCCCCCAACTCCCCAACCCAAACCGGGCGTCAAACTCGAACTCGTGCTCGATCGAGAAACCTTCGTCACCAAACTCGGCAGCCCCCTAATCATTTCCGGCAAAATCGACATTCCCCAACCCCCCCAAAAAACTAGAAAAACAGCAACTCTCATCCCCGAATCCGAAGCCCTAGAACTGCAAAAACTGATCGGTTCAGCACAACTGCAAATTTACTTGCGCGACCCCCAAACCTCAAAAATTCTCGCCCAAATCGAGCAGCCGATGCCAGAACAAGCTCCCCCCTGCATCTTTGCCTGCGTTACCTACATCCCAACCGAGTGCAAAAGCCGCCTAATTTTAGGAGAAGCAATACTCATCAGCGGTGGCGTCACTCTTGCCACCAAGCTATTCACAATTACAGCCCGTTTGGAGCATCTTCTAGAGGAAATCAAAGACAATTTTATCGAAGAAAAGCATCAAGCCGAACCCTCCCCAGCAGGCTCAATAGCCCCTCGGAAGGCCACAAATCTATCCTTCCTGAAGCTAGTCGAAAAACCCTTAGACCCGACCTCCGCCGCAGAAGTCCCAACAAACGAACCCTTACCCCCTCAACTCAGTGTCCGCCAGACCCCAAGTGCAGGGGGGCTAGATTTGCCCGCATTCGGTAACAAACTGCCCGACAGCAGCCGAGCGCAACTGCTTTCAACCATCTCCAATTCGGCTCAAACTGCCGCAGGGGCGATGGCTTACGCCCCGCTTCGCTACGACCCGCAAACAAAACCTTCAGACATCCCAACCGCCCCTCAGACGGCCGAAATCGGAGCGATCGACCAAAAACCAGAAAACAGCCCCGAACCAGAAAAAACAGCCCCAGAAACCCAGCCAGCGCCCACAAAAAAGGCATTTCAGACCTTAAACGTCCAAAATAGATTTTGGTCGCGGCTGAGTTCCTTAGCCAGCAACATCGAATCCCCCGACTGGCTAAAAGCAACCACCCTTTCCCCCACTCCAAAAGTCGCCGCAGATAGCAGCGACGCCATTACCGTTGTGGAAGAAAGCAGCCCAACTCAACAGCCACCCAAAAGCATCGACACAATTTCCCAACTCAAATCGAGTAGCCCAGAAGCCAGAGAATTTGTCGTTTTTGACGAACCCCCAGAGCCGAAAAAAGTTGCTCAAAAAACCGCAACTGTCGAAGCAGAAGCAAATCCCCCGACTCCCTACGTTTTGCCAGAAGACGAGTTAATACCGATGCCCGTTTTGGAATTGCCCCGCGCCGAAATCCTCGCGGGCGAGACTGTAAAAGTGCAAGTGCAACTGCCGGAATTAATGCCCCGGATTTACGTGAAAATTTGGGTGTTCGATCGGCAAACCTACCTGATTCTCGACGGCCCGCGCTGGATCACCGAATTTCAAGCTAACGGATTGGGAAATATGCGAGCAAATATCGATTTAGAGATTCCCTACGGCTGCATGGAAGTCGAATTTGAGGCGATCGCCGTCGAAATGCAAACTCAGCGGGAAAGCCACAAAGTCAGCGTTCACCGCCAAGTTTTACCCCCAGCCGGGCCGAGTTTGCCCCTCGAAGGTTGAATTGTCGATTTCGATCGAGAAATCAGGACACGGCAGAGAAATCAGGACACGGCAGTGCCGTGTCCCTACAATTAATCCGGGTAGGGAAACGGCACTGCCGTGTCCTCTATATCTGATATCAAATTTGGTAGCATCGGAATTAATATTACCCGAAATCAGGACACGGCAGTGCCGTGTCCCTACAATTAATCAGGGTAGGGAAACGGCACTGCCGTGTCCTCTATATCATGCCGGCGCAGCCGGAATGATATAAGTCTAAAAATCCTAATTAGTTTCCCGCCAACTGCCGAAACTTCTTCTTAAATTTATTCTTGTACACGTAGATCGATCGCTGCCAATCCTCAAATTGCAGCGACATCTGGGCCGCCCAACCCGTGCGGTTCCAAACATCCTCCTGACACTTGCGGCGGCAAAAATTCATCGGTTCCGAGTAAACTTTAGATGTAGATAAAGTCGGTTTCGGCCCGCACCAGTGAATCACAGTCGCCTCAGTCCGATCGCCCGCAGGCCCGTTTGACTCCATCGGAAACCGCTTTCTCACAAAATCCCGGTCAAAATCCGGCACCAACAACTGCATATCCACACTCTGCACCCGCAGCCGATTTTCTTGCGCGGCCCGGAAAATCATAAAGTTCAAAAAACCCATTTCTCCGTACTTGAATATCCCCGGATTTTCAGCCGTAAAATCTAAAATTTCTATGTATTCTTCCAAACTAAAAACGCCGCGTTTAGCAAAAAAAGTACCTGTACAGAAATAATTGTCTCGATATTTCGACCACTTAAAACTGGGAAAATGCTTTTCAACACCCGGAATGTCAAAGAAAAATTTTGAAACATCTGCATCCGAATTTTCCTGACAAGGTTGGTCTACAATAAAATCAAATTCTTGAAAATTAGCCAACTTGAGAACATCACCCCAGACGATCGTATCGGCATCCAAAACCATAAAATTTGCCCAAGGACTTTCCCAAAAAGCAATCATTTTAGTTTTTCCCCAACCAAAACTTCTTTTTCTGAGAACCTCTTGGGAAACGCTTGTGCGATCGATAACTCGTACCCCATAAGACTTTTCCAAAGCACTCACAGAAAACGTGCCGTCAATCAACAGACAAATTGGCACATCTCCTAGGAAATATCGGATGCTAGCGCAGCAACCCTTAGCAAACAAATAATCTTGGTCGCAGCAGGCAATAATAATACCAAAATCTTCCATAAACCCTCACTCTTTTACTAACTTACCTACCCACAGCGTTTCAGTATTTTGTTCTGACAGCAGCTTTATTTTCGAGTTTTCCATTTTCGCCAGCTTAGCACTAAACTTCTGCGATCGCCCGTACACAAAGACATCGCTAAAACCGCTAGAAATATTGGGTATAGTTGGTGTATCAAACAACTGAGCCCGACTGCGCGCTTCCGAGTCAAGCAACACCAATTGCAGCCGCACTTTCGGTTCTAACAAATGACTCATTGACAGTATATTTCCCAGACTAACTTCCGATATCTCACTGACAACCAGCGGCTGTGGGGCGCGATCGATCGATCGAGCAATTGCGGGATTTTCCCGGCCCCATTCCTTAGTCCACCAAGTCTCGGCTTGAGAACTAACGGCATTAGACAGCACCCCGCCCGTTAACAGTACAACTGTCAGAACTTTCCAGACTTGCCGTTTCCAGTTTGGCACGTCCAGCGCGCTAATTTTAGTCGCTAACAGGTAAGCAACAGCAATTTGCATCCCCAAATAAGTCGGAAATAGGTAGCGAGCTTTAGTCGATCGGATTCCTCCCAATATAACATCCGGCAGTACCACTGCCAGTGCTGTCACCGCCATCATCGTCAACACAAACAGCCAAACCTGTTTGCTCGTCTCAGAACACAGAAAATAAACTGCATACCCTACGATTACTACTAGAATTAAAGTCGCGGCTACCCCGGCAATTAAATATATCGATTTAGCCTTAGAAGTCAGCCCAAAATCCCAAAAAACGCGACCGATATTTCCCGCCCAGTTGTTAGCTAAAGATAGCAGGCTAATTTCTAGGTCAGACCAAATTGTCGCCCCGGATGCCGCGCTTTTATTGGCGATTAAAATTCCTGCCCAAGGCATAAATGCTAGCAACGATACGGTAGTTGCTATTAAGTAACTAACTACCTTTTTATTCAGCGTAAAACCTTGAGTGCCTGCTAAATAAATTCCGTGTGACAACGCAACTAACAGACTAAATAAATGAGTGTAAAATCCCAGAATATTTGCTACTGCGTAAATGCTCCAACCGATCTTAGTTTGCAGCCGCAATGCTCGCACTAAAGACGCACAAGAAAACAAAATCAGTGCCGGCCACAAACTGTAGGGACGCGCTTCTTGAGCGTAAAGCACGTGCAAGGGAGAAACTGCTAGCAATCCTACGGCTATCCACGCCACGGACGGTGCAGGAAACAATTCTCGGCACAGCCAGTACAGGCAGGGAAACGCTAACAAACTCATCCAAACAGAGAAGCTTCTCGTCGAGAAAGGAGAATCACCGAATAGTTTTGCCCAATACTTGACTGCCATAAAATACAGCGGCGGCAGTTGAGGTTCTTCAATTGCCAAACTTTTAACCGTATCGCCCAAAGTTTTTGTCGGATTGAGGCGCTGATATTTCATCAAATCTTTGGCGGCTACTAACTGACTGCTGGTTATTTCCTGAATCACTTCTGTTTGCGTGTATCCCGAAATCCGCAGGGAAGTAAATACTTCATCGTACCAATAAAACTTTTTGTCGATGTTGACGAAGCGAAAAAACAATCCTAAAATCAATAATACAACTACTAAAAACTGGAGTTTGTTTTTGATCCAAGTCATAGATGATGTCAAAAAAAATGGTGTCTCAACGCAATATACCATATCAAGATCGAATGTATTGTCAAATCTACAGATTGTTCTATTTCGCTCGCAATTCAATAACTGGCACTCTTTAGTTTGACTGTTAGTAAATTAGGACAGTGGTGGATGCACTCTTTACTTCGATCGGGCTTTTTCACTTCGAGCGATCGCCCGCAACCAAATATTTGCGTCGGGCCCGGTTGATGTGTCCAGGAATGCTAAAGAATCAATGGATACCAAAGGCAGTAGCATAAATCACATAAAAAAGGTGATTTGAGAGACAGACGCTATCTCCAAAAAATAATCTACTGTGAAACGCGAGCGCAGCGAGGCCGCAAAGCTGTAATTTCAGCTAACAGATGTTTAGTCGGTTGTCGCTGCCTTTCTCGCAAAAAATTGTGTTAAGATACCGCCTAGTTAAACCTGCCGACAGGGCCAAAAATGACGATCGCCTGCGGTAAGTCGCGATTGCTGGGAGCATCAGAAAACCAAAATTGGTCAAGCCTGAAATTGGGCCCAGATCGGGTGCATCGATCGGCCTTTAGCCCTCAGTTCCCCACTTTATGCGGGAAAATAGCTTCTTTCGGGCCGCGAGGTTTAAAGTTAGGTTAAAAAGCTTGACATAATAGAATCAAAAGCTGTATAAGGGATGCGACAAGCATCTACAATCCTACCGACAACTGTCTGTTAGGTTAGGCGTAACCGAGGACTCCGAGCAGTTGTCAGTTTGAGGCAAATTGTGGCAGAACCCATACAGCGAGTTGTCGATCGCCTACCACCGACAAAATCAAGCTTGTCTGGCGATCGAGAGATGAAATTAGCAGGTGATGGTATAATCAACTGTAATGTCATGTGGGCTTGACCTAAATAGATGTTTGAGCCGTAGAAGGGCTAGCCCGCTACGTTCGAGCAAGAACTAGACGCGCCTACTGTGCATCAACAGTTATGGATAGGTTCTATTTTGACAGTTATTATTGTCAACAGGCAAGTAACCACAAAAGTGAACAGTTAGGAATTGCCGATCGAGTTGAATAAGAGTGTGAAGGTGTGAGGAAAATGAACAGAACTTTTTGGAATTTACTTCTAGTATCCCCCGCTATTCTGGGGCTATCATCAGTCGTCAGTGCAAGCGCGATCGCTGAAACAGCGACCGCAACCGTTGAAGCCAACCAGGTAGCAACAGCACAGCCATCTGAGTCAAAAATTGCAGAACCAGTTGCAGCGGTTGCTGCTGCCCCAGAAAAGCTGGCTCTAAATAGCAGTACGCCTGCCGAAACCCCGATCGCCAACTCCGCAGAGACTGAAAAACTGGCCGCCATCGCACCAGAAACCAGCGCCGCAGAACTGCAAACAGCAGCGATCGACATCAATGCAGCAGCCCCGATCGCGACAGCCACCACAGCGTCCGCGCCGGAGCCTCTGGCAGCAGCAAGCACAGCCGAACCATCGCCCCAAGCCTCAAACTTGGCAGTGGAAAGCACCCCGACAGCAACCGCCAAAACTGAAGTGCCAGCAATTGCTAGCACCCCAGCTACCAAGGTAGAAATTGCTCAGACAGCACCCGCTGGCATGGGCGGCCCGATCGTCCCAGCAGCTCCCCAAGCCCTACCGACAGAATCTGGAGCCATGTCCCAGGTGACATCGGTATCCCAGCTCTCCGACGTGCGGCCGACAGACTGGGCATTCCAAGCCCTGCAATCCCTAGTCGAACGCTACGGTTGTATCGCAGGCTATCCCGACGGCACCTACCGCGGCAACCGCGCCCTGACACGCTACGAATTTGCAGCAGGGGTCAACGCTTGCTTAGACCAAGTAACCAAGCTAATTAGCTCGTCAACAGGTACCTTCGTCACCAAAGACGACTTAGCCATCCTGCAACGCCTGCAAGAAGAATTTGCAGCCGAACTCGCTACCCTGCGCGGACGAGTAGACGCCCTAGAAGCTCGCACCGCAGAAGTCGAAGCCAATCAATTCTCCACTACCACCAAATTGGCAGGAGAAGCCATTTTTGCCGTCAGCGACACCTTCGGAAATGGTGTCGGCGCTCACGACGACAAAACAGTCACCACCCTAGGCTACCGGGTGCGGTTGAACTTATTGACAAGCTTCACCGGTCGAGACTTGCTCAGAACTCGCTTGCAAACCATCAACGTCCCCAACTACTCAGCCACCACTGCTACGGGTACAAACATGGCTCGTCTAGCCTTTGATGGGGCTGAGAGCAGCAACTTCACACTCGACGAGCTATACTATCGTTTTCCGATCGGTGGCGCTACAGTCTTTGTCGGCCCTAAGGGACTTGACCTGGATGAAATTGCAGACACCGTAACACCATTTAACTCTACGGGTACTGGTTCAATTTCCAGATTTGGAGTTCGCAACCCAGCCGTATTCCGCGGCCCGCAGGGAGCTGGCGCAAGTCTGACTTACAACTTCGGCAACATCCGAGCAACTGCGGGCTACCTCGCTTCAGATGGCGACGCTCCCAACCCAGCAAACGGCAGGGGCGTTGGCGACGGTTCTTTCAGCGCTCTGGGTCAGATCGGCTTTTTTAGCAAGCCGTTTGATTTGGGTCTGACTTACACCCGGAAATACAATCGGGCAGGCGATGTTGGCATCATGGGCGGTACGGGCAGTGCCTTGGCTAACCGGCCCTTCGGTCAATCAGCCACTGGATCTGACAACTTTGGCGTCCAAGTTAACTTCAAACCCAGCAGCCGCTTTCAGATTGGTGGTTGGTACGGTTACACCAAGGCCGAACAACTGCGGAGATCCAACAACGAGGCTACCATCCAGAATGGTGCTATCACCCTGGCTTTGTCAGACTTTGGTCGTAAAGGCAACCTCCTCGGTTTTGTCTTCGGTGTACCCCCAAAAGTTACCGAGAGCGATCTCACCAGAAACCGCAACACCTCTTATCACCTAGAGGGTTTCTATCGCTTCCAAGTCAATGACTTCATCTCAGTGACACCGGGCGTTTACGTGATTATGAATCCCGAGCACAACAACAAAAACGATGATATCTGGGTCGGACTCCTGCGGACAACCTTTAGCTTCTAAGGTTTCCTGATCTCAACTTAAAAGTAAAAGCGGCAGTCACCTGCCGCTTTTACTTTTTGGTTATGGGTCAATACGCTTGAGATCAGAAGACCCGGGCGGTTGAAACCGCTTCTATACAAACAAAACCTGCCTCCGCAGGTTGAAGAGTGAGCAGTTAACATCACATTTATGCAGATCAGAAGACCCGGGCGGTTGAAACCGCTTCTATACAAACAAAACCTGCCTCCGCAGGTTGAAGAGTGAGCAGTTAACATCACATTTATGCAGATAAAATCCACTCCCAGCGGTTGGAATTATTGATTTTCTTTAGTCCGCGGAGGCGGACTTCGTTTGTCTAGACGCGGTTTCAACCGCCGTCTAGACAAACCAATTTGATCGGTTGTCAGTCATCAGTCATCAATCAAGCGATTAGGAATTTTGGCGGCAAATCCCGAATACGGAGGTGTAGCCGTGCAGAAAAGTGCTGCCCCCGACGGGCCCGATTTCGCCGTTGCAGAAAAAGCCGCTCAGGGGGATGTTTTTGAGGTATCGGCCGAACAGTCGCGAGTCAAAGTTCGACTGGCCGTAAAGCCCTTCGCCCCGCCCCAGACAAGAGAACATCAAGGCGCCGGCGCTGGATGTGCCGCTGTACTCAGCGGCCCGCTGATAACGATCGAGCAGCATTTCTAGGTCTTCTGCGGAGGTGCGCGCGTCCCGCAGGTGAAATTGGATGCGCTGCCCGGGACGGACTCGATCGCCGATCGCAATTGCCCCCACTTTCGGATCTACTCCCAACAAATTGCGGATTAAAAAATCTCCCGGCTCTAATGTCAGCTTGAATTCATCGCTGACTAACCCTACAAATAACGAGTGCTGCGCTAATTCTCGGTCTGCTTCGCTCAAAGTTTGAACTAACTCTCGCAGGGCCTCTAAGGGCGATCGCTCGATGCCAGAGCTGCCGATATCGTCGGTTTGTTCTTCGAGCTTCAGCAAAATATTGCGCTCTCCTTCCGTCACTCGATACGGATGCCCGATCGGTCTACAGCCTTGCGCGACGATCGTTTCCAAAACTATATTGCCACTCAAAGCCACTCCCACCGTCCCTTCTCGGTACAACTGATAGTTGCAAAACAGCGCCGCGCCCCTGCCCGCACCGTCCCCTCCGGCCAGCCCCCCTATCTTCGCCGCACCCGGATAGGCATAATCTAGCCCTTGTAGCAAATCGTTAATTTTGGCGGAAAAGGGGTCGGCCAAGATGATAAACTGCGGTTCTTCCTGGGCTGGCACGCCCAACAGATCGACCCAAGTATCCGGGGGACTGTCTAAGTCCGGCAGTTCTTCTGCACCGACGTGAAATGTTCTGACATTCACTCCCGGTAAGCGCGCTAGACTCAGGCTAACTGCCGGAGATCCCTCGACTTCTTCGGTGATGCCGCCCCGGTTCGTGCCGATGACTCCTCCCCCGCCGCAGCCTAGGATCGCGGGTACGGGTAGCAGTTCTTCGAGTAAAGGCATCAGCCGAGAATACTCCGAAGCAAAGGCAGACGAGATAAAGATCAGCGCCAAATCGGCCGGGCCTTCTAAGTCGCGATCGGCTTGTTCTACAACTTCTTTCAGGGCAGATTCCAAGGACGGACGAGTTGATAAAGCGCTGACCCACTGCATTTGGTTTTGCTTGTCCATAAGGCGAACTTCTTTATAAAACTATCTCTATACATTAGGCTAACCGGAACTGGCCGCGGGCCTTCTCGGTTTTTTGGGGCGATCGATTTCCCCAGCAGACCGCTGTTGTGTTAACATAAGTTAACATGAAGTTACCGTGAATCTGTTGAGTGTGAAACAAGATTTCAGCTAAATCTTAAAAGATAAAGCTCAATACAGTTTGACAGACCAACTTCGTGTAATGTTTTCATCAAAAGTAGGGTCGGCTCGACCTGCATTGATGCCCGATCGACTCTTCCCCCGCCGATCGGCTAAAGTAAAGCAGGAAGCGGAGACGGCTGCAACCGCAGTTACGGATGGGTTCATTCAGGCGCAGCAGCAACAGCAGCGCATCTAGAGCTACTATTAACTAGGGCGCTAGACCGAATCTGCCGGCTCCAACACAAACTAACATCCAACAAGAAAACCTTTCTTAACTAAATAAGGTGAATATGACAACAACACCCGCGGGCAACATCCAAGAAAAAATTGAAGAAGAACTAGAAAGCGCTCGTACCGTCTGTGACGTTAAGGGCGCAACTTCCGGGGAATGTGCGGCCGCGTGGGACGCAGTTGAAGAACTGCAAGCAGAAGCTTCCCACCAAAAGCAAGTCCAACCTAAGAATTCCTTTGCAAAATATTGCGACGACAATCCTGACGCTGCTGAGTGCCGCATCTACGAGGAATAAACGAGCAATTTAGCTCTCTGCCTTCCCGCGCCGGAATCTAACTTTTGGCGCGGGAAATTTTTATCAAAAAATTGGGTTGAAAACCCCGTCTTTGTAGGACGGCTTTGTGCAGCAGCGATGCGGAGCGTCCGGATCGGGAACTGCCGCGACTCGCGCGGCTAGACAGGTCGAAAACCTAAGACTATGCTCTCTTGGCTTGCGGATTTTGCACGGCTTTGTGTCAAAAATCACCGCCCTAAAAGCGCCGTGAGTGTTTTAAGATGTATTTGTCAGTAGAAGACTTTAAAACCTACCCCCGGACTGGAGGAAAGTTACGGCCCAGGCAGCTCCTTGCAATACGCTAGATAGCAAACCGCCTTTTTGGGCAAAAGAATTGCGCCGGCAACCCTAGCAATAGGGATATTAAGAAAGCAATTTCTTAACAATCCCCGTGTCTTGAGACCGGGGAGTCTCAAACTAAAATTTGTCACACATAAGTGAGTATATTTTCCCCAAGATGTTAAGTCTTTTATTGGCAGCCACCGCACCCTGGTTTCAACCGCTAGTCTGGATGGATTATCGGTTGTCTGTGTTATTAACAGTTTCGATCCCGCTGGTAGTGCTGATTTGGGCTGTTTTTGCTTCATCTGAGGCGATCGTCCGTTTGTTGATGATTTATTGGCGGGTAGCGAGTTTGCTGGCAATTACACTTTACCTGATGATGGCTGCGATCCCTGTGAGCTTTGTGTCATCGGTGATTGGCAGAGCCTTGATTCCTGCTTGTCTGTGGTTTTGGCAGGATTTAAACGAAGAAATTGCCGATCGCCCGCAGTCGTCTTTGAAGCTGGCCTTTACAGCTTGGCGGTGGGCGATTACTGTTTACAGCGGTTTGGGCGCTCTCGCTCAAATTCCCTTCTTAACCTGTGCCTTTAAATCTCAAACTCAGGTAATTGACGAACCTTTTTGCCGTATTTGGTTTGACCCGCCTTGGCTGTACAAACAGATGTTTCACGGTGGAGCAAGCCCTCAATTTTTGGGATTTTTGGGTCTGACAGGCTTAGGAATTTATGTGGTTTACTTGTCATACTTTGTGCTAATTAGACTGGGAAAACAGGGGAGGTCAGCTACGGGAAATTAACTTGATTTTAAGTAAATATTTGCCTCCTAAATTCCAGCTAAAGTTTCCCACAAAAAACTCACCGTTCCCAAGTCAACAAATCCGGGGTTCATCTACGAAAAAATCAAAGTAACAAGAGGATAGCTGACGTGACAGTAATGTTATTGGAAAAGGCTCTGATGGATAGCAAACAGGCATACTTACAGTGCTTAGAAAGGCTGATGCGGGCGCTCGATCGCCTGGAAGCAGAAGTCGATCCCAGTGAACTCGATCGGATTGCCGAACTGATAGTTCAGCCGATGCTCGGGCCCTGGCGGTTTTTTCACAATCCCGAACATATTTTTGAGGTGGGGGGAAATGAAGACGCGATCGAGGTAATAGCCGCTTTATTTCACGATATCGTCTACGTGCAAGTCGATCGCAGCATTAACTTTAACGTCAGCTACTACATCACTCCTGTGACAAAAGAGGTTAACAAACAGCTACAGATTCGCGATCGATCTGAACTGTCTGCCGATGCTACCTTAGAAATGGTAATGCTGATATTCGGTTTTGTACCCGGAGAAGTCCTCAATCCTTTCTGCGGACAAAACGAATTTCTCAGCGCTGTGGTGGCAGTAAAAGCTCTAGAACCATTTCTCGAACCCGAGCAATTGCTTCAAATTGCAGCCTGCATTGAAGCCACAATTCCGTTTCGCAGCGCCGAGTCGGGAGTAACGGCTTCGCAGCGCCTTTACGACCGCTTGCAAGCCATAAATAGCCTGTTTCACCTCAGTTTAACTGATGAGCAAATCCGGGAAACAGTCAAAAAAGCTGTGCGAATTTCTAACCGGGATGTAATTAGTTTTTCTCACGAGAGTTCAGCCCATTTTTTGGCAAATACCTGGAATTTACTGCCCGAAACCAACCACAATCTCACCTGCTGCGGTTTTTACACGGTTCGCGACTACCGAGTTGCTTTGCTGAAAATGGAAGGTTTTTTGAGTTATCTCAAACCCGAAGTGATTTTCCGGCAGTTTCAGGGATATCCAGACGATCGCACCTATCAGCGCTGGGAAACTACTGCTAAGTACAATCTCGAAATTGCCAAGCTGTATTTGGGGTGCAAACTGGCTGCTATAGCCATGCTAGAAGCTCTTTCCTCGGGTTTGGGAATCGATGTTTCTCTGTCGATGATGATGGGAGAACTTCCAAATTTAGCACCTCAATCTGTCCGCTTGGAAAGCTTTTTTCCAAAAATAGAAAAACCTTACCAACCTAAAATTGGTTTAGAAGCGGAAGTATTCAATTTATTAGAAAATGGGCGGGCTAAAGGCAATTGCAATACCGATTTGGAAAACTCGCCCCTGGCTACGTTTGCGGTGAAAATGGTTGGCTTTGACGAAATGCGCTATCAGTGCGATCGAGCTAAGGAATTTTTTAAAGAAAATCTTAACGGCGACGACTTTATTTCCGACTTTAACCCGATAGTTACAGAAATTGTCGTTGACTCAATTCTCAAGTTGTTTGACAACCGCAGAGCTACCATCTACCGATACTACAATATCACTTCTGAGTTAAAGTCCAAGCCCCAGACCAATTTTCCGGCACGCCCTTTGCCATCAAATGATTGACTCGATCTAAATACATTGCAGCCGTTTTATCATCTGGATTCACAGCCAATACTTTATAAAAACAAGTTTTACCAAAAAGCTGGGTTTAAAGCCCCCTCTTCAGTGGCCGGATTTAATTCGAGTGTAAAGAGATCTTGCAAATCATATTTATAGCCACAATTGTCTGTAAACGTGATAGAATAATTCCATGATTGTATTAGAGTTTAGGTTAAAAGGCAAAGCACAGCAGTATCCGATCATCGACGAAATGATTCGTACCGCTCAATTTGTCCGAAACAAAGCTCTCAGATACTGGATCGACAATCAGGGAGTTAAATTATCAGACCTGTACAAACAATGCGCCATTTTGGCGAAAGAGTTTGAATGGGCAGGAAAACTTAACTCAATGGCGCGTCAAGCTTCAGCTGAACGTGCCATTTTTGCTATTCAACGTTTCTTCTCTAATTGCAAAGCTAAGAAACCAGGAAAAAAAGGATATCCACAGTTCAAAAAACACACTCATTCCGTAGAATACAAAACTTCAGGCTGGGCGCTTTCCGCTGATAAAAGATGCCTCACATTCACAGACGGTTTTGCTGCTGGGAAGTTTAAGTTAATCGGTAGTCGAGACTTGCGTTTCTACGCACCCAAGGAAATCAAGCGAGTCCGAGTAATTCGTCGAGCTGACGGTTACTACGCTCAGTTTTGTATCAACGTGAATCGAACAGAGGAAGTGGTTCCTACAGGCAAAACTATTGGCATAGACGTGGGATTAAACCATTTTTATACCAATAGCAACGGGGAAACAGTTTCAAATCCTCGACACTTGCGTAAAAGTGAAAAAGCTTTAAAGCGGTTGCAGAAACGTGTTTCTCGTAAGAAGAAAGGCTCTAGTAATCGCAAGAAAGCGATTAATAAGTTAGGAAGAAGACACTTGAAGGTTAGTAGACAGCGTAAAGACTTCGCCATTAAGACGGCGTTGTGCGTAGTGAAATCTAACGATTTCGTAGCCTATGAGAACCTTCAAGTAAGAAACATGGTGAAAAACCATAAACTTGCTAAATCGATTAGCGATGCAGCATGGTCACAGTTTGCTCAATGGTTGCAATATTTTGGGAAAGTGTACGGTAAAACAGTGGTTGCTGTTGCCCCTGGGTACACTTCCCAGGATTGTTCAAGTTGTGGGAATCGTGTTCAAAAATCGCTCTCAGTCAGAACTCATATTTGCAGTTGCGGTACAGTGTTAGACCGAGACCACAACGCAGCTTTGAATATTTTGGCCCTCGGATTGAGGTAAGCAGGAATTAATTTAAATACGGTGGGGCACACCGAAATTAACGCTTGGGGACAGACCGACCTCTACTCATTGGTGGTGACATCAACGGGCAAGTTGACTGGTTGATCCAAGAATCCCCGCGCGTTTACACCGGGGAGTGTCAAAAAGGATGTTTGCAGTTGAGATACCATGCTGGTGAAGGATTTGGCGAGTTGGCCCACTTCGTCAGCGCGATCGAACTCTAGTATCTGATCCCATTCTCCTCGGGCGATATTTTTGGCTGCTGCGTTTAAGGATAGAATTGGATGTGCGATCGATCGAGCCGTCAAAATACCGATAACTATAGCCAGTATCAAAGCTACTAGGCAGAGTACAATCGTGATCCGAGTATTGGCATTAATTTCGGTCATGAAATCGCTTTCAGGAATCACGACTACTACTAACCAATCAATTCCTATCGAATCTTTATATGACTGAATATGCACAAAAATCCACTCGCCATTAAGTTGAAATTTAAGATTTTTGGGTGGTTCAGATTGAGCTAAATTGAAGTTAGTAATGATGTGTTTAGCTGCGGCACGAGTTAAAATATTTTTGCTGTCAATAGCTGGCAAGCGTTTGGCTTTCTCATTTGCAATCATTACGTAGGGTTGTTCATCCGTTGAACTACCAACTAATGCTCCAGATCGCTCTATAATAAAAATCTGACCCGATCGACTAATTTTCATCCCTCTCAGAAAGTCGCTAATCTGTCCCAGAACAATATCAACTGCCATGACTCCACGAAAATTCCCTTGACTGTCGTAAAAAGACTGAGCCGCTGTAATGCCCAAATCCCCCTGAAAGAACGTATAAATGTCAGTCCATATAGGATCTTTTCCAGCAGTTGCACCAATATACCAAGGGCGAGTTCGCGGGTCAAAATTTGGTTCAAAACGTAATAATTCAATCTTATTTCCTCGCTCATCTAAGGCATAATAAGAACGCCGGGGAAAGTTTTCTGTAATTCGGGCAACAAATTTTCCTGATTCGTCTATACTAACCCCAACAAATTGACCATCCCCAGATCCTAAATAGATTTGTTTAACTGAGGAGAATATTTGTATTTGATGCCAAAAATAGCGTTCTGTTGTTTCTAAATCTTCTGAATTGAGCTTGTCAAGTTTGGCTATCGCGACATTAAGTTTGACAATTATGTGAGATTTTTGTAAGTAACTTACGAGGTGTTCTTGGATGCGATCGCTAATTTAGCTTTGCAAATTACCTGCAAGTTCTTGAACAGCCTTTTGTCCATTTCTAAAAGACAAATATCCCACAAGACTAACTACTGCGAATGTTTGCAGGACAAATGGCAATGTCAACACTAAACGGAGAGGCACTCTGCCGTAAAATTTTGCGATCGATCTGCTAATATTTTTTAATAACATAGTAAATTCTCTCATTTCTCAGAGCTGCCACACAAATCAGGCGATTCTTACATTCGAGAATAATTAGTAATTAGTTCAAGCTAATTATTTCTAACTGCGCCGAAATTATCCCACCCAGATGCGTGATGTGACAAAAAGCACAGAGCTACATCGAGATAAGTGTGTCGATTCAAAGCATTGTAGCTCATGCTCAGAATCTCCGCTACAAAATCTTTTCCTGGGACTTTGAGGAAAACGAGCTGTCACTCATCTGAGCTACCCCAGATAAGTGTCACTAAAAAAAGGGACTGTGAAAGCATTTTCCCCACAGCTACAACTGGGGAATAGCAAGTTCAAACAACTTGCAAACCACTCATCCCCAATAAAAAGATGCAAACCACAAACGAAACTCAAGCTCAATTACCTCTATGTTCGGACTTGCCGACACTGCAACGAAATAATAACAGCGCTTCCAATAAAGACGTGCGCTATCTCCAACAATCCCTAGTGAAAAACGGATATCCCGTAACAACTGATGGATTTTTCGGCGCAAAAACCGAACAAGCAGTCATCAACTTTCAAAAGAAAAATAAGCTTGCTGTTGATGGTATTGTCGGCCCTCGAACTTGGAGCCAACTAGGTGCTTGTAATACGGTTGGATGTTAAATATAACTTAACTAATCCTAGGTTGTCGGGTAGTAAAAAACCGGATTTTGCAGCCGCTATAAACGCTAAAAAATCTGGTTTTTACCATCAATAGTGTGTTCAATTAATATCTTTGGAACACAGCTCTTTTTTCAACAAAATTGCAATCAACAACGTCAAATAAAATTATGCAAACCACAAACGCAATTGGCATTGAATTACCTTCCTGCCGTTATTTTCCTACACTCCAACGCAACGATGCCGCCACTCAAAATGAAGATGTCCGCTACATCCAGCGACTGTTGAATACCAGCGGAGCTTCCTTAAATACTGATGGAGCATTCGGTCTAAAAACCCAACAAGCAGTCATCAACTTTCAGCAACAACAAAAAATAGTTGCTGATGGCATTGTCGGCCCGAAAACTTGGAATAAATTTGGCGTTTGTACAAACCTATTTTAAATACAGCGTATTCCAGGTTTGTGAAGTGTAGGGACACGGCTTTTGGAGTGTCCCTACGAGGAGCCAAGGATGGCGGGTGTACTTCATAAATGTGGAATCTGCTGTAACACTTGCGTACATCCTCTATCTGTAGGGTGCGCGGTGCGTACCTTACCACTACTTTTCATCCACAGCTTCTATTCCAGACCACCCTTCTGACACTCCATACATTCGATTTTTTAGAGAACGCTGGTAATAGGTTGCTGCTAACTTATCTTGAGGATTTATTTCGCAAATCTTCTTAAATATTTTTTGCGCTTTAGTAAAATTTTGCTCGAAATAAAGCTCCAGACCTTTTTCAAATGCAGCAGCAGTTTCCTGTTTTAGTTGGATGCTTTGGTCTGTTTCTGCATCATAAATTTCAAACACTGACACGACAGATTTTTTTCCTTTTACTGTGACTCGATCAACAAATCGACACAGATATTGTTCGCGATCGCCCAAACGCTCTAAAATTGATTCAGTAACCAGGATTCCCGAACCGTAAACCTTAGTCAATCCTTCCAAACGAGACGCGAGATTTACCGCATCAGCAATCACCGTGCTTTCCATCCGTTTTTCCTCGCCAATCGTACCTAACATTAAAGTACCCGCGTGCAAACCGATGCCGATCGCGATCGTTGGGTGATTGCTCCGTTGTCGGTGCTGGTTGTAAATAATAACTTGTTTTTGCATTTCCACCGCCGCGCGAACAGCATCGTCAGCCGACTCAGGAAATAGCGCCATAATCGCATCGCCAATATATTTATCGATGAAACCTCGGTGAGCGCGAATTACCGGACTCACTCGGCTGAGGTAGCTGTTGATAAAACTAAAGTTTTCTTCGGGAGTCATCGCTTCGGAGATAGCCGTAAAGGAGCGAATATCTGAAAATAAAACTGTCATTTCTTTCTGAACTTGATCGCCTAGTTGGACATCAACAATACTTTCGTGTCCCAAAATTCGCAGAAAGTCGTGGGGGACAAATCTACCGTAAGCTGCATTGATTTTTGCCAGACGGATATGAGTTTTGATTCTGGCTAGCAACTCATTTTTGACAAACGGTTTAGTTAAAAAATCATTGGCTCCTGCATTGAAACCTTGCACTAAGTCAGATACTTGATTTTTGGCGGTTAGCATCACAATGGGCACTTCGATAGCCGTGTATCTTTCCCGGATTTTCTGGCAAACTTCGTAACCAGTCATCCGGGGCATCATGATATCCAGCAAGATCAGATCGGGCTTGTAGCCTCTATCTAGAAGAGCTAAAGCTTCTTTACCGCTGCTAGCTTGGGCGATCGCATAGTTTTCGAGCAGTAAATTGTTAGCCAATACCTGAATATTCACAGGTTCGTCATCTACAATTAAAATTTTAATCTGACTGTTTTCTTGGCGTTCTTTATCATCCCTCGAACTATTATTATTAAAAGTTGGTGCGGCGGTTTCATTAGTTGTTAAATTGCGATCGTTGGTTCTTGAAACTAAAGACGGCCGCACCGTTGATGACAACCGATCGCGCTCGACACACTGATTTTGAGAAATTGGCAAACTAAATGTAAACCGCGAACCAATACCGAGTTCAGAAGATACCTGAATTTCGCCGCCGTGCAGCTCGACTAACTGCTTTGTAACTGCCAAACCCAAACCAGTTCCCCCGTATTCTCTCGCAGTAGAACCGTCTGCTTGTTCAAAAGATTCAAAAATTAGTTTTAATTTATTCTTAGCAATGCCAATCCCGGTATCTGATACCGTAATTTGCAGTTTTGACCTGATAATTAAAGATTGAAGTTTGCTGGTAACAGAACTTTCTGGATCTGCAAAATGCACCGAGTCCAAACCGATCGCATTCGCCGCAATTTCTATAGTACCCGTATCGGTAAATTTAATCGCATTTCCGATTAAGTTATAAAAAATTTGTTGCACCCGATTTTCATCGGCATCGACTAGGGGAATGTCCGAAGTGACTGAATTGATTAACTGCAAGTCTTTTGTACCGATTAGAGGTTGAGAAAGAGTCACCACAATATCGACAATTTCTCGGATGCCGACTGGCTTGATTTGCAGTTCAATATTTTTGTGTCTCAGTTGGGAAAAGTCGAGAATATCGTTGATGAGATTGGACAGTCTTCGGCCGCTAGATGCAATAATTTCTAGATTGGAAATAGTCGATGCTGGTAATTGTCCTGTAGCACCGTCGATCAAAGATTCAGTTAAACCGATAATCCCGTTCAGCGGGGTGCGGAGTTCGTGAGATGTGTTGGCTAAAAATTCGTTTTTGAGTTTGTCAAGTCGCTGCAATTGGGCGTTTTGATGCTCTAGTTTTGTGAAAGATACTTGCAATTGACCGGCCATGCTGTTGAAAGCATTAGCTAATTTTCCCAATTCGTTAGAGGCGGCAATATCTACCCGAGTTTCCAGCATTCCGCTAGTCATTTTAGTAGCTGCGGATGTTAGGGATTTTAAAGGATTTGCGATCGATCGAGCAAAAGCCATTCCCAAGCCGACGGCGGCGAGGGCGCTGGCGGTGGTAACTGCACCCATGACGTATAGGAGCGATCGCACGGGAGCGTAAGCTTCCGCCGTAGGTAGCTCTACAACCACCATCCACTGAACCCTGCGCACGATCGCACCCGTACCCATGACTTCTTCCCCGCGCCAGCCTCGATAAACGATCGGAGATTGAACCCCCGAAGAAGAAGAAGCTAATTTGAATAACTCTCGCACAAACGATCGCCCTTTCAAGTCTTGCAGTAAATAGGGATTTATCTTGCTTCCCGTTTCCGAAATCAGCACCGAGCGGTGGTCGATCACGTAGCTGTATCCTGTTTTTCCCACTTGCGTTCTCGCCGCAATTTGAGTTAAAATATTGAGACTAACTCTAGCAAATAATACTCCAGCAATTTGATTTTTACTATTGCGAACTGGCACGGCTAAATTAACAACATTAACCGCTGTTTTCATATCGACATCTACGGGGCTAACATAATTTTGAGTCTGCCCAAAAGTTTCCCAAAATATAGGTGCATCTCCCGAAATACCTGCTAAACTCAAGCTAGAAATAGAGAATGATTCGTAAGGCGAAATCGCCTGTACCACTTGACCTTTACTGTTGAAAATTCCCACCACTTCGTAGGCGCTGTTGCTGTTGACCAATCCTTCGAGAATGCTGCGCTGAGTTTCTGGATTAAATTCTGTTAAACCCCGCAATTCGGACAAATAATTGAGTTGGCGCTGCAAGTTATCCAGGTAAGCACTAATTTGCGAGGCCGCAGCTTGCGATCGCTCATACTGAAGCTGTTTTGTCTGTTCTATCTGTCCCCGAAAGCTGAGGTAAGCTAACGTACTTCCCGCCATCAATACGCTTGCCACAACAATCGAGACAAAACCGTAACGCAGTTGATTGGCAATTGATGACATTTGATTTTGCCAGCTAACAGTTTGAACTCAATCTATAGAATACACCCAATTGCATTATTCTTTCTAGCACAATCGCAACCGTCGAGCGATAGTTACCTTTGCCTGAGTTCTAGTTTTATATATCTAATTTTTCTTTCCAGATAGCATCTTCAATCCAAAGGCGATCGGGAATCAGTCCCAATCGAAAGAAAATTTCAGCAATCCGCTGCTGTTCTTCCACAGCCCTATCTTGAATTGGCAGCAAATCGTAGCGGCGGCTTTTCGTTAACATGATAGCGGTGGTTATTTTCATTCCGGTTCGCTCCGCGAGCAGTTTCGCTGCTTTGTCGGAATTTTTAGTTATCCAAATAGCCATCTGTCGCGTTTCTCCCATCACTATTTTAACAATATCGGGAAAGTCGCTAGCAAAAGAGGGACTTGCCAAATAAAAGTTTCTGTCATTCATCAGCCCGTCGCTGTCAGTCAAGAAATGAACAGGCATACTTTCCTGTAACTGGGCTAAAAACGGCTGCCAAATCGCCCAAGCATCAACCTCGCCCCTCACAAATGCTTCCTGAGCTTTTGCAGGTGGCAAATCGACTAATTCTGCATCTTTTAACTGCAAGCCGCCTTGAGTTAACGCCCGAATTAACAAGTAATGACCTGATGTTTTCCGAGTTGCGGCTATTTTCTTGCCTTTGAGATCCGCCAGAGTCTGAATGGGAGAATTTGGAGGAACTATGATGCCAATGCTTCCGGGTAAAGGTGAATCGTTAGCAATATAAACAAAAGGTACGCCGTCTGATTGGGCAAAAATTGGCGGCGCAACTCCTGCATAACCCAGATCGATTTTTCCCGTTCCTATTGCTTCTAAAATTGGCGGGCCTGCGGCAAATTCTGTCCATTCTACAAACCACCCCTTTTTTGCTAAACGGGTTTCCAAAGAGCCTTTAGCTTTGAGATAAAACAGCGATCCGAAACGCTGATGGCCGATTTTTACAACTTTTGTTAAGCTTGAAGGAAGTTTTTCTGTTGCTGATGTAGGTTGAGTTATTAGTTGCGATCTACAACTTCCCAGGACTAGACTCAAGCAAAAACTTAGAATAAATATCAGTGAAAATACCCAGGAAAAATGCCGTACAATCAGGTTGGTAATTGAAATTAACGACAATTTCATTGTTGTCTGTTTGTTGCTCATAAAATGTCAGGTAATTAGGCTTTACCAGAGTGATATCTTCTGTTTTAACTTTTTGGGTTTCTTGCTGTGAAAAAATGTCGAATTAAAAATAAATATTTGGCTGGCTGTTCCTGAAATTAGCAGCAAAATTAAGCTATATTATAGCTGATTTCTGTAAAGTGATATGTGTGATGGCTGACTCTATTGCTCGCCGCTTGGAAGAATACACGATAAAACGATCGCAGGAAGTTTTAATCGTGCAAGCCGAAATTGACGGCGAATTTGATGAAATTGCGATTTTTAAAGGCTTTTCTAGTTCTTTGGTACGATCGACCGCGAGCGATCCAGACGTGCCTGTTTTGCCAGAGACAGCAAAGATTCTCAGTGTCGATCGGCTCCAGAGCCCCTACAACCCAAATAACCCCCGCTATCTCCAGCAGGGGCTATCTTGGGAAACAATGCGATCGCTATTGTCCGAAGCCGGAGTTTAGCTCTGGCAGTAGGGACAAAACCATGTTTATCGGTGTCAACTTAAGCCTGAAACCATCTCTAAATCAGGGTTGTAGCCGAGTCTAGATCCCCCTAAATCCCCCTTAAGAAGGGGGACTTTGAGTGCTTCCTGTCCCCCCCTTCTTAAGGGGGGCTAGGGGGGATCGAGACTTGGATACAAACCAGAGATACAAAAGCTCTGTCCCTACCCGCGATCGCTAAAGCGTACCGCCAGCAGCCATGAAACGAGCTCGCGCGCGTTTGATGGCTTGCTTAGCTTGAATTTGCTCTTGCAAAGTGCCGCTATCGGCCTTTGCCAAACGAGTTTGTGCTTCAGTGTAAGCAGCACGAGCAACTTCTTTATCAATGGTTTCGCCTTTTTCAGCGCCGTTGACAAGAATAGTAACTTTGTTTTCTTGAATTTCTGCAAAGCCGCCCATCAGAGCGATCGACACCCATTCCTTACCAGGACGGACGCGCATCACTCCGGTATCCAAAGCCGTCAACATCGGAGCGTGACCGCTCAAGATACCCAATTGGCCTGTGGTGCTCGGCAGAATTACTTCTTCAGCATTAGAATCCCAAACAGTTTTGTCTGGGGCAACTACGCGCACAGTTAATGTCATAAATTATCCTTAGTCATTAGTCATTAGTCATTAGTCCTTAGTCCTTAGTCATTAGTCATTAGTTGTTAACTGTTAGCTGTTAGCTGTTAACTGTTAACTGTTAACCAATGACTAATGACTGCTGACTGCTGACTAAAATTACTTAGCGTCAGCCTTCATTTTTTCAGCTTTGGCGATCGCCTCGTTAATGTCGCCGACGAGATAGAACGCTTGTTCTGGTAAATCGTCGAGTTCACCACCGAGAATCATTTGGAAACCCTTAATCGTATCTGCCAGCTTGACATATTTACCAGGAGCACCAGTAAATACTTCCGCCACAAAGAACGGCTGCGACAAGAAACGTTCAATTTTGCGAGCACGAGACACGGTTAAGCGGTCATCTTCCGACAACTCATCCAAGCCCAAAATTGCAATAATGTCTTGC
>JANNOR010000105.1:0-27312 GCA_031399265.1 Cyanobacteria bacterium SOY_34_metabat_3 | reverse complement strand
CAGATTGGAGCAAGAATTAAGATTGTAGGTGCTCAGTGGAAAGAAAAAAACGTGCCTCAAATTTTAAGACTCAGATGTGCGTACTTAAATAATGAGATTAAAATGGGTAGTTATGCTTAGTTAAAAAGCGGGATGCTCCCTGTTGATAGTTATTTTGCTGTTCTGATAGCTCATCCTTAATTATTGTAATTTCCTGAGCTAGAGATGCTAAACGAGCTTCCTCAAAAACACCTTTTTCTAAATAATCTAGTGAATCTTTTAGCTGATTTTTCGCAAACTTTTCAATTTTTTTTCTCTTATTTCCGCCCTCTAAATAAAAGAGACTATCTCCTACCTCCTGCTTCAGCTTTTCGATAACATTATCTACTGCTTTATTGTTGGTACTACTGACAATTGTTAAGTTATTAATGTCCTCACCTGTTTCGATTAACCGGAGTGCGCGTTTCACAACTTGCTGGGCAATTAAATGCACAATCAGAGTTGTTTTCCCAGAACCGGGTGGCCCTTGAACAGCAGTCATAGGTTGGGATTTTGCCTGTTTCAATACTTCTAATTGTGAGGTGGTCGGTGGAGCGGCTGGAAAAGCACCGAAATAGGTATCTTCTTCTTCTGGCTGTATTGGTTCACCAAATAAGTATTCATACGCTGGATGACCTTGTTTCAACCAATATCTTGAGCTAGTCTTGATTTTTTTCAGATCTTTTTTGATATTCTTAGAAAATCCACTTCCATGAAACTTGAACAAGTAGGGTTGTCGCTTAATCTCTTTAATCTGGTATGAGGGAGGTATAGCGACTACTTTCATCCAGGTTTCATAAGTTTCTTCAAAGTCTAAACCGAACTTACTATTGAGCAAGTGCCTAAGTCCGTCCTGAATTTTTAATTGCTCCCGTTCTTCGTCATCAAGTTTAAAAAACTGAGCTAAATTTTCTCCTGCCTCTGTCAATTTGAGGTCATCGATATTCCACCCCTCTGCTTGGTATCCTCCTTTAAGGATCGATGTCACATCCAAGCTAAATAGAGGACGAAGATAAGATTTTTGTTCGTCTTCGTCTTGAGTACGAATTAGGGGGAATGACAATGCCCACGGAGTCTCCTGCTGACCTGATTGTCCTATGTCAACGTTTTTTTTGAGTTCTAAAAAGGTAGTTTGCTCAATGAATACGCGATTACCTTGTAGTTCTATACCGCGCAACTTAGCTGCATCTGGTGAAACTGCTGCTTTACTATAATCATCCAAAGCAATGAACTCTAACCAAGCATTGAGAATTGCATCTACCTTGAGTGCTTTGTTCAAGATTCCTCCAGGATATTGTTTTTACCTTAACTGTTTTTTATAGCACAAGTGTCACTTAGATGCTAGTGCAAGTCTGGGATGGTACTGCTCTATACAAATTTGTGGATGTCCAACATATCGATGTAGCCGTTGCTCTCATTTATCTCTATCTTATCTACTCCTCTAGGTGCGATCGAGTTCTTGCAACCCTGACACCAGATTGCCCAGTTCCATGACGTAAGCACCCCTAATCTTCTTTTTGTTACTAAAACTCACCTTAGCATCGCTAAATACAACTACTGGAGTGACGTTGGTTAACTTCTTAGCTTTTTTTATAGCCGTGACTTCTTTGGCAATCTGTGCCAGAAAATCTTTCTCAAAATCTTGTAATTTCCCGTAATATCGACGCTTGAGCACATCACCATCCAACATGACTTCCGTTGAGTGAGACTTAACATCGAGGATAAAATTGACCCCTTTAGGCGATCGCAACCACACATCAATATCACCTACTTGTGGCAATCTTAAGTTGTACTCCGCTATCCATCCAGATTGGATTAGGGACTCTAAAACTTGCTCAGTCTTTTCTTCGCCGTCAGCCCCTTGGTCAAAATTATGAGACGACTTCCAAAACTGTTTTCCCTCCTCAATCAACGGAAGGGCTATTAATGCCCCTATCAAAAGAGCTGCAACTAAAAATAGAGGATCAAAAGGTGCGATCGCGTATACCAGCAGTGGTAACAACACCCACCCTGTCGCGGCAACGTACTTGTCTAAGGCTTTGGTACGAAGTTGTTTAGCATGGCGACGTAATGGTTTTCCAGCACCTTCGTTATGTTGCGGCTGCATAAATGCACCTATGCACTTATAGTTAATAATTAAAAAAGGTCGAATTATTTTTATTCATTCTTCCTTTTTCCTTCTTCTTTCTTCCCTAAAAATTATGAGTTCTGAGTTTTGGATTCCAAGTTTACTAAAAAACTCAAACCTCAAAACTCAAAACTCAAAATTGTTTCCGACTAAAAGCCGATCGCCCGACACAACATAAAATTGCATCAGACAGCATCAATTAGCGGCGGGGAACCATCGTGGCAATATTGATATTAGCCAGAGGTACGCGCTGCGGCGCAGTAGCAGGCTTAGGCATATTGCGCGCCATAGCCAAATAGTCCGACGGATCGCCAGCTCTTACCTGTTGCTCTTGAGGCACAAAACGGCGCACAGTTGTTTGCCAGATGATTTGCGGGAAGCCAAGCTGAGAACGGTGGTACTCGTTGTAACGAGGCGTCTTCAAGTTGAAAGGCATTTCGCCTACAACTCGTTGAGGCAAAATTCGGCGCTGCTGGTAAGGTACTGTATCGTAGCCGAATCGGCCCAGGTACTCTTCGCTATTGACCAACTCGTCAATAAAGCCTTGAGGCCCCTTATTCGCAACGACGATCGACCAAGCAATCTTTTCGCGATCGCTGTACACATCCCGGCCCAAAACGCGCTGTACGCACATTTCCACAAACCGATAGTTGCTATTAGTTTGATAATTCCGCTCTAGGAAAGGAGACGAAGTTGCCAAACCGCGAATAAAATCCCGCACCGTAATTTGGCCGAACTTGAGTTGCGACTCCAAAAACTTTTGGCGGTTGCTCTTGAGGATTTGGTGTTCGCTGTAAATCTGGCGATATCCAGCCCAAATCAAATTATCCATGTCTCCAGACGAGAGCACATTTTCAGTTGTGAAAATTCTCGGCTGCTCGTCGCCCCCTACTTCATAACCAGCAACGCGCTGGTTTTGGCTCTTGGGGGTGTAGCTTAATAAAGGAAGCGCCACGTTAAAATCTCCGTTATCTCAAATTTCAGACCTAGTTGACACCGCGAGCTGCCAGCTTAACGGATACAACTAACCAACATACAGATTAGGGGATTTCCGCAATCTAAATCTGATTTTCCTGAATTTTTGCAACAATCTGTAACATTTGTTGACTTTGGGGAAGTTATTAGTCAGCAGTCATTCGTCATTAGTGAGCAGTCAGCCGTCGGCTGAGTCTCGAAACGACGCCAAAGTAATAACCAATGACCAATGACTAATGACTAAATTACCAGCCCAGAGCCGAGTAAAACTCGCTGGAAGGGGCTTTATCCCCCGCTGCTTGCTTCGCTGCATCCGCGTCGGGTTTCGCGCGAATTTCGGTGCAAAAAGTCGCTGTGCTCGGGCCGCCAAAGCGCTTTACCGTACTTGTCCGCATCCGCACGTTCGGATTAGGAAACCAGAAACGCTCGATCGAACTCATCGTCTCGTATTCGGTAATTAGCAGCAGAGCGTCCTCATCATCCATCTCAAAACGGCCAGCCACCGGCGCCGTCTCGGCATAACCACGTTCCCGCAACATCAAACCCTGGCGCGGATTTTCAGGATCGGGGACGATCGCAAACACCGTAGATCCCTGATGGTTCTCATCCTCCTTATCCCACGCCATAGTGCCGTGCCAAGTCACAAAAGCCCCTCCAGCAGCCCGACTCGGCTCGACAGAGTGCATCTGGCAAATCTCCGCCACTCGGGCATCATCCGCACCCAGCGCCGTTACCTGAATATTTGAATCTCCAATCTCCGCTTGACGAAAAGCGAGGTGGTGAGTGCTGCGCTGCGATCGCCACTCCCCAGCACTATTCTGAAAAAACTCCATTGCATCCATCACAACTAGCTCCTTTGGCTTAGGCTTCCCGGTTTGTACGTTTTTTTATGATAGAGCTCTCCCTACTTAGATGTACTTTTGCGGCACAAATTAGTTTCAAAATGTCTACTTTGGACATATTGTCAAGGCAATGTTATGATAGTTTACAATGTAGGGACACAACAAATCCTGCGAAACGTCATTCCGATCTATCTCGCATCGATCTCATGTAGCAAACTGGAGGAGCGATTTATGGATATGCCTACAACTAGCCTCAGCATGGAACAGCAGTTTAAACTGCAAGTGCTGCGCGACCAAGTTAAAACTTTAAGCCAAGACCAAGCTCAGGAATACTTGCTCGAAGTTATGCGCCAAAACATGGTTAAAGAAAACCTGTTAAAGCATTGGATGAAAAATATGTGAACTTTTCAAGCATTTATTCACAAAAATCAGCGGCTTGTATCTGCAAAAAGTACGATCGAGCTTTTAAACAAAAAAGCCAGAATCCCAGTTTCTCAAAGCAGAAACTGGGATTCTCAAGTTATATTGCAATAGCCGTAGGGTGTGTCGCCATTAAAAATCTCTGAATCAAAATCAAAAATCTCATAGCGACGCACCGACACCATTCAAGAACTATGGCAAACAAAACCCAAATATATTGCAATACCGTTTACTTAACGCTTTTGATGAATTTCATCTGACGATTTTTGGATTATAAAGAGGTGAAGTAGATATTAAGAAGATTTTACCGCAGAGAACACAGAGAACACAGAGAGGGGAGGGATGAAAGGTTTTTTTACGACATCCAAAACCCTCGCAATACTCTTCCCTCTGCGCCCTCTGCGCCCTCTGTGGTTCAAAACTCTTCTCTTGATGAAGTAGATTATATTTTAATACGGTTTACTTAACGCTTTTGATGAATTTCATCTGACAATTTTCTGGAAATACAGCCATTTTGGGCAAGTCAGATTTTTCTTAAGTCAACTGTATTGAAATATATTGTGGCCATCATTTGTGGAAATGATATAATTCACATCTCCATCAGATTTGAGAGAAAATTTAGGGCTTAAAAATGACGACACACCCTACGAATAGTCAGGTGCGTCGCCATGAAATTTTAGAGACAATTTAGGGATTAACAGTGGCGACACACCTACTGAGATTCTCGCACTCCGACAACTCAACCAAAACGGCCGCTTACATAATCCAAAGTAGACTCTTCCTTCGGATTTTGGAAAATTACCTCAGTTTTGTCACACTCAACAAGATAGCCAAACCGCTTCCCATCATCGGAAAGTTTAGCATTGAAAAAAGCAGTCAAGTCAGAAACCCGAGAAGCCTGCTGCATATTGTGAGTCACAATGACGATCGTATACTTCTCCTTGAGTTCCCGCATCAACTCCTCAACCTTAATCGTCGAAATCGGGTCTAGAGAAGCGCAAGGTTCATCCATTAACACTACATCAGGATTAATCGAGATCGCCCTAGCAATACACAAACGCTGCTGCTGGCCACCCGAAAGCGAAAAACCGCTTTGCTTCAACTTATCCTTCACCTCATCCCACAAATAAGCTTGGCTGAGCGACTTTTCCACCAACTCATCCATATCCCCCTTATAATTGTTCACCCTCGCACCGTAAGCAATATTGTCATAAATCGACTTCGGGAAAGGATTCGGCTTTTGAAACACCATCCCAATCTTGCGGCGCACCTCCACAGCATCAATATCAGGATCGTAAAGATTTTGACCCTGGTAATCAATTCTGCCCTCTAAACGAAAACCGTTAACCAAATCGTTCAGGCGGTTAAAACATCGGAGAATTGTACTTTTTCCACAACCAGAAGGCCCGATTAAAGCAGTAATCTGATTTTTGGGAATCTCCATCGAAACATTTTTTACAGCTTGAAAAGCGCCGTAAAAAATATTGATATTTTCTACTCGTAAAACCGTTTCACTTTTTTTTGCTACGTCCATCATACAGTTAATACTCCAATCAAATTTTACAAAATAACAAGAAGATGAGAGTCGAAAACTTGAAGATCGGTCAAATCTTCCTTCTTCCTTCTTCCTTCTTCCTTCTTCCTTCTTCCTTCAATAAACTTTTTGGCGAGTGGCCCAGCGAGAAAGAATACTTGTCAGCAAAACCATGAACACCAAAATCAAAGACGCAGCCCAAGCTAATTCCTTCTGTGCCTTAAAAGGAACCGTAGCAAAGTTGTATACCAAAACCGAAAGAGTCGGAGTTGGCTTATCAAATCCTGCCGGCCAAAAAGGCGAACTCAGCGCCGTGAAAATTAAAGGAGCAGTTTCTCCAGCAGCGCGGGCAATTGCCAGCGTCACGCCCGTTAAAATAGCCGGAATTGCCGCAGGCAAAACCACCTGCAACACCGTTTGATAATTAGATGCACCCACACCAACCGACGCCCATCGGATATCTTGCGGAACGATTTGTAGAGCTTCGTCAGTAGTCCGCACGATCGTTGGTAGCATCAGCACCGCCAGCGCCGCGCCCCCTGCGATGGCCGAAAATCCTCCCATATTTACCACGAACAAACCGTAGGCAAATACCCCTGCAATAATCGAAGGAACACCGCTGAGGACATTAGTAGCAAAGCGCACCCAACGAGCTATTGAACCCTTACTAAATTCAGACAAATAAACGGCGGCTAATACACCAAAAGGCACAGCAATTAAAGAAGCAATTCCCACCGTCATCAATGTACCGACAATTGCATTCGCAATACCGCCTCCCGATAGTCCCGGCGGGGGTGGGAGCTTGGTAAATAAGTCTAAATTGAGGCGATTGAAACCTTGTATGGTAACATAAGTAAGCACTGCAAATAAAGGCAACAAAGTAATTGCCAAACAGGCTCCTGCTAATACCGTCATCGTGGTATTGAACAACGATTGCCGACTGCCTTTAACCTTCTTGAAACTACCGGGATTCGAGGTAAAAGAAGTTTGATCTTCCGACGGGATATTTGACATAAATCAAAACTCTATGGGAAATTGCCGCAAACCTTTAGTTGTACTTGGCTCTGACTCTAGAAACAATCCACTCTGCCAAAATATTCACAATCAGCGTCAGAATAAATAGGATTAGCCCTGTGTACATCAGAGCTGCTACTTGCAAGCCGGAAGCTTCCGCAAATTGATTTGCCATCAAAGAAGCAATAGTATTTGCCGGAGCTAGCAGAGAAGCACTTAACTGATTGGAATTACCAATTAACAGCGTTGCAGCCATTGTTTCCCCCATCGCGCGACCCAAACCGAGCATAATTCCGCCGACAATGCCGGAGAAAGCAGCAGGTACGAGCACTCGAAAAATTGTTGTCCAGCGAGTAGCTCCTAAACCTAAAGATGCTTGTCGCAATTCGGGCGGGAGACTTGCTAAAGAATCGCGGGAGATAGCAGTAATAATGGGTAAAGTCATGATTCCCAAAATTACTCCGGCGGGTAACATTCCCGGGCCGACTGGCGGAGTGCTAAAAATCGGCAGCCATCCGAAGTTACTGTTGAGAAACTTGCCGATACTGGTAATAATGGGAATCAATACAGCAATTCCCCACAAACCGTAGACTACGCTGGGAATGGCGGCTAAGAGTTCTACTAAAAAAACTAAAGCTGTACGCACTGGCAGCGGTAAAAAATCTTCGCTCAAAAAGATGGCAGTTCCTACTCCTAATGGTACTGCAATTAGCAGGGCGATCGCCGAACTGACGATCGTCCCGTAAATCATTGGCAGTGCACCATACTCTTCTTTAACCGGATTCCACTCACTGCTAAATAAAAATCCCAAACCGTACTGTTGAATTGCAGGTAAAGCTCTATAAGCAACCGTGAGCGCGATTACCAGCAAAATTACCCCAACTCCTATGCCCAAAATGCGCGTGATCCAGATAAACCCTTGGTCTAAGGATTTTTCGGTCCCTGAGCGCGATCGACTCTCAGATTGAGCGCTGTGATTATCTGAAATCATAGACAAAAAACCAAAAAGTAGTAATCAGAAATAGTCTGTGTCGGAAAAACCTAGAAAGAAGTAGAAACAAAAACCGCAAATCAAATCCCTGAAGGGTGAATTGATGAATCCCCTGATTTTTTAACAAATATTTCTAGTAAAACCTGACCCTTGTATTTTGCAAGAGGTAGATGGCAATTGACCGTTGGGTGAGGGCGGGTTTATCAGATTATTGATTGTAGGCAATTATTATCGGTGAACCCGCCCCTACAGAAATATCCTTCTTCCTTCTTCCTTCTTCCTTCTTCCTTCAATCCCTATTTGGCAACCTCAATTTTGTAGTCGGGGCTGATGCCGTCAGCGGCTGCGGCAACTTTTTCTTTAACACTTTGGGGCAGAGGAACGTAGCCCAATTCGGAACTAACTTTTTGACCTTCATTCAAGCCGTATTCAACCATCGCCTCGATGGCTTGAGCTTTGTTGGGGTCAGCAACTTTTTTGGGTACGAGCATCCAAGTGTAGGTGACAATTGGATAGGATGTAGCGCCTTCTGGGTCTTCGATAAATGCCCGCAAATCTTCGGGTAATGGAACTGTTGCTAAAGCTGCTGAAGCTGATTCGTCATTAGGTACTACAAATGTGCCTGCTTTGTTTTGCAAAGATGCAAATTTGACGTTGTTGTTTTTGGCGTAGCCGTATTCTACATAGCCGATACTGCCTGCGGTTGCTACGAGTTGGCTGGTGATACCTTCGTTGCCTTTTGCACCGAGAAAGGTACCTGTTTTGGGCCACTGTACAGTTTTGCCGTCGCCTACTGCTGCTTTCCAGTCGGGGCTGATGGCACTCAGGTGTTTGGTGAAGACGGCGGTGGTGCCGCTACCGTCGGAACGGTGGACGACTGTGATGGCTTGGTCTGGCAATTTAGCGCCTGGGTTGGCTGCTGCAATTTTGGGGTCGTTCCACTTGGTAATTTTACCTTGGAAGATTTCTGAGTACACGTCTCTGGGCAGTTTGAGATCGGGTACGTCTGCCAAGTTGTAGCCGATGACGATGCTGCCGGCTGTCATGGGCAGTAAGAGCACGCCTTTGTCTGCTGGAACTTTGGCGATTTCGTCGTCTTTCATGCCTGTGTCGCTGGCCCCAAAGTCTACAGTGCCTTTGGTAAATTGTTCGACTCCGGCGCCGCTGCCTACTGATTGATAGTTAATTTGTACTTTGGGGTTGATTTTGTTGAAGTCTTGAAACCAACGCTGGTACAGGGGGGCGGGGAATGAGGCGCCGGCTGCGGTGATTGCTACGTCTGAGGCTAGGGCGAGTTTGGTGTTGGCTGCTGGTGTGCCAGTGGCTGCAACCGGAGATGCGCCGGGGGATGCTGCGGTGTCGCCGCCGGGGCTGGGGCTGCTGCCTGTGGTTGTGCTGCCGCCGCCGCAAGCTGCTAAGCTGAGGGCGATCGCCATTGCGGAAATTGCAGTAGTCAGCCGATTTGAATTAATCAGGTTGAGTCGAAAAAGCATAGGTATAAAAACTGCGATCGTTATAGGTGTGTCGCGAACCAGCATAGCGCGCAAGAGTAAAGCTTTGGTTAAGAATCTTTACAGTTGAGCGCAAGTTAACATTAATTAATACTTAAAAAAACTCATTGATGAGCTTGACAATTGTAATTTTCTAACATAGAAGCCAGATAAATTAGTGCCCAAACAATTATTCGATCGCCCGCCTCGCGAAAAATTCCGATCGAACGATCGAAACATCCGGGCTTAAGAACTAGAAACCATAGAATGGTGGTTGTTTTGACGAGGTGCTAGTATTAAGAACTTAAAAGCTGCGGGCACTCTAGCTTGCATCTGACGAATACCTTCAACATCTGCTACAATGCCTGCTCCTATTGAATTAATCTGGGCTTTTATTGGCTTGCTCCTGACGATAGGAGGCACTTTTTTGCCTGCATCGGTCACAATTGGGATCGGGTTGTGGGACGATCGCGGACTTCAAGCGTACTCTTTAGGTGTTACCTATCAAATTGGAGCAGTTTTGCTAGTAGGCTGCATGGGGGGGAAAAATGCTGCTGCTCTCTCACAAATTGCCTATTTAGCATTAGGATTAACTTTGTGGCCGGTTTTTGCTCAAGGCGGCGGCATCGGCTATCTCAAAGAAGCGAGTTTTGGGTATTTGCTAGGTTTTGTGCCTGGTGCTTGGGTGTGCGGCTGGGTGGCTTTTAAGGTGGCTTCGCGGCTGGAATCTATGGCTTTTAGCTGTTTGTGCGGTTTGTTTACCGTTCACGCGATCGGCTTGATTTATCTAATTTTTACTTACTTGCTACCTCCGGCAAAAAAAACTCCTTTATTGGATGAGATTCTTAAATATTCAGTTTATCCTATGCCGGGACAATTAGCCGTAGTTTGTGCGATCGCACTGCTGTCATTTACTTTGCGTCGGTTGATGTTTTATTAATTGGGGAATTGGGAATTGGGAATTGGGAATCGGGGATTGTTGGTAATTGTGTCAAATCAGGTTATACTATCATTGCGAAACCCGAAAATTATCTCGCTGCGGCTGGGATTGCTTTGCCAGAGAGCATTCTGCTCGCAATGAAACGCGAGACATTGAGTAAATTATATCATGTCCGATGCCCCATGTTCTATTGCCTTATCCATGCGTTTTAAAAGAAATCCCTTGTTCTGGGTTGCGGCTGTTATCAGTTTAGTTTTAGACCACTTGACTAAGTTTTGGGTGGTGCAAAATTTTGAGTTGACGGTTCCTCCGCAGACGCAGCCGCTAATACCCGGCGTGTTTCATTTTACCTATGTTGTTAATACCGGTGCGGCTTTTAGTCTGTTCAGCAATGGCGGGGCGATTTGGTTGCGCTGGCTGTCTTTGGGCGTGAGTGTGGGATTGATGATTTTGGCTTGGTTCGGGCCGCGAATTAACCGCTGGGAACAAGCTGGTTACGGTTTGATTTTGGGCGGCGCATTGGGTAACGGGATCGATCGATTTGTTTTGGGCCACGTTGTAGATTTTATCGATTTTCGGATCATTCGGTTCCCGGTATTTAATCTGGCCGATGTGTTTATTAATGCTGGGATTATTTGTTTGCTGATTGCAACTTTTTACGGTGCACCGCCACCTCCGAGAAGCAGGGACGATCGCGATTCTATTTCAGAGTAATTTTGCAGAATTCATTGCCATAATCTAAAATATAAAATCGGATGACTCCTAATCCATTTGGCCAAGAACGCCTGTTATTTGCCCCAGCAACCCCCGATATTGATGCTATTTCGACGATTTTTGCTTTTCCCAACGAGTACACGGTAGGCATTACCAGTCTAGGCTATCAGATAGTGTGGGCAACTTTGGCTGTGCGATCTGATATTGAAGTCGGTCGTTTATTTACTGATATCCACGAACAACTTCCCAGACATCCAGAATTACTGGGATTTTCACTTTCTTGGGAACTCGACTATGTAAATATTCTCAATTTATTAGAATCTCTAGAAGTGCCAATCTGGGCATCAAAACGAACGGATAATCATCCGATCGTATTTGGCGGCGGCCCGGTGTTTACGGCGAATCCCGAACCGTTTGCTGATTTTTTTGATTTGATTTTGCTCGGAGATGGCGAAAATCTGATTGATAATTTTATTGATGCTTTTAAAGAAGTTCGTACCGCCGACAGACAAACTAAATTGCGGCATTTAGCCCAAGTTCCGGGGGTTTACGTTCCCAGTTTATACGAAGTAACTTATCTAGATACAACTGAGGGGATTAAATCGATTCAGCCTCTCGATTCAGCAATTCCCAGTGTAGTTGAAAAACAGACTTATCGCGGCAATACTTTATCTGCTTCTACTGTGGTGACAGAAAAGGCTGCGTGGGAAAATATTTACATGGTGGAAGTGGTTCGCAGTTGTCCAGAAATGTGCCGTTTTTGTTTGGCAAGTTATCTGACTTTGCCGTTTAGAACTGCGAGTTTGGAGGATTCACTAATTCCGGCGATCGATCGCGGTTTAGCTGTGACTAATCGTTTGGGTTTGTTGGGTGCTTCTGTGACTCAACACCCGGAATTTGAAGCGTTGCTGGATCGTTTGAATCATCCGAAATATGACGGCGTGCGGCTTAGTCTTTCTTCGGTGCGGACGAATACGGTGACAGTTAAGCTAGCAGAAATATTGACCAACAGAGATAGCAAATCGATTACAATTGCGGTGGAAAGTGGGAGCGATCGCCTCCGCAAAATTGTCAACAAAAAACTCACAAATGAGGAAATTATCCAAGCTGCAATTAATGCTAAAGCTGGCGGATTGAAGGGAGTTAAACTGTACGGGATGGCGGGGATTCCCGGTGAAGAAATGGAGGATTTAGAGGCGACGGTGGCGATGATGCGGGCTGTAAAAAAAGCTGCTCCCGGTTTACGTTTGACTTTTGGTTGCAGTACCTTTGTTCCGAAATCTCACACTCCTTTTCAGTGGTTTGGAGTGAATAAAGATGCGGAGAAGAGACTGAAGTTTCTGGATAAAGAATTGCGGAAGTTGGGTTTAGAATTTAGACCTGAAAGCTATAACTGGTCGGTGATTCAGGGTTTGCTCTCGAAGGGCGATCGGCGTTTGTCAAAGCTATTAGAATTAGTCCGGCATTACGGCGATACTTTGGGCAGTTATCGGCGGGCGTTTAAGGAATTGCGGGGACAGTTACCGGAGATGGATTTCTATGTTTTTCAAGAGTGGGAATTGGATCGAGTTTTGCCTTGGAGCCATATAAAAGGGCCGCTACCGGAAGCGACTTTGAAAAAACATTTAGCTGAGGCGATGACTCATTTTGAGAAATTGCCCGTAGGCTTAAACAGATTATAGAAGTTAAGATAATGACTAAAAGCCTACCTTATCATCCGTTTTTGATTGAATCTCTCAGCAAAAATCCGCAACTAGCAGCAGCCTATATAGCGGCGACATTAGAGGAAGAAGCGCCGGAACCTGAACTGCTGAAACGAGCTCTGGGCGATGTAGCAGAAGCTCTCGGTCAACCAAAAATGACTGCCGAACAATATGAATTACACTTAAAAAAACTGGATGAATTGCTCTCGCATCAAGGAAGTAATGCGATTTACAATCTGGGAACTTGGCTGAATGCTTTGGGATTGAAATTAACTGTTGCTGTTTGTACTGACACAGAGGATAATACTAAGGATGCTGAAATTCCAGCGCAATTAACGGTCTAGCTCAATTTATTAAAATGCCTAACTTTCGATATTCATCGCTAATTAATTCTACGGTTGAAGCTGTCTGGAATTTTTACGAAAGACCGGATATTTTGCAAATTTTGACTCCGCCTTGGCAACCGGTGAAAATCATTCGCCGCGAGGGTGGACTCGATGTGGGTGCTGTATCTGAATTTCGTCTTTCCTTGGGGCCGATTCCGGTAAAATGGGTGGCGACTCACACTGAGTGCGAAGAGTATCGCTTGTTTGTGGATGAACAAACTGAGGGGCCGATGGCGAGTTGGATTCACCGACATCAGTTTACCACAGAAAATGGTCAGACTCGATTGACGGATGCGATCGCCTTTTCGATACCGGGCGGCCCAATTGTTGATTTATTATTGGGTTGGTGGGTGGAAATGCGGCTGACAGATATGTTTCGCTACCGCCACGAAGTTACAAAAAGGGAGTGCGAAAAAAATGCAAACAACGGCTGAATATTACTGTGCTTTCTGCGGCGAACCGAGTACAACTTTTGTTGATATCAGCGGCGGAATGGAGCAATCTTATATCGAAGATTGTCAAGTTTGCTGTCGCCCGAATGTTCTGTATGTCAGAATAGATGAAGATAGTCTCGATATTGAAATAGATACTGACTATCAAGAATAAGTGACTATGAAAATGTATGAATTGCCTTGGAAGCTGATTTGGTAGAATTCATAGATTTTGCAGCGGCTGCTTCCACGAAAGCTTGAAAAATTCGAGAGTTTATCGAACATTTTGGCGACATTTCTGGATGCCACTGTACTGCTATCATCCAAGGGTGATTTTGATGTTCCATTGCTTCTACCAAAGTGTCAGGTGCATCGGCGACAATTTGCCAATCGGATGCTACTTTCCGCACTGCTTGATGGTGCCAAGAAACAACTGTTGTGGAAGTTGTCCCCATAATTTTTGCTAGCCGACTGTTTGGATCGATTTCAATGCTATGCTCGATCGCACGTGGGGGAATTCCCGATCCGTGACTCACCTCCATACCGTAAGCATCCGGTACGTGAATCACCAAACTGCCACCGCTGGCTACGTTCAGGATTTGCATTCCGCGACAAATCCCCAAAACAGGTATGTCAGCTTTTAAAGCTAGCTTGGCTAAGCCTAGTTCAAAGTTATCGCGTTCTGCACTAATCGCGTAAACTGTGCGATCGAGCAAACCGCCATAAAGTTCTGGATTGATATCTCCACCACCGGAAAAAATCAAACCGTCTACCGCATCAAAAATACTAGCCGGATTTAATTGATTAGGCGGCAGTAAAATCGGAATGCCACCAGCCGCTTGTACTGCATCAATATAAGCTCCATTTAAGCGATATTCGCCTGCTTGACAGCGGTTATATGTTGTGATGCCAATAATCGGAAATTTTTTCATTTTATCGAACAGGCATCTTGCCTGTTTTTGAATTTTGTGGAACAGGCATCCTGCCTGTTTCTGATATGATTACTTGGGATTGAGTCCTACAATAAACTGACAATTGTCAGCAGTGCTGTCTAATTTGTAACAGTTTGCACTGTATTTTCTGGCAATGACTTGCGCGTACACAAATAAGCCAGCGGCCCGAACAATGGCACTAATGTTACTGCCCAAAATGCTGTAGAGTTCTGCATTCCTCGGCGCGCCATATCGTCGGCTAATAAGGCAGGAAATATTAGGGAAAGCATACAGAAATCCAAACTCATCACATGAATAAAGCGGCTCGTTTGCCACTGCTGGGCAAAATCAGACCAATCGCCTTTTGTCAAGCCAAAGGCAACTAAAGCGACAGCACCTAATGTTAGGACAATGGCGGTAAAGCGAGAGTCTAATATCTTTAAAAAGACATTTTTATTGCCTAAAAATTCTGGATTAGGTTCGCGCAGGGCTAAATAAGGAATTAAGGCAAATGCACCGACACCAAAGGATAAAGTGGCAAATAACCATGCAGGTATTTTTTGTCCTCTACCATCGGCATATAAGACGCAACTGTAGATGAGCGGCCAAACTCCCATGATGTTGAATAAGGCGACAATTAAAGGGTTGATGTCTGCTATTTTGCCTGTGGCAAGGTTGGTAATTAGGGTCAATGTTTCGGGGCTATCGGGTGGTGCAAATACAAAGGCGTAGGTGCTAAATGCAATCCAAAGCAGCCAAAATCCAATTTTTCTGAACATAGTTATTTTTTTTACTTCTGATATTACTATAGCAATAACGGGTAAGGTGCGCATTGCGCACCCTACATTTAGAGTGCTTACTGACCTATTTCTGAGTGCTATTGCTAAATTTTTGCATAAATTGGCGATCGATCCAATCTTTCCAGTACCACAATAAGGGTGATTCTAACATGAAATTGCCCCGAGAGGCGATCGCCCGTTGATTCCCCGTACCGATTAAGGCTAAATACTGTGACTGCGGTGCAAAGGGTTTCAGCGGTTTTGCCAATAAAAATTGCTGCAAATTTTCAAACAGCGGTTTGCCCTGACGCACGGCAAAAACGCCTGCTTTAGGGCGGGGATAATTAACCATCGCGGCGATGTCTCCAGCCCCAAATACGTTGGGGTGAGAGACTGATTGCAGGCAATCGTTGACTTGCATAAAGCCATTTGAGTCTGTGGCTAAACCGGATTCTTCTATCCAGTGGGCTGCGGATGCTTGTGTCACCCAAAAAATGCGATCGCACTCTAATTTCAAACCAGATTCACAGGATATTTGGTAATTGGGCATCGGGCATCGGGCATCGGATGTTATTTCCCTCATTTCTTGCTTTTCTATAGCACTGACTTTTTCCATTAAATGCAGTTGAATGCCGCGACTAATCAGAATTTGTTTCAGGCGGCGGCGCACCCGTTTGTTATGTCCCGGCATTAATTCAGCACCGCTGTGAAACAAATGAATTTCTGATGCTAATTTGTCGGATTTTTCTTCCTTCTTCTCTTTTCTTTCCCCCCTTCGGGGAGGTAAGGGGGGGTTGCCTTTCCCCAATCTAGACTGCATATTTAATGCCAACTCTACACCGCCGGCACCGCCGCCGACAATGGCAATCCTGAGCGGTTTTTCGGGATGGTTTTGCCTTTCGGCAATTAACTGATTCCAGCTAGCTAAAAACTCTGGTACGGGTTTAGCTGCAATGGCATATTCTGCGGCACCGGGTACGGATAAAGTCGCGGGAGTGCTCCCGATATCCACAGAAAGCAAATCAAAATTAACGGGCGGGCGATTTTGACAAATGACGCGATTTTTGCTAAAGTCGATCGCGATCGCCCGATCGACCAATATTTGACACTGGGCAAATTCCGCGAGCGATCGCAAATCGATGTGACATTCATCGTAATCGTAAAACCCGGCAACGTGCCCCGGCAGCATCCCCGAATATGGTGCGTACAGCACATCGGTAATCAGAGTCAAACGCACACCGGGCAGTGGTTTGATACCAAACATTTTTAATACGATAGCATGACTGTGACCGCCGCCAATTAAAACTAAATCTTGTGGCATGGATATTTTGTGTATCAAATATTATAAGCTAAAGTGCGATCGCAACATATCGGGCAATTTCAATCAACCAATTCGCTTTCCCAGCACAAATGGCTGTAGACTGTAGAACGAATCTGGGCCGAGAAACCGGGATTTTTCAGAAAAATACAAAGGTTGCAGCCCGCAGATTTAATAAAAAACCCGGTTTCTTCAGTATTTATGCGTAAGTCCTATAGATGTTATCACTCTTATTATGCCGGGTGTGTTTGGATAGCTAACTCACGATTCAAAACTATGACATTACGCATCATTCCTCGCAGTTGGCAGCGCTCAATTAAAAATCTTTTCCCGCTTTTGTTTGCCATCTCATTCATTATAGTATTGCTGGCGAACAACTTATTGATTCCCGCCCGCGCCCAAGAAGCGCGCCAAGAAATTCGCGGAGTTTGGATGACTACAAACGATAAAGACATCCTCCGAGATAGACGCAAACTAGGAGATGCCATCAGTCAGTTAAAGCGGTTAAATTTTAACACAATTTATCCCGTAGTCTGGAATTCCGGCTATGCAATGTATCCCAGCCCAGTCGCGCAACAAAGAGATATTCAACCCTTTGTTTATAGAGGGTTAGATGGACAGGATATGATTGCAGATTTAATTGCTCAAGCTCACCGCCAAGGGCTGCTAGTAATTCCTTGGTTTGAGTTTGGCTTTATGACACCTCCCACCTCAGAATTAGCATTAAACAATCCCGAATGGCTGACCCAAAAACAGGATGGTAGCCAAACATCAAACGGCGCCGGCGGCGAAGTAGTTTGGCTCAATCCCTTTCATCCAGAAGTGCAGAAGTTTATAACCGAACTCGTACTAGAAATCACCACTCAATACAACGCCGACGGCATTCAATTTGACGATCACATGAGTTTGCCATCCGAATTTGGCTATGATAACTACACAGTGGCTTTGTATACCAAAGAAACCAAAAAAGCGCCACCAACCGACTTTCAAGATGCAGCATGGGTGAAGTGGCGAGCTGATAAAATTACGGCTTTTATGTCGAAACTTAATCAAGCCGTCAAAGCAGTTAAACCAAATGCGATTTTCTCGATTTCTCCTAATTACTACGAATTTGCTTACAAACATCACCTGCAAGATTGGCTAGCTTGGGTACGTTTGGATATTGCCGACGAACTAATTGTGCAAGTATACCGTCCCAATCTAGAATCATTTGTGGACAAGATTAGCCGTCCAGAAATGCGAGAAGCACAGCAGAAAATCCCGACTGGAGTAGGGATTATGACAGGTTTAAGAAATCGCCCAGTTGCGATACAGCAAATTAAATCTCAGGTACGAGCAGTCCAAGAATACGGCTTAGGTGCTGCTTTCTTCTATTACGAAAGCCTGTGGGAAGATGCACCCGAACCAATTGCCGATCGCGTTTCTCAATTTAGTGCTTTCTTCCCGTCTTCTGCATTCCGAACAGCGCTACAGATACCTAGACGCGCGGCGACTTTCCCTCCGCCGCCGCCACCGAAACCAGACCCAAAAGCTAAGCCAAATCAACCGGGAAATAACAGAAAACCTTCGCCCACACCAGCTACATCCAAGAAGTAAAAAATAGGACGTCCACTGCGCACCCGATCGATAAAAATGTCAAATCACCAAAAACTTCTACTACCAACAATGGGCTGCGGCACTTGGGCCTGGGGCAACCGATTGCTTTGGGGCTACGATGAAAGCATGGACGAGGAATTGCAAGCTGCATTCAATCTTTGTGTTAGTAATGCTGTGACTTTATTCGATACAGGCGATTCCTATGGAACTGGGAAATTAAACGGACGCAGCGAGCAACTTTTAGGCCAGTTTTTCAAACAATATGAAGGTGCAAATAAACACAGTATTTGTATTGCGACAAAGCTGGCTGCTTATCCTTGGAGATTGACCAGGAAATCAATAATTTCAGCAGGAAAAGCATCGGCGGAACGTCTCGGCAAAAATGTCGATTTAGTGCAAATGCACTGGTCTACTGCTAACTACGCTCCTTGGCAAGAAAGCGCTCTTTTAGATGGTCTAGGCGACCTTTACGAGCAAGGATTGGTAAAGGGTGTAGGCTTGTCTAATTACGGCCCGAAACGGCTGAAATGGGTGTATGACAAGTTTTGCGATCGCCAAATCCCAATTGTTACTTTACAAGTGCAATATTCGCTACTTTCTACCTATCCAGTTACGGAACTGGGATTAAAAGAAGTGTGCGATGAGTTGGGGATAAAATTGATTGCTTACAGTCCTTTAGCATTGGGATTGCTGACTGGAAAATATTCCGAAAACGGCCCCTTTCCTAAAGGTATCCGAGGTTTGGCGTGCAAGCAGATATTGCCCGGAATGCGATCGCTCTTGGACTGTTTGCGAGAAATAGCACTATCCAGAAATAAGACTGTTTCCCAGGTAGCAATCAACTGGTGCATCTGCAAAGAAACTATGCCAATTCCGGGGGCTAAATCAGCAGCCCAAGCGGCAGAGAATATTGGTGCTTTGGGATGGAAATTAGACTCTGGGGAGATTGCAGAATTGGATAAAGCGGCGGCGACGGTAGATAAGAAGATGGTGCAAAATATATTTCAAACTCGGTAAAAAGACTCTCGCGCGGAGTGGGGGCGGGTTTATTTAAGCTGTCTGTATTCTTTAAATGTTTGGGTGAACCCGCCCCTACAGGTTTTTGACTGCTGGTGCAATAGATATGATTGCTGTAGGGGCGGGTTTTACAAACTATCATTGCCTAAAATCAATAATCTCATAAACCCGCCCCCACCGGATGACACAATCTTTCATTGATTCCCACAAAACTTTTCCACACAACGCACAAACATTTCTACACCCATTCCCAAAGCTGTTTCATCAAAATCAAAGCGCGGGTGATGGTGCGGGTAAGCCAAGTTTTTCTCGGGATTTGCCGAACCCAAAAAGAAATAGCAACCGGGAACTTCTTGCAAAAAGAACGACATATCCTCGCCGCCCATTGTTTGACATTCTGGCACGATTCCCGCAGGAGTTTCGACAACTGATTCCGCAACACTTCGCACAAATTCAGCCATCTTGGCATCGTTGATTGTCGGCGGGTAATAGGAACAATAATCGAATTTGTAGTTAGCGCCGTAACTCTGACAAATTCCGGCAATTACTTGCTCGATTCGCTCCTTAAAATAACCTTGATATGCTGGCTTGAAATAGCGCACCGTGCCGCCAATTTGAGCGGTATCGGCGATGACGTTGTGGGTTTTGCCGGCGTGGAATTTACCGACGGTAACTACTGCGGAGTCGATCGGGTCAATGTTCCGCGCTACAATTGACTGCAAAGTGCTGACAATTTGAGCTGCAACGACGATCGCATCTACAGTCTGATGCGGCATTGCACCGTGTCCGCCTTTGCCCAAAATCGTGCAGTCAAAAGTTTCTACAGCCGCCATCAGCGCACCGCTGCGAACGCCTACAGTGCCTAAAGGTAGATTGTTCCACAAATGCAAGCCGACGATCGCATCAACATCGGGATTCTGCAAAACTCCCGCTTCAATCATCGGTTTTGCGCCGCCCGGGCCTTCTTCAGCCGGCTGAAAGATCATTTTTACTTTACCCGAAAAGCTGTGTTTGTGCTTTGCCAGATAACAAGCTGTACCGAGGGCGATCGCAGTATGACCGTCGTGGCCGCAAGCGTGCATAATTCCTGGATGTTGCGATCGGTAATCCACCTCATTTTCCTCTTGAATCGGCAAAGCATCCATATCAGCCCGAATTGCCAAAACCGGCCCCGGTTTGCCGCTGTCTATAATTGCGACAATCCCAGTTTTAGCAATATTAGTTTGATGTTCGATTCCCCATTCTTGCAACTTTTGCGAGACAAACCCCGCCGTTAAATGTTCCTTAAAACTCAACTCCGGCTTTTGGTGCAAGCGGCGGCGCCATTCGACTAACTGAGGCTGCAAATTTCTAATTTCTAGTCGCAATTGAGATAAATCTACAGAAGTTAAATTCGGCAAAGTAGAAACCATTTTTCATTCTCCTTATAACAATTTGTGAAACTCTCTCTTTTCCTTCTCTGCGCTCTCTGCGCTCTCTGCGGTTAAAATAAAATCTTATTTTTTAACCACAGAGGCCACAGAGTACACAGAGAAAGAGAAGATTGAGCAAGAGAGGTGTTGAAAATTCTCAACTATCTGTAAAACTCTCTCTTTTTCTTCTCTGCGCTCTCTGCGCTCTCTGCGGTTAAAATAAAATCTTATTTTTTCAACCGCAGAGGCCGCAGAGTACGCAGAGAAAGAAAAGATTAGAACAGAGAGGTATTGAGAATTCTGAATAATTTGTAAAACTCTCTTCTTCTTCTCTGCGCTCTCTGCGCTCTCTGCGGTTAAAATAAAATCTTATTTTTTCAACCGCAGAGGCCGCAGAGTACGCAGAGAAAGAAAAGATTAGAACAGAGAGGTATTGAGAATAGGGTTATTTAACAGTCTGAGGAATTAAGTTAGTCCCCGGAAGTAACCGCTCTAAATCTAATTCTGAAGCAGCTTTAGCTAATTTACTTAAGTCATTTGGGTCGTCTAAATGCGGCAGAATACCTAACACAGGCATTTGGGTTAGCGACTCAATTAAATCAACCGGTGCGAACTCGGCAATTTCTGGTTCGGAATAGGCTTTAACGCAGTTGAGGACAATACCTCTGAGCTTAAAACCAGTGTGTCTGGCCAGAGCCACATTCGCTACAGCTTGCCCGATCGCCCCCAACCTCACAGGTACCACCAAAACCCCTCTCAGCCGCCAATCTCTGGCAATATCGGCCACCGTCAGTTCCCGGGTTACGGGGGAACCCAGTCCTCCCAAAGCTTCTACTAACACAAAATCCTTGCGTTCAGAGAGGCTTTGCCACGCTGTCCAGACCTTTTCGAGTTCGATCGGCCTCCCCTCCCGTTCGGCGGCAACCGGCGGTGCTAGAGGCGCGCTAAAGTGCAGCGGATTGAGTTCTTCGGGGGATTGGTCGAGGGCAAACAAACGGGTGTAGAGTTCTCGATCGCCCGTTCCTGTTTGCAACAGCTTCATAATTCCCAAAGGGCGATCGGGAAAATACATTTGCCAATAAGCAGCCAGAGCACTGGTCAAAACAGTTTTGCCCGCGTCAGTATCAGTTCCAGCAATTAGCAGCGAGTTCATTGGCAAATAGCTCGTAAGTAATTAGTAATTAGCCTCAACTTTAGTCTAGGGGAATTTTGCCAGAAGTTTAGGGCGACGGCGCGGGAGTTGGTGCGGGTTCCGGCGACGGCGCGGGAGTTGGTGCAGGTTCCGGCGCGGGAGTTGGCGCTGGTTCCGGCGACGGCGCGGGAGTTGGTACGGGAGTCGGCGCGGGAGTCGGTGCCGGAGTTGGTTTCGGTGTCGGTGCCGGAGTTGGCGCGGGAGTTGGTTCCGGGGTTGGCGCTGGAGTTGGTGCTGGGGTTGGTTCTGGTAAAGGTTCTGGGCTTGGTTCTGGTAAAGGTGTGGGAGTGGGCGCTGGTGTCGGTTCTGGGCTTGGGCTTGGGATTGGCAAAGGTTGCGGGTTTGGTACCGGAGTTAGTGCCGGCGCTGGAGTTGTGAGTTCGGGCGGTGCGGGAGTGGGTTTGGGACGCGGGTTGTTGTTGAGAAATGAGCCGACTAAAGCCCAGGAACCGAAGCCTGTCAAGATTACTAAGCCGGTCAGCAGCCCGATCGCCGCGGCGGGATTGTCCCAAATAGAGCTGCCAGCGGGTTCGATTAGCGGGTCTGGCTGGTTTTGCGGGTGCGAGCTCTGGGCGGCTCGCTCTGGGCCGCGGCCGACGGCCACCGTTGCGATTAGCGAAGGGTCGGGTTGAACCGCTGGTGCCGAGGGCGGTACAGTTGGCGCATTAGGGTGAGGATTTGTTTGGCCGTCGAGTGCTTGGGCGACTTCGCTGACGGATTGATAGCGATCGCCCGGAGAGCGATTTAACATCCGGTTCAGCACCGCAGTCAAACCCGGGCTCACCTGCACTTGCTGCTGCCAATTCCACTGAAGCGTTGTTCGATCGAGCAATTCTTGGGGTTCTTTTCCCGCCAGCAGGACGATCGCGGTTACGGCTAAAGCGTAGAGGTCGCTGCTGGCCGTTGCGCGCCCGCTTTGCAACTGTTCCACCGGCGCGTAGCCGATTTTACCGACTGTTGTCGCGTGGGCTGTGCCTTCGGGAGACTGGACTTTGGTAGCGAGTTCTTTTACTACTCCAAAGTCAATCAGTACGGGCAAATTGTCGTTTTCGCGCCGAATTATGTTGTCCGGCGAGATATCGCGGTGGATGATGCCGCGGGCGTGGATGTGAGCCAGTACCGGCAGCATTTGCCGGATAAATACTAAAACTTCGGCTTCACTGAAGGTGCTGCCTGTGGAAGTTCGATCGAGCAACAGTTCGCGGTAAGTCATCCCTTCCACGTAATCCTGCACTAAAAACAAACGCTGGTTCTCTTCAAATATTGCCCGAAACTGGGGGATTTGCGGATGTGCAATTTTGTAAAGAATTGCCGCCTCTCTTTCAAACAATTCCTTCGATTTTTCCAAAACGTAAGGCCCGCTTTGCACCGGAATCAATTCTTTTAAGGCGCAGCGTTCTTGAAACCGCCCCAAATCTTCTACTAAATAAGTGCGGCCAAATCCCCCTTGACCTAAAATATTCACCAAGCGGTAGCGGTTTTGCAGGAGAGTTCCAATAGCAATAGGTGGCTGCATAAGTTTAAGTAGAAACTGTTAAATAATAAGCGATCGCTGGCAGACTTAGAATCTAAATCTTTAATGCTCAAGATCGTACTTCACTGTCTGTAGTTCCCAATCCCGACCAAAGTTAGCATTTTATGTTTTTTTACGCAAGTTCTCAGAAACCAGTTTTTTTTATAAATTTAAGGAGGGGCAACCGCGGGGGGTTTGCCCCTACATTCTTCCTTCTGACGAATGACCGATGACCGATGACCGATGACCGATGACTAAGGACTAAGCTTTGCTTTCACCATGTCTTGAATTTTGTTACCGTCTGCTTTGCCTTTAAGCTGCTGCATTGCCTTGCCCATCACCTTGCCCATCTCTTTGGCAGAAGTAGCGCCAACCGAAGCAATTACTTCGTCAACAACTTTACTCACCTCTTCGTCTGACATCTGCGGCGGCAAATACTCTTCAAGAATTACTAACTCGGCTTCCTCTTGTGCCACTAAATCTTCGCGGCCGCCTTTGCGGTATTGGTCGATCGAATCCCGGCGCTGTTTGGCTATTTGCATCAAAATTTCCAACTCTTGAGCTTCTGTCAGCGTGTCTTGCCCGGAGGGACGGAGGCTGACTTCTTTTTCGAGAATAAATTTCTTGATGCCGCGAACTGTTTCCAAGCGAACTTTGTCCTTGGACTTCATGGCTGTTTTGATTTCTGCGTCAATCCGTTCTCTTAAGCTCATCGATTTCTACCTTGCTTTGCCCGACATCAAAAATCTGAAGTATGCTTCCGATTCTTAACTTTTTTTACAGTATTCTTCAAGTTTATTGCCTGTCGGTGGCATTTTTATCGCCTTCAACCCGGATGGCTTCGGCTTTCGACCGAATTTGGGGCGGCTGCACTTCCAGACTCCGGCCCGCTGAATTGACGATCGAGCAATTTGGTGTCTGGCTCCCGGACTCATCCGCGAAGCCCGAAAAAAGCTCCTAATCCCGATCGCCAGCCCCCGGAGCGATCGGCGGGGTCGCTTTCTCAAATCTCAAATCGATTGACCTGCTTCTGCAACTCCTATTTAGCTCGCCTAACTTAATACTTGCAACCGCCCCGAAAGTTAAACATATCAGAATATTGGCTGAATAATTCTAATTTCAGATGCTAATATGGCGGTTGAATAAACGTCTTGCAAGAGGCCTGCTGTGATCCGTTCTGCTACTTTACCGCTTCCGCTTCCCGAGCCGCCGGTTTCTGCTCATGACCGTCTGCGACTGTTCTCCGGTTCTGCTAATGTTCCCCTCGCCCAAGAGGTGGCTCGCTATCTGGGGATAGATTTGGGGCCGATGGTTCGCAAGCGGTTCGCTGATGGGGAACTCTACGTTCAAATTCAAGAATCGATTCGGGGTTGCGATGTTTACTTGATTCAGCCAACTTGCTGTCCGGTGAACGATCGCCTCATGGAATTGTTAATTATGATCGATGCTTGCCGCCGCGCTTCGGCCAGACAAATTACTGCCGTCATTCCCTATTACGGATATGCTAGGGCAGACCGCAAAACGGCCGGCAGAGAGTCGATAACAGCAAAATTAGTCGCTAATTTGATTACTGAAGCTGGGGCCGGTCGCGTTTTGGCGATGGATTTGCACTCCGCTCAAATTCAAGGTTATTTTGACATTCCTTTCGATCACGTTTACGGGTCGCCGATACTCCTAGATTATCTCAAGAGCAAGCAGTTGACGGATATTGTTGTGGTTTCGCCGGATGTTGGGGGAGTCGCCCGTGCGAGAGCTTTTGCCAAAAAGCTGAATGACGCGCCACTGGCAATTATTGACAAGCGCCGTCAAGCTCACAACGTCGCCGAAGTGATGAACCTGATCGGGGATGTTAGAGGCAAAACAGCGGTGTTGGTGGACGATATGATCGATACTGCGGGCACGATTTGTGAAGGCGCGAGATTGTTGCGCCGCGAAGGTGCGAGGCAGGTTTATGCTTGTGCGACTCATGCTGTTTTTTCACCTCCGGCGATCGAGCGTTTGTCTAGCGGAGTGCTGGAAGAGGTAATTGTGACAAATACAATTCCTGTATCAGAAGAAAACCGTTTCCCGCAGTTGACGGTGCTTTCGGTAGCAAACTTACTGGGCGAAACTATTTGGCGGATTCACGAAGATAGTTCTGTGAGCAGTATGTTTCGCTAGACGGAAAGGCACTTTTTGAATGTTTGTTTTAGGGTGCGTTAACAAGAGTGTAACGCACCATTTTTTTATCAATAGTGCGATATTTTGGCGCCAGCAACTCTCTTTCGCGGCAATGCAGTTTCTTGCACCCCACAATAATCGCAGCACGGGCTGCAAAAAGGGCGATCGACCGCAGGGACGCAGCACCGAGCTGTTCTGACTGCGGGTAATATTAATTGCGGTGCGATCGCCAACGATATCACTGGAACAAGAGATGGTAAAATTCAATCTTGTTGTCACAAGAGCGCGACCTTTCTTTATTCTAGATAGGTCTCATCAAAACAAGGGGTAAAGAGGGAAAAATTATGAAACATTCACTGGTACGAACAGCAGCCGCACTAGCTGGTTCAGTAGTTTTGGCACTCGGGGCGATCGGGCCGGCTAAAGCATTTACTTTTGAGGAAACCGAAATTAACCAAGACCGAGTAATTGCGATCGCACAACCGGGCGGTTTGACCGGCTACCAATTACTCATAGTAGAACAGGTGACAGACAGGCGGCAATGCTGGAGCGAAAGCGGCTCCAGTCCCGTCGCAGTCAATCCGTTATTAGCTACTTTTGACTTCACCGGCATTTGCGGCCGCGCTACTGACAGCAACGGCTTTTCTATTCGCATGGCCGGCACCGATTTAGCATTAAAATACAGCCTGATGTTGCAAGCCGTTGACGGCAATGTTTTACTAATTGGAACTTCCGCCGATCCTAACGTTCAACCGATAATTATCGGCCGCACAAACGGTGATACTAACGGCTTTATGAAAATTACTCTCGATCCTGCTTGGCGCTTGACAAAAAGAGTTTATCAGGGCAAAGTATTAGGCCACTTTTACTTCACTAGCAAGGAATCCGCACCAGGAGAAACTGCCAATACCGGAGGGAATACCGGAGGGAATACGGGCGGAAACACCGGAGGCAATACCGGAGGCAATACAACATTCAGAGATATTGCAACCGATATCTACGCTTCCGAAATTAAAGAAGCTGTGGGGCTGGGATTTGTAGCCGGATTTGCTCAAGATAATACCTTTCGACCCCAACTTGCAGTTACCAGAGAACAATTAGTATCTTTAGTATTAGAATCTTTGAAAGGAATACAAGGTGCTAACATCACATTTCCTAGCAGTGTTTCTATCCGTCCCTACAGCGACGTTGATAGCTCGCGCTGGAGTGCGGGAAAAGTTCAATTTGCCCGGGATAACAAGATAGTTAGCGGTTATCAAGATGGAACTTTTAAACCTACGCAGCCAGTCACTCGTGCTGAATTGATGGCCGTGCTTCGTCGAGCATCAGAATTTGGTTTGTCGGCGCGGGGAATGCAGCCGAACTTAGTTCCTAAAGAGCCTTCTAAAACTTTTTCAGATACTCAAAATCATTGGGCTGCTGCTATTATCACTCAAATGTCTACCTATTGTTCCGTTGCTTCGTCGCTTAACGAAATCGGCAATCGGTTTGCTCCCGATGACTCTGCAAAGCGGAATTACGCGGCGGCGGCTACTTTGCGAATGCTGAAATGCGTTAAAGCTCAGTAAGATTATTGTAGGGTGCATCACAGAAGCGAATGCAAAATAATTGGGATTTTCCCAAGCGACGCACCCTACCTGATTAATAGACCTCTTGCAAAAATAATTAGGACGGGCAAGATGCCCAAACCACAAGATTTATTTTGTTGTTGGTTGGGCATCTTTCCCGTCCGATCAATTTATTTAAATGATTTTTTCAATAGGTCTATTGTATGGGCGGGGTCACCAACAAAAATAGCCAATAAATG
>JANNOR010000257.1:0-3909 GCA_031399265.1 Cyanobacteria bacterium SOY_34_metabat_3 | reverse complement strand
CACAGATCGACTTTATCCTAAAAATAATTTTTTTATGCCTCGCTTACATTACTCCCTACTGTTTGCTTTCCTGTTGCTATTTCCCTCGAAAACCTTCGCCCAAATCATCCCAGATGGCACTTTGGGCCCTGAAAGTTCGCGCACCGAGACCGATACTATCAACAACTTGCCCTCAGATAGAATCAGTGGCGGTGCAACTCGCGGCTCTAATCTCTTTCACAGTTTCCGCGAATTCAACATCAATGAAGCGCGAGGAGCTTATTTTGAAAATCCCAGCGGAATTGCTAACATTTTTACCCGCGTCACCGGTGGCCAATCCTCAAATATTTTAGGAACATTAGGAGTACAGGGAAACGCCAATTTATTTTTAATTAACCCGAAAGGAATTGTCTTCGGCCCGAACGCTCGGTTAGATTTGCGCGGTTCGTTTATCGGTTCAACTGCTGACAGTATTGTGTTTAATAACGGCGTTGAATTTAGCAGCACCAACCCACAAACAGCTCCGCTGTTAACAGTTAATATTCCCACTGGTTTAAGATTTAGAGACAATCCCGGTGCAATTGTCAACCGTTCCACCGCTTTAGGGAAAGTAAATCTTCCAGATTCTCCTGTGCCAATCCCGATCGGCGATCGAGTTGGTTTAGCAGTAGACCCAGGTCAAACTTTAGCACTGATCGGTGGCGACATTCAAATCCCAGGCGGCAATTTAACCGCCAGCGGTGGACAAATTTTACTTGGTAGCACCGCCAGTCCCGGTTTGGTCAATTTTGCACTAAATCCGACCGTTGCTGAACCGGGGAATCTAAGTTTAAATTATAGCAATATTCGGAACTTCGGCAATATTCAAATATCCGGTGGAACACTGATCAACACGAGCGGTATTGGTGGCGGCAGAGTAGAGTTAAAAGGTGGAAATGTCACCATCAGTGGTGCGCGAATTTATGCGCTGACTCTGGGAAATGTTGATGGTAGAGGTATTGATATCAGTGCGCAAAATTTGCGCGTCCAAAACGGCACTCAATTTTCTACTCTGACTCTGGGAGATGGCGCAGGAGGTAATATCAACTTCCGCGCTACTGATTCAGTAGAAATGAGCGGGCTAGGAGTTGAGGGCTATCAACAAGTTGTAATTAAGTATCTGGTATCGGGAACTACAGACCCGTTTGACCCGCTATTTGTGCTGTTTAATGCTAGTGCTGGTGCTGGTTCTGGGGGGAGTATCGCGATCGACACCAACCGCCTACTCCTCAATAATGGGGTAGTAGGTAGCGGCATCACTTTTGGTGCTGGAAAGGGCGGAGATTTAATCATTCGCGCCAATACTCTTGAAATGGTGGGTTCGGGGATTAACAATGGGACAGCCAAAGAAAGTATCGGTGCGGGTGGAAGTATTACTATTGATGTCGCGAGATTAATTATGCGCGACGGTTCTCTTCTGGGTACCACAAGCTACAGCAGTGGCCCGTCTGGAAATGTCAATATTAAAGCTAATGAATCGGTAGAATTGTCTAACACTGGCCCGAGAACTGTTGTGTCAACTGGGATTAGTACGCTAAGTATTGGTTCTACCGGAAGGGCAGGGAATATTAATGTTGACACGAAGCGATTGACTCTTTCTGGAGGTTCGGCGTTTACATTAGGAACTGGTGTTTTAATAGGCAGTTTTTTGTTTTCTCAGGATGGCGGGCCTGCTGGAAATTTAACTGTTAGGGCTACTGAATCAGTAGAAATTTCGGGTATTTCTCAACTTTTGACTAGCGGAATTCAAAATGCTAGCGCGCTGACTTCTGGAACTTTAAGCTCTAGTCGCGGTGGGGATATTCGGATTGATACGCCAAGCCTAACTGTGCGGGATGGGGGAATTGTTTCTACGAGTTCTTTGGGGGCTGGAGATGTGGGGAATATTACTGTTAATGCCGATCGCATCCAGGTCAGCGGCAGCGGCAATAACGGTTTGTTTGTCAGTACAATTGATGCTTCGGTTGGCAAGACATTCGGTACTAATCCCAATGCTACAGCAAATGCGGGTTCTTTGAATCTGACGGCGCGCGATCGACTAATTGTCAGAGATGGAGCTACAATCACGGTGCAGGCTACGGGAACCGGGCGCGCTGGTAACATCAATATTGCCACAAGTTCGATCGACCTTGACAACAAAGCCAGGATTGACGGTACGACTGTATCTGGTACTGGAGCAAATATCAACCTGCAAGCGCAAGACATCCAATTGCGCCGGGGTAGCAGAATTACCACCGATGCGGGTGCTTCTGAAGGTGGAAACATCAATATTAACAGCAGCATTCTAGCTACTTTACCCAGTGAAAATAGCGATATTACTGCTAATGCTCGCAGCGCCGCCGGGGGCCGCGTGAATATCAATGTCCCGAATGTTTTTGGCTTCACAGCAGTTAGTCGCGAACAAGTCAGAACCAGATTAGGCCTCACAGATGCTCAATTTGCAGCTTTGCAAGTAAGTCCTACATCTCTGCTTCCCACCAGCGACATCGCTGCTATTTCCCAAAGCGCTGGCCCAGCTTTGCAAGGGGCGGTAACATTTAGTTCTTCTGGGGTGAACCCCGCTCAAGGATTGGTGGAACTGCCGCAAAATGTGGTCAATCCGGCTGCATTAATTGCTGCAAATCCCTGTATCCGAGGGGCCCAAAACGAGTTTACCGTTACAGGTCGCGGGGGAGTGCCGCCTAGTCCTAACGATGCGCTCAGCAGCTCAGAAACACCATTTCCGTGGGTAGAAGAGGAAGGAATAAGAACGTCCACCAACCTCCCCCAAGGCAGGAAGGAAGAAGGAATAAGAACCCGCCCCAACTCCCCCCAAGGGGGGAAGGAAGAGGAAGTTGTTCCGGCGCAAGGTTGGGTGGTGAATTCTCAGGGGGATGTGACGCTTGTTGGATACAATCCTAGTAATGCTGCTGACTCTCGCAATCCTCGGCAGAATTCTGTTTGTCCGCCGCGTTAAAATTGGTTTTTTTAAACCGCAGATGCAGGCGGATTAACGCGGATGAACGCAGATGAAGAATAAGATGTGGGGTTGCTGATTTGGAGTACGATCTGTCTCCGAAATTTAGAGGGCAATTCATGAATTGCCCCTACTAAATTTCAGGGATTGCCTAAGTGAGTGAATCATACCTGAATTCAGCAACGCCGAAGATGTATGTCGGTTAATTAGTGTGTGTGTTGGCGGTTGTAATATCATCTTTTGTATATGAAATTTACTCGATCGCTCCGTCAAGCAATTTTGTTATTGATAATTTCCTGTTTGCTAACAATTGCGATTCCTGTCGCAATTGCTCAAGTTCAGCCGACAGATGGAATTTGGCTTGTCCGACAAGCTCGAACTCTGTACACTTCCGAGCGTTTTTTGGAGGCTGTACCGCTGTTGCAGCAAGCGGCGGCGGTTTTTGAGGCAAAAGGCGAAAATCTCGATCGCGCTACGGCATTGAGCAATTTAGCTGCAACTTACGGGCAGTTGGCACTTTGGGAACAAGCAGAACAAGCTGCGAATTCGAGTTTGTCGGTGGTGCGAAAAGAACCCCAAACTCCCGAACAGCAACGGATTTTGGCTGAAACTCTGAATATTCAAGGACAGTTGCAACTGGAACGGGGGCGGACTCAAGAGGCGATCGACAATTTGGACTTAAGCGCTAAAATATTCGAGCAACTCGATCGCAAAAATCAACTTTTGCAAGTTCAAATTAATCTCAGTCGGGCTTGGGAAACTCTGGGACTTTATCCGAGAGCTTGCAAAATTCTGTTAGCTTCCTTCAAGCTGGAAAACAAAACTTGTGAAGTTTCGAGTGTCGATTTAGAAAGTTTGAAAAATGGGTTGATTTCCCTTGAAACAGTCCGGGGAATTAATGCTTTAGGTCGGGTGCTGCGGGTTTTGGGACAACT
>JANNOR010000031.1:0-42254 GCA_031399265.1 Cyanobacteria bacterium SOY_34_metabat_3 | reverse complement strand
TTTTCTGGTTTGTCAACTTCCTTGCGGGCTGCTTTGGCAATCCGGCGCGATGTCACCAACCAACCTTCATCGGTTTTTTGCGTTTTTACCGACTGTCTCAGCGCCCCGACATCTTGAATTCCCGCTTCTCCCGCCATGCCGCGAATCAAAATGTGATCGAATCTACCCCGCCTCACCGGAATCCGAATAATCCATTCAAAATAGTTATCTTCCCAAACCTGATACGGCTCAAAATCGTAGCCCAATATTTCAAACCAACCGCGCATCTGCTGCGCTAAAGCAAATTCTTGGGATTTTACCGCCGCTTCATTTCCTGCTGGTAAAGCCGGGTTATTTTCCACAGCCAGCCGCGCCATTTCCGCCCGCATTCCTTCGAGGGTTGGGATTCGATCGAGCTTTTCATGAAGTGCTACAATCTGTTTATTTACTGAATCAATCTGATGTTTCACCAAAACTTCTTTGGGATTGCGACTGCGCTTGGTGACTGCGATAAAAACTGCTGAAAAAGCAGCAAATTCGCGCCGAATGTCAATCCCTAAATCTTTAATTTTATCTCCCAAAGCATAGGCATCGAGAAAATCTTCTCCTTGCTTGAGAAAAATAGCCGGAGAATTGCGATCGAAGGCTTGACGAAAAGCTTGTTTAATCTCTTCTTCCCGAAACAGTTTTAAAATAGGTTTGGGTTTGCCGATGCCGTATTCTACTAAAGTGTAGGCGTAAACGCTGCTAAAATCTGGCAGCGGATGTTCAGGATCTAGGTTAAATTGTTTGAGTAATTTGATAACTGTTTCGCTGCGCTGAAACTTATCTTTAATTATAGGATTGGCGATGCTGGTAATCGCGCCGATAATCGCATCAAGAGGTATCATCATGCTGGGATTTTGAGGTGATTGGTGGGGAATTAGGAAATGCGATCGCACCCGACAGACTTTTTTTATTATATCGGGTTGGAACACGACAATGCTCGTTGGTGTCAAATTAACATCAAATGTTGTACCGATATGGTTTGTCAGTCCCACAATCCGACTCTTAATTAATTCCCTGTCTCATAGCGAAAGTCCTCTGAAAGAGGACTGAAGAAATCATTAGTCCTCTTTTAGAGGACAGGCTTCCCAGTCAATACAGCTTGTTCGATAATGTCAGCCGCTTTCTGAACTCTCGGGCGATCGCATAATCGCACCTTGCATCTCGATCGCCCTTTTCCGATACGACTCTTGAGTCAGGACTTTCACAATTGCCGATCGCAGTTTAGGAACATTCAACTCCTTCAAAGCAACCACTTCACCAACACCCGTATAAGCAATCCGCGCTGCAATTCCCGGTTGGTCATTCGCCACAGGAATTGCCACCATTGGAACTCCATAATTGCAGAAAGGGGAGAAGCTACATAAACTTTTAGCTAGGTGTCGCCCTTAACTACAGGCTGATAAACGCGGGAGCTGAAGGACGAATGAAAGAAATTACTTATCCGCAATTTCAGGATCTATTCAGAATCAATGATGGCGATCGCTTTTCTTTGCTACAGTACACCAGCGTTAACGTCATCAAAAGCAATAGATTTCTTTTGGTCATTCAGGTCTTGAAGTTTAAGCTCGGATGCTTTGCTCGACTCACAAGAGCGCTACAAACCACAATCTTTGAAGCGAGTAAACGCAGTTGCTAGAGCTTCGTTGCCATTAAAACCTGTCCATCCAGGTGTGAAGAATTGCATTTTTTAAGATTGGTTTTCAGAGAATAATCCCCAAAAGTTCCGAGCTTTTAGTTGAGTCGTGAATTAGCCTATTTGCTGAGTTCGCAAGTTGTCCTAAATAGCGATACAACGTGAACTTTTGGCTAGATGTCGTGCCACAATACACGTTAGCTAGCAAGGATCTTCTGGAGGAGGATGACTACCGCCAAGAATCTAGTCGTTAGATAGATGTCGTATCGTGAGTTTTTTTATAGCTTGATTATATCCAATTATTAATAGAATTATCGTGATTAATCCCAACCCTACTCCCTTTCCAGGCCCGCAGATTCCGAGTACCGAACCGGGGCTGCCGACTATACCCGCATCGCCACCAGTGCCGGGCCCGGTTCCCGAACTCATTCCAGGGATGATACCGCAGCCTGTACCTGCGCCAATTCCGCAGCCGATTCCTGAACCGGTGCCGGAAACAGTACCTTCGCCGATTCCCCAAACTGTGCCCGGGCCAATTCCTCAGACAATCCCCGAACCTGTGTAAATTCAGATACTAGAGGGCGGGTGAGTAAAACAGTCAACTCCCTTCTACTATAGATCCATGTCTTACCCGCCCCGGAGAACACCTCTAAGATATTATTGTTTTTTGCACTTACTTACTTGGCTGCATAAGTTAGAAGGGACAAGTCAGATATATTGCAATTTCTTATGATATTTTGATACAGTTATATGTTTGTAAATAGCTATGCTTACCGCCGGAATTGTCGGACTGCCTAATGTTGGCAAATCTACCTTGTTTAATGCTTTGGTGGCTAATGCCAAGGCGACTGCTGCTAATTTTCCTTTTTGTACGATCGAGCCAAATACGGGTATCGTGGCAGTACCAGACGAACGCTTGAAGGTGCTGAGTGATATTTCTACTTCCGTGCAAACAGTGCCTACACGGATGGAGTTTGTGGATATTGCGGGTTTGGTGAAGGGGGCGAGTCAGGGGGAAGGATTGGGAAATCAGTTTTTGTCTCATATTCGGGCTGTAGATGCGATCGCCCATGTTGTCCGCTGTTTCGATAATGATGATATCATCCACGTTGCAGGTTCCGTCGATCCGATTCGAGATATTGACATTATCAATCTCGAATTGATTTTAGCAGATTTAGCTCAAATTGAACGCAGGCTCGATCGCACTCGCAAGCAAGCCCGCAGCAATAAGGAAGCTCAAGCAGAAGTAGACATCCTCGAAAAATTAGTCGTGGTTTTGAATGCCGGTAAACCAGCGCGCCAGTACAGTTTCAGTGATGAGGAAGCTGAATTAGTTAAAGGTTTGGAATTACTGACAAACAAGCCGATTATCTATGCGGCTAACGTGTCTGAGGACGATTTAGGAACTGGAAATAGCTATGTCGAACAAGTGCGACAAATAGCAGAAGCAGAAAATGCTAAGGTTGTCATAGTTTCGGCACAAGTTGAGTCAGAATTGGTAGAGTTACCAGAGGAAGAACGGCTCGATTTCCTAGAATCTCTGGGGGTGAAAGAAGGTGGCTTAAAATCTTTGATTCGAGCTACTTACGAATTATTGGGTTTGCGGACTTATTTTACTAGCGGGCCGAAGGAAACTCGCGCTTGGACAATTATCGCGGGAATGTTAGCACCGCAAGCTGCGGGGGTGATTCACTCCGATTTTGAGCGGGGTTTCATCCGGGCCGAAACTGTAGCTTATGAAGATTTGGTTGCTACGGGCGCGATGAAAGCGGCTAAGGAAAAAGGCTTAGTTCGCAGTGAAGGAAAAGAGTATGTTGTACAAGAGGGGGATGTGCTGTTGTTCCTATTTAATGTTTAGTTTTTTCAAGGAGATAAGCAAATGGATATCGTTTCGCTGGCAATTGCTTGGTTGGTAACATCTGTGAGCTTTTTTATTATTTCCAAGTTACCGCTGGGGGTGGATATTGACAGTTTTGGAAAAGCGATGATTTCGGCGGCGGTTTTTGGATTGCTAAATGCTTTAGTCCGACCGATTTTTGTAGTTTTGGGTTTTCCATTTGTGTTGGTAACTTTTGGTTTGTTTATGATTGTGATCAACGCTGCTATCTTTGGATTGGCTGCTTGGCTAGTCGAAGGATTTCGCTTGCGCTGGGGAATTTGGAGTGCTTTGCTGGGGGCGATTACTCTCGGTTTTATTAACTCTTTGCTCTATGAGGTGTTGGGGACGCTGCCTAGTGTAAGGTAAATTAGTCAGTTGTCATTAGTTTGGTAATTGCTTTGTAGGGTGTGCAGCGCGCACCTTACTGCATCAGCCTTCGCAGTAATCGATAAAGTGGTCTGGAACTAAGCGCAATTCCCCCGATCGAAAGCGCTCGACTGGCATCCAAAATGCAGTATGTTCCCCATCTCCGTCTGCAAAATCCAGACTCTCCAATTGATAAAATTTGGAATCGACAAAATCGCACTGGTATAGTTGTATTAATTCGTGTCCGGCTTTGCCATTATAAACAAAGAAGTTTTCCAAACAAGCCAAATATTTGATATTTGTCAACTCGGCTTGAATTTCTTCTTGAAACTCTCTTTGCAAAGCGTCGGTGCTGTGTTCTCCAAATTCTACGCCACCGCCCAGGGCTCGGTAGAATATTTCTTGTTTTACCGGATCGCAGCATTCGGAAACGAAGATGCGATCGCCCGTTAGTGGAGCCCTCGAAGAGGATCGAATTAATCCTAAAACAATGACGCGAATTTTACCTTGCATAATAATAGCCATCAGTCATCAGTCATTAGTCATCAGTCATTACGCATCAAAACCAAAACAAAAGAAACCGGGTTTCGACTTCGCCCAACCGCAGGTTTTTTGCCGTTGATGCGGGTTGTAACGAAGTATGATCCAAAAAACCCGGTTGATGACTACCCGTGCGATCGCGAACTATATTAGTCAGCAGTCATCAGTCATTATCCGTGTATCCGTGTCATCCGTGTCGTGTCAACATTTAATTATCAGGCTCAAAACCCTCCCTGTTCCTCCTATTTTCAACAGGCCAGTCTATATTTTCCCCGCCAATAATCAGTTCTTCAACCGTTACAAATTCTTTGCTGAGTTGCTGGAAAACATTAATTAAAACATCAATGCCGATCGCGTCGCTAGTCCCCAAGTCAAACCAGCAGCGAGCCCAATAACCTTCATACTCCATTTCTCCCATATTGTGCATCAAAGCCATCATGCTTTGGTCGGCTAGATTAACATCGTAATTCATGTCACTGATGTCTAAGCCTTCATCTTGAACTTGCAAATTTTCCGCATTAAATCCTCCAAGTTTTCCTAAAAAAAACCAAGAGTCAAACACTTCTTCAACATACTGTTTCTCACCGTTTGAAGGCACGTTGCTGAACTTCAGCCAAATCCACAAGTCAAAGGGGTTAAATTCGCGAAACTCTACTTTCATCGTTTTTTGTTGTTATTTGACAACCGCCAAGACGGTTAGGACATTCTCAATCGCTGAAAACATTGCATTAACTGCATTTCAACATCAATTTTCTTCCTTCTTCCTTCTTCCTTCTTCCTTCTTCCTTCTGTTATAGTGGTGGTAAGGCTGCTGGCCCCCAGACTCCATCTGCATCTCTAATTTTATCGCGCATCGGGTCGCAGTCGCGAGATTTGCTGTCGAGGCGGTTGCGGGTTCTACACTGCTGAAAGAAGATTTCGGCTACTAAACTGCGGGGGAGTTGGTCGGGTTTTGCTAAGGCTGCGTCGTAGTTTTTTCTGGCTTCTTCAAGTAAGGTTTTATTGCTATCTTTCCCCCGGGATTGGGAAAATAAGATTTGTGCTTTTAGATAGAAGATTTCTGGATTGTTGGGCGTTTCTGCTAGGGATTTGTTGGCAAATTCTAAAGCGCGATCGTATTTTTTTAAATCTCGATAGCCTACTGCCATACCACGATAAGCTAAGTAACGGGGAGAGGCTTTTTCTTCCAGTCGTTTAATGGCTTCGTTGGGGTTAGAAAAAGGTAGGTTTGTGGCTAGAATTAAGTCCATGTAGCCTTTGAGCAGGTTGAGCTCGGGGTCGTTGGGTGCTATTTTGTCGGCGGCATCTAGGTATTGAAATACTACTCGCAGTTTGTTGAGTGCTTGGGGCGCACCTTTGGCTGTTCCTTCTTTGGCTATAATGTTCGCCCCTTCTAAAAAGTGACCTACTGCTATGTAAATGTTGCCACGCAAGGGGTTAGCCTTGCTTAATTTTTCGCCTACTTCGCGGGTTTTTTGGGCGTAGGAATTCATCGAGTTTAAGTCTTGCTCGATGTATGATATGGAGGCAGCCATTGCATAGGCGAGCGGCTCGTTTGGTTCGGCTGATAGTGCTTGTTGAACTTGGGCTTTTGCTGCTTTGTAGTTTCCTTGCTGAAACATTGTTTTGAAAGCGGTTTCGGTGTTGGGCCCGATCGCCTGTGGGTTGGTGGTGCGAAAGGGATCGCCCGCTACTGCGGAGTTGATGCAGATACTCAGGACGATCGCTCCTGCACTGGCGATCGCCCGCACTGTCTTTTTATAACTTAACATTTGCTTGCCAATGGACGCTAAAATAGTTTTCATCATCGTCAATTCTCAAAAAGCAATTGATTGTAAACTGGGAAGTGTGAACATTGAAAGTTCAGATTTCCCGGCCGCGACTCAAAAATTGATCGGATGGTCTTGATTTTTGTCGGCTATTGCTGTATAGTTTAATAATGGAAGTGTGAGCATTAATAAAAAAATTTCACATATTTCCATTATTAAATGGTAGCATTAAATAATCTAAAAATCAAGGGGGAAAGCCCAAAAAAAAAGGTCGATTTTTGTAAAGATTTATGTAAAATAATTGTGTGCGATCGGTACCAGCCAGAAAAAGCCTTAACTATTAAGAGCAACTGCCCGGAAGTTGACGGATGGGCAGACAAATATTTTCTTCCTTCTTCCTTCTTCCTTCTTCCCTCTTCCTTCTTCCTTCTCCCCAACTGCCATTAATGCTTTATCTAAAAAACTTAGTATATCATCCTACAGCCTGCCCGAATGCCATTCTGAAAAACATTAACTTAGAACTGCCGTCGCAGCAAATGGGGCTAATTGTTGGCCGCAGCGGTTCAGGCAAAAGTACGCTATTAGAGATATTAGCAGGTTTAGCAGAAAAAACTAGCGGCGACATCCGCTGGCGCGAACAGGAATTAACACCCGAACACTTGCAACAGTTAGGAGGTTTAGTTTTCCAGTTTCCAGAAAGGCATTTTTGCGGAGGCACAATTTTAGAAGAATTGCGACTGGGACACCCTGAATTGGGACAAGAACAAATTAACTCAGCAATGGCAGAAGTAGGGCTCGGACATTTGCCGCTGCGGGCTTCTCCCCACGCTTTGAGCGGCGGACAACAGCGCAGGGTGGCGCTGGCGGTGCAGTTAATTCGACAGCCGCATTTGCTGCTGTTGGACGAACCGACGGCGGGTTTGGATTGGTCGATGCGCCGGCAGTTGGTAAGCTTGTTGAGCAAGTTGAAAAGTCACTGGACTTTGTTGATTGTTACTCACGATGCTAGCGATTTGTTGGGCGTGGCCGATAAATTTTGGACTTTAGATCGCGGGGATTTGCAGGAGGTCGATCGGGCTAAATTACAGGCTAAGGAAACGAGTTTTGTTAATTCTTAGTTATTGGTCATTAGTCATTAGTTTAGAGTATATCAGGAAAGGGTGGGAATAGAAGATGAATCAGATTACAATGCCTGTGTTGCCCCAGATGAATGAGTTGTGGCAAGAAACGCTAAATTGGCAGCCAGATGAGTCACAGCAGCAACAATTTCAGCAGCTTTACGAGTTAATTGTCGAAGGTAATCGTTCCTTGAATTTAACTCGAATTACTGAGCCGATCGAGTTTTGGGAAAAACATTTGTGGGATTCTCTGCGGGGAATTGCGAGATTGCTGCCAGCTAATCAGAATTCGGCGGAAAATAGCGATTTTCCCGCAGAGTCGGTGCACAAGGCGATCGACATTGGGACTGGTGGGGGTTTTCCAGGGTTGCCGATCGCGATCGCCCTGCCGGATTTATCAGTTACTTTGCTCGATTCTACGCGCAAAAAAATTACTTTTCTGGAAACAGTTTTACCGTCTTTGGGGATAGAAAATGCTGTGACTTTGCTGGGCAGATCCGATGAAATTGCCCGAGTACCGCAGCACAAACAAGCTTACGATCTAGCACTTCTGCGAGCAGTTGGAGCGGCTTCTTTGTGCGCTAAATGCGCGCTACCGTTGCTGAAAGATGGGGGTTTGGCTGTACTTTACCGTGGGAATTGGACGGTGGAGGAGGAGACGGAGTTGCAAAGTACGATCGAGCGTTTGGGCGGCACAGTCGAGTCAGTCGAAGCATTCACAACGCCGACGAGTCAGGGCGCGCGACACTGCGTTTACTTACGAAAAGTTGTACAACAATTCGAGCGTCCCATTCGCTAGCTATAGCCGTTTTTCAATACTAACTATGCTTGCCAATAAGATTGCACTTGTCACAGGTAGCTCGAAAGGAATTGGTGCTGGCATCGCCCTTGAATTAGCCGCTGCGGGTGCAGATATTTGTGTCAACTATTGCGATTCTCCAACATCTGCACTCGAAGTAGTCAACCAGATTCGCTCAGTCGGGCGTCGCGCTATCGCGATTCAAGCAGATGTCTCACAGCGCGATCAAGTGGAAAGGATGGTGGATACGTGCGAACAAGAACTGGGTCAAATCGATATTGTAGTGACAAATGCGATCGCTAGCGTCCGAAACACCTTGCTGGAAACTAAATTTGAGGATTTACAGCGGACACTAGAAATAGGGGTGTATGGTGTGTTTCACGTCTGTCAAATAGTCGCCCGCCGTATGGTGCAAAGGATGGCAAACGGCTCGATTATCCATATCTCATCCCCGCACGCCCATTTTCCCTATCAGGGTGCGATTGACTACAACACCACCAAAGCAGCGAGTCATCACCTCGTTCTTTCTATGGCGAATGAACTGATGTGGCACAAAATTCGGGTCAACATCTTAGAGCCTGGGTGGACTGATACTCCGGGCGAGCGACGCTGGTACAGCGACGAATTGCTTGAGTCCTTCAGCAACCGAATGCCTCTTGGCCGGATGGGATTCCCGGAAGACTTAGGCAAAGCAGCAGTTTTCCTGGCATCTGATGCAGCTAGCTACATCACGGGTAGCGTGTTAAAGGTAGATGGTGGACTGTACATTGAGGGCAGTCCGAGTTTGACAGCAGAATCTCAAGATAGGTAGGTGGAATTAAACTGAACCATCTAACAGTATGGAAACAGGGCTAAGTCAGCCACGCTTAAGGCTCAGGATATTTTACAATCGTTGAACTTAATTGCGTTTTACAGCGCCTACCTACTTAAAACAAAGTTTGTTGTTGGGCTGTCTGCGCTCGATCGCAACAACAAACTTTGTGGAACTAAGCGCTAGCCTTTTCGTAGCGCTTGTTAACTTCCGTCCAACTAACAACATTCCACCAAGCCTTTAAGTAGTCGGCGCGCAGGTTTTGGTACTTGAGATAATAAGCGTGTTCCCAAACATCATTGCCCATAATTGGATAGTTGCCATCCATAAAAGGAGTGTCTTGATTAGCAGTAGTTGCAATCTCAAGTTTACCCGCTTTTGTGCGGACTAGCCACACCCAACCGCTGCCAAAACGCTTAGTACCGGCCTCGTTGAATTTTGTTTTAAAATCGTCAACACTGCCGAAACTTTGCTTAATTGCTGTTGCTAAAGCACCTGTGGGCTCGCCGCCTCCTTTGGGACTCATGATTTCCCAAAACATGGTGTGATTTAGGTGTCCGCCGCCGTTATTGCGTACGGCTGTGCGAATATCTTCTGGCACTTTGCTCAAATCTCGGAGCATATTTTCGGCACTCACGTTTTTAAGATCCGGGTATTTGCTGATAGCATCGTTGAGGTTTTTAACATAGGCGGCGTGATGTTTGTCGTGATGAAATTGCATTGTTCGCGCATCAATGTGCGGTTCTAAAGCATTGTATTCGTAAGGCAGAGGTGGCAGTGTAAAAGGCCCGGGTGTTTGAGCTATCTTGGTTGCTTCAGCAGTTGGACTTGCTTGGGCTGCATTATTCCCTGACGCTTGACAAGCACCTGCGGTAATAGCCCCGACGCTAGCAGTTAGTAAATACAAGAAATCTCGGCGTTTGAGTGTCATAAAAGATACCTAAGTGAATTATTAACTGTTTTATCTCAGATTAAAGCAAAATGTAGGCGAGTTTAGGAAAAAAGTTTAATCGCCCGAATGGATGAGACGGATGGGCGATGCTTGTGAGAGCTCCTCAAGTATACGCTAATTAGGTGCTTGTGAGTAGATCTCACGTGTTCCGGTTAACTAACCCGGTTTCTCTGTCGAAACTGGGTTTTTTTAGCTTATTCTTGGGAGAGACGTTGAACAGCTTGACCTCCAAAAAGCCGATCGGCTGCTTGGAGAATACCGGGAATTTTAGCAGCGTGGGGGCTGTGGGCGAGACAGCGGCGCAAGTCTAATTCATCGAGGCGATCGGCTTTTTTGCCCGGAAACCAGTGCCCCGCATTGCCTAAAAGATTGTAGCGCATCTTACAATAGTCGATCGTATCATAAGCATTCGCCAGATTCCACAGCCACAAAATCACTGGAATGTTGATACCTCCGGGAGTATTTTCGATAGTTGGTAAACCGACGTGCCAAGTCTTAAACCAATCTTCTCCTAATTTATCAATTGCTGCATTTTCCAACCTTGCTAATATTGGTGGCAAAAGTTCATCGGCTCTATCTAACAATTCTACCGCTTTTATGTGCTCGTTAAAATCTTCAGGTTTGGCGGCACCCAAACTCAAAGTGTGTACTTGCGGGTGCGACAAGCAAAATAAATCGTTAAACGCGATCGGACTCAGCGGATAGCACAAATCTACCAACTTTTGCGGCGGGTTGTAAAGTTGACCGCCTTTGTCGGAAGGACTGATAATAAACACGCCCATATCGTGACGTTTAGCAGCTTCAATTGCTGCCCAATTACTTTGATTGATGTAGTACCAGTGCAAGTTAAGATAATCAAATTGATTGGTTTCAATTGTTTTGACAATCACATCCGTCGGGCCGTGAGTTGAGAAACCAATAAACCGAACTTTGCCTGATGCTTGCAACTGTTTGGCCACATCCATATAGCTATTGGGACGCATACAATCCTCTAGCAACTCCCAAGTATTAATGCCATGTATTGACAGCAAATCGACGTAATCTAGTTGCAAATAGGCTAAGGATTTCTCGAATTCTTCGAGAAACTCTTGGGGATTAGGTTTAGGAGTAATTTTAGTTTGAATTATCAACTGTTCGCGGGGAAACTTCGGTAAGATCAACCCCAACTGCATCTCAGAAGTGCCGTAACCGCGAGCAGTTTCGATGTGATTGATGCCGCATTCAATCGAGTAGCGAATCGTCGCTTCTAGATTTTGCTGATTGTCAGGTGGAATTTCATTTGCTGGTACGTCTTGCCATTTGTATTGATATCTCATGCCACCGCAGGAAAAGATAGGCATGGACAATTCTGTGCGACCAAATCTGCGATATTGCATCATAAGTAGAAGGAAGAAGGAAGAAGGAAGAAGGAAGAAGGAAGAAGTAACTATAATAATGATTGCATTTATTAAGAACTTCCTAACTTTCTTAGTAGCTATTATAAGTTAATAAATCCGAATTTGGTCGTTTTTGCTGGGTGCATTTACATTTAATACATTTTTTTAGAACAGGCAAGATGCCTGTTCCACAAAGAGTTTTTGACAACCTGTGAGTAACTTATGACTATTTAGAAATTTCGCGGACTGCGGGTTTTCCGTCTTTAATTTCACCGACTAAAACTAGATCGGTACAGTTAACAAACAAGCCATTTTCTAACACGCCCGGAATGTTATTCAAAGTTTTTTCTAATTCCACAGGATTATCAATGTTATCAAATTTAACATCGATTACCATGTTACCTTGGTCAGTAATTACCGGGCCTGCTTTTCTCACACCCATGCGGAGTTCTGGTTTGCCGCCCAATTTTTCAATGGCGCGTGTAACTGGTGCGATCGCCATTGGTATCACTTCGATTGGTACTCGAAAAGTCGAACCCAATTTATCGACCATTTTGGAACTGTCAACGACTACAATAAACTGAGTTGCGAGGTAATCGACAACTTTTTCGCGGGTGTGGGCTGCGCCACCGCCTTTAATTAAGTTTAGGTGCGAATCGACTTCATCAGCGCCGTCAATCGCAATATCTATTCTGTCAATTTCATCGAGTGTTGTCAGCGGTACTCCGTACTGTTTGGCTAACACTTCTGATTGAAAAGATGTGGGCACTCCCTTGATATCTTTGAGTTCACCGGATTTTATGCGATCGCCCAACGCTTGAATGGTATAAGCTGTAGTTGACCCGGTGCCGAGTCCGACAATCATACCTGATTTTACGCGATCGGCGGCAGCAAAGCCTACTTGCTGCTTCATCAATTTTACGGGGTCTTGTTCTGCAATCATGTTGGATACTCCTCAATAATTTTAAGATTATACCATTTATTATGGATTTATTTAACCGCAGAGAACGCAGAGAACGCAGAGAGGAAGAAGAAGGAGAAGAGAGGGAACTCGCAAATTATTTCAAGTGGGAACTTCTCTCTTTCTTCTGGGCGCCCTCTGCGCCCCCTGCGGTTAAATAAAAAAATACTGTTCACAAATCGGCGGATAATTGCCACAATGAAAATCGGATTTCTGGATACCTATACTTGGGATTACAAAATCGACACTCCTTACCGCGAACCTTTGGGCGGCACTCAGTCGGCTATTTGTTACTTAGCTGAGGCCTTGGCTGCACAGGGAAATGAGGTATTTTTACTCAATAATACTTCGGATTCGGGGATGTCGCGCGGAGTTGATTGCAGGCGCAGGGCGGCGGATAAGTCTAATTTAGAATTGCTGCGATCGCTCGATTTTTTAGTTGTAGTCAATATGGCCGGCAAAGCGCTGGAAATAAAACCACTTTTGGGCGAACATACTAAATTAATCTTGTGGATTCATAACGAACCGGGTTTTGTATTTCTCCAAGATTTCAACAAGCGAGAAATCAATGCTTGCGATGGGTTTGTTTTTGTCAGTGATTGGCAGCGGGAGCAATTCCAGCGGCTTTTTGGGATTGACTCGAATCGCAGTTGTGTTTTGAAAAATGCGATCGCACCTTGTTTTGCTAACATTTTTCCCGATAATATTTCTATCCTATCTCAGAAATCTCGGCAGCCAATTCTCGCTTACACCAGCACTCCCTTTCGCGGGCTAGATATTTTGTTAAAAGTCTTTCCCGAAATTCGTCAAGCTGTCCCTGGAACGCGATTAAAAGTATTTTCAAGCATGAAAGTACACCAAATAAACGACAATAACAATCAGCTATTTTTCGGTCAGCTTTACCGCCAGTGTGAGGAAACAGAAGGCGTCGAGTACATCGGTTCCTTACCGCAACCCGAACTCGTCCAACACTTGCGTTCAGTTGCGGTTTTAGCTTACCCGAATACCTATTCGGAAACATCATCTATTGCCGTGATGGAGGCGATGGCAAGCGGTTGCCGGATTGTGACGAGTGCATTGGCAGCTTTGCCGGAAACAACTGCGGGATTTGCTCGTCTAGTTCCAATGTCAGGGGTGGAAAACTTGGCATCGGTAACTAATTGGAACTGTGCAGATAAATCAGATTGGGAGGGATATACAAGGCGGTTTTTAGAGGCGACAGTCGCAGTGCTAAAAGAGGGCGCGACTGCGGGTGACGCAACTGCTGAGAATCATCTGAGACAGCAGGTTGAATATGTAAATCGAGAGTATATTTGGTCTGTGCGATCCCGAGAGTGGGTAGAATGGTTGAATAGTATTAGTGTAAAACCTGTAAGAGTGGTAGAACAAATGATCGCGGATTCTTTGGTGGATTTAGAAGCAGCTCAAGCTTATTTTGTCAAGGGAAATCGGCTTAAGGATGTAGGCCGGCTTGATGAGGCGATCGCCAATTACAACAAAGCTTTAGAGTTTAATTGGGAAGATGTCGAATTTCACAAAAGATTAGCGGAAGTTTATGTTTTGCAAGGAGAATTTGAAAGGGCGATCGCCTGTTGCAATCTTGCTCTTAAATTCAAACCGAATTTTGCTCCGGCTTATTTGACAATGGGCAATGCCCTGCACGCTCAAGATAAGCTAGAAATGGCAATTAAAGCTTATTTGCAAGCTTTAGAAATTCAGCCGAGATTTGCCGAAGCTAGCGCTAATCTCGGCAGTATGTATTACAAGTTAGGGCAATTAACGCAGGCAACAAATTATTACCAAAAAGCTCTTGAAATTAATCCGATTTTGTGTTCTGTCAATGTGATGCTTGGCGATGTCTTGCAGCAGCAAGGGAAGTTAGATACAGCAATTGCTTGCTATCAAAAAGTGCTGCAACTGCAACCGGGAGATGCCAGCACTGCGGAGAAACTATCAAGTTTAACCGTACAGAAACAGCGGGAAACTGCCGATCGCAATTTTATCGAATTAGAACCAGAATCAGGCGCACAGCAACCAGTATCTGTCAGCAAAGATGAAGGTTACGGCTTGCAGCCTTCGAGCATCAATTTGCCGCCAGCCCCAACTACTGAAAATTTAAATACTCCGTTTACCAATCCCGCCGAAGTTTCCGAACAAGTTACCTCGATAAATGTTCCAGATAGCCGACAAGTTGCGAATTATCAAGAAGTAGAACCCTACAAAATACTGGCAGAAAATTGTTTGGTTCAAGGTAAAATTAAAGAGGCGATTATAGCTTGTCAGCAAGCGCTAAAAATCAGACCCGATTTCATCCACGCTTACGTAACTTTAGGCAATGCTTTGCAAGCGGGCGGCAAGATGGAAGCCGCGATTCGATCCTATTCTCAAGCCCTAGAATTGCAGCCAAATTTTGCGGAAGTGCGCGCCAATATCGGCAGTATGTATTTCAAAATGGGACGTTTGGAAGAGGCGATCGCCTATTACCAGCAAGCCATTGCTCTCAGTCCAGATTTAGCGGGTGCTCATTGGAATTTAGGGAAAGTATATCACAAACACGGCGATACGGAAGCGGCGATCGCCTGTTTTCAGAGAACATCCGAGCTCAACCCGCAGCTTGTGGGTGCAGACTTCCACTTTAACTTAGCAAATCGACTTTTTGGTCAAGGAAAACGCGACGAAGCTATCGAAAGTTACGAAAAAGCCCTCGCCATTAAACCAGATTGGGCCGAAGCATACGGTAACATCGGCAGCGCGCGATCGCAACAAGGCGATCTCGATGCTGCCATCGCTAACTATCTGCAAGCTGTAGCTTTAAAGCCGGAATTAGAAGTTTTACACTTCAATCTAGGCAATTCTTATTTGCAGCAAAACAAGTATGAAGAAGCGATTACTTATTACCAAAATACTCTGAGAATTAAGCCTGATTGGGCGGAAGTTCACGCTAACCTCGGCAGTTGTTTTTCGATGCAGGGGCGGCTGGAAGAAGCTTTAGCCAGCTACCAGCAAGCTTTGGTCTTGAAACCGGATTGGGCAGAGGTTTACTGCCGGATGGGACATATTCGGAAACAAGATAAGCCCTTGGAGGCGATCGCCCATTTTGAAAAGGCGATCGAATGCAACCCCAAATTTAGCGAAGCCCACCAACAACTCTGCGACTTGCTAAGCCACTCCACCAACCTAGCCGGAGCCCGCAAAGTAGCCGACAAATACTGCGAAAACTGTGGCGAAAATGCCCCAGTCATGTCAGCCACAGCCTACGTTTTTTCCTACCTGCAATCAGGTGTCAGCCAAAAGGCAATTCAGAAACTCGAAGAAATCGAAAAACTCTGCTACGAAAAAGTTGAAACATTTAGCGTCATAGAACTAAAACTGCTCTACGAAATCTTTATGTTTGCAGTTTCCCACCTGCGAGACAACCGCGAAAAAAATGCCAGTTTTTACCGACTAATTGCCAAGGAATACTACCAAAAAGCCGTTCCGCACCGCCCGATAAACAGAATCAAACCCGCCAATAATCCGGGACAAAAACATTTAAAAATTGGCTTCCTTTCCAAACACTTCCGCCGCCACTCAGTAGGTTGGTGTAGCGAAGCTTTGATTCGCGAATTAAGCCGGATCACGCCCCACGTTCACCTGTACGTGACTGGAAAACTCAACCGAGATGAAGTTACGCAGCGGTTTGAAGAAATGGCGGGCAAATTTTACTGGCCCCAAAAATATCCAAACGGCTTTGCTGACGGTGGTGAAATCCTCGCCGAAGTAGTGCAAGACGACTTGGATGTTTTAATAGACTTAGACTCGATGACAGTACCGACAAATGTCGAAGTGCTGTATCAATATCCTGCGGGAATTTGCGTTTCTTGGCTGGGATTTGATGCGCCCTACATTTCAGACAAACACTACTTTCTTTGTGATGAACACACTCACCCGCCCAGTGTTGAAAAAAATTACTTAGAACAGTTAGTTAGATTGCCAGTTTGTTCGGTAGCAATTGGCGCACTGCAAAGCATTCCCGTGGATCGAGAAGCGATTAGAAATGCTCTCGGCATCGGCTTGAATCAAATGACTTATCTGTGCGTTGCGCCCGGTCGAAAAACTAATCCCGAAATGGTGCAAGCTCAAGTTAAAATACTCAAAGAAGTACCAGATAGTTTGTTGATTCGCAAAGGTCAAGGCGATGCCGATGTTATTCACAGCACTTACCGCGAAGAATGCGAAATTCAGGGAGTAGATTTCGATCGAATTAAGTTTATCGGACAAACCAGAACCGAGGAAGAACATCGGGCTATTTATTATGTAGCCGACGTGCTTTTAGATTCCTATCCTTACAATGGTGGGACTCACAATTTAGAGGCTTTGTGGGCGAATTTGCCAGTAGTAACGAGATCCGGCGATCAATATCTGTCGCGGATGGGTTACGCCTTTCTCAAAAGTGCAAATCTCGATGTGGGTGCGGCTTGGAGTTGGGAAGAATACACGCAGTGGGGAGTTAAGTTTGGCCGCGATGCTAGTTTCAGAAATGCGGTGAAACAGCATTTAGTAAAGTCGAAGCAGCCAGAACATCTCGCACCTTTGTGGAATCCTAAAAAGTTGGCGGAGGATATGTATGAAGTGTTTCAAAAACTGTTAGCAAAATAGACTGGGAATTGGGAATTGGGCATTGGAAATTGGGCATTGGGCATTGGGCATTGGGCATTGGGCATTGGGCATTGGGCATTGGGCATTGGGCATTGGGCATCGCAATCCCTCATTAATTTTAAACTCCTTTGTTTCTCTCTTATCTTCCTCTGTGCCCTCTGCGCCCTCTGCGGTTCAAAAAAAAAGAGATAAGCTATCGCTAAGACTATACGTTCACTGAGCGTAGTCGAAGTGGACACTTCGACTACGCTCAGTGAACAGAAATGTCCTAATCATCTTGGCAGTTGCTATATAGGGTAGAGAAAAGCAATTTCTGGATATTTTCACCCAACGCCCAGTAAAGTTTTGTAACAAAATCCCCGAAAATGCGTAAAAATTCCGCGCCGAGTCTGATAAATAAATGCTGATTCATAGTAGCGCGATCGCCCTAACCTTATGCCGGTTGGCGCGATCGTTTTTTTTTGCAGAAGGAAGAAGGAAGAAGGAAGAAGAAGTAACAGCAATGGTTTCAGCGATTAAGAATGTCAACAGATAAAGTGTATGCCTCCATGACTACTAACTACTGACTCACAGCCACCCGATCGCGCCCGGCAGACTTAGCCCGATAAAGCGCCTTATCAGCAGCTTCAATCAGCATTTTCGGCGAATTTTGATTTTCCGAAATCGTCGCCACCCCCATGCTGAGAGTCACGGAATCGGTGACAACAGACTTGATATGGGGAATAGCCAGAGCTTTGACACGCTGGCGGATACCCTCAGCAATCGCCTGTGCGGCCGCGATGTCCGTATTTGGCAAAATTACCCCAAATTCCTCGCCGCCGTACCTAGCAGCCAAATAAAGATGTTCTGCGGGTGCATTCGCGGAACCATCGCCGATCGCCCGCGCCACTTGCTGCAAACAAGCATCCCCAGCTTGATGGCCGTAATTATCGTTATAAAGCTTAAAACAATCAATATCGCACATGATCAAAGATAGCGGTTGCGAAGTGCTTGAATGTTCCCATTCCCGGTTGATCACCTCGTCAAAGCGACGGCGGTTAGCTAGCTGAGTCAGGCTGTCCAAATTCGCCAACCCGTCCAACTGCTGGTTGGCAGCGGCTAGCTGCTGGTAAAGTAAAGATTGTTCGATCGCGATCGCCACTTGAGTAGCCAACTGACTCAGCAAATCCATGTCAAACTGCTGCCACTGGCGGGGTGCCGAACAGTGGTGGGCAATCAGCAAACCCCACAACTTCGGCAATTGACAAGAAGAATTGCCGTCGCGGTGTTCGATTCCCTGCTGCACGATGGGGACGACTAAATTTGCTTTCACCTGACACTCGGCCAAAAAATTGACGTGGCATTCAGCAAAATTAGAAGCGTGAATGTCCTCCACCGATCGAATTCTGCCCTTCAAATACTGTCCGATGTAAGTATTGGCAAAACAACAATCTTCGATCTCCATACCCATCAGCGGCATCCATTCTTCCCCAACCGACTCCACCACCACATCTCCGTTCCAATCTGGGCGGAAGCGGAAAATAATCACGCGATCGGTTGCCAAAAACTCCCGCACTTCCGCTACAGTAGTCTTGAGAATATCTTTGAGATCCAAAGAAGAACGGATGCGCGATTGCATCTGCGCGATCAGGCGTTCCCGCTCAACTTGCTGCCGCAGGGCGACTTGCACCTGCTTGCTTTCAGTAATATCTCGACCTTCGGGCAGCAGCAAGACTATTTTGCCAGTTTCGTCCGCGACTGGTTTGAGAGAAAAATCAACAGTTGCCGTCCGATTTGCACCTTGAAGTTCCACTTCATAGCGGACAAATTCACCTTTTGCCGATCGGGAAATCGCCTCTTGTAGCTGTTCTCGAACTTCACTAGAAATTCCCCACCAAGGCCCTTCCCAAAACGGCTTATTTGCCACATCTCGCAGCTTAATTCCCGCGAAATCCAGAGAAGTTTGGTTGGCTTCGAGCAGAGTACCGTCCGGTTTCAGCAGAGTCACAAATTGGAAAGAAGAATCAAAAATTGCCCGAAAGCGTCTTTGACTATCTCCCAACATTGCCGTCACCTTTTCGCGAGAAGTAATGTCGCGGAAGCGCCAAACCCGGCCAATAATATTTTGTCCCACCCGAATCGGCTGCGTGTAGCGCTCAAAAGTGCGGCCGTCTTTAAATTCCAGCATATCGCAGCCTTCTGTCTCGGCATCGCTGTAAATTTCTCTAACTCTCTGCACAAAAGCCCTCGGATCTTTAACTTGCTTGGTGAGAAATGCCAGCCGCACCGTTCTATCCATCGAGTTTCTAACTTCGTCATAAATCCCCCACATTTGGACTAACTTTTCGTTAAAACTAATCAGTTCTCCGGCGGTAGTAACGGCGAGAATCCCGTCGGCGGTTGCTTCCAGGGTAGCGTGCAGCAAAGAGCGCGATCGGTCTAATTCTGCTGCTACTAATTTGCGTTCTGTGAGATTTCGGACTGCTTTCACTTGCACTAAACGGCCTTCGCAAAGTGCGAATTTGCTGCGCACGTCGGCGGGAAAAGCAGTCCCATCCCGCTTCAAAAAAATCGCTTCGCAGACTGTATTGCTGGCTGCAGAAATCATTTGCGGTGCAATCTTATAAGATTTCGGCGACAGCAGTTCCAGCAAGCTCATTCCCGTCATTTCTGCAGGTTCGTAACCGAATAGCTCGGCAAAATTGCTGCTGACGCTCAAAATTGTGTCGCGGTCAGCGACGGCAACTGCTTCAAAATAAGCTTCGCATTCGAGCAAGTGCGCTGCTGCCGTGCTGTGGCCGTGTTCGCCGGCATAGCTGTTGTTAATTAGCTGCTGCATTTGCGTATTTGCAGAATACAAAGCTGCCATTGCCTGCCGGTACATGGCAGTGCGTTTCTCGACTTTTTCGGCGAGGCTATCGCGATATTCTCGCAGTTCTTTTTCGACTCGCATTAAATCGGTGATATCTACGGCAAATACGATCGCGCCAGCGACTTGACCTGTTTCGTCGCGGTAAGGTATTGTATCTTTCCGCACCCAGCATTTTTGACCGGATGCAGTTGGCAGCATTTCGACTTTTCCCAGTTTGGGAACGCCGGAATTGATTACTTCCAAATCTTCTAAATAATATTGCTCTGCTTCGTCAGGATAGATTTCATAAAAAGATTTTCCTTCTAATTGATCGGCGGGCAAACCTCTCGATGCAGCGGCGGCTTTATTGATTCGCAGCAGCCGGCTTTCCCTATCTTTGTACCAAATCATCGCGGGTACGGAATCAAAAATAATTTGCTGTTCTTGGTGCTGCCGGCGCATTTCTGCTTCTGCTTGTTTTCTTTTAATTATTTCTTGTTGCAGTTTTTGGTTGGTTTTTTTGAGTTCTGCCGTGCGTCTTTCTACTCTTTCTTCTAGTTGCTCGTAGTATTGGCTGAGCAAGTTTTGCTGCTGTTCGCGCCGCATTAATTCTAATTTTAAGTTTTCTTCTTCTGATAAACTTGACGATACAAAGTCTGCTAATATTTGAGTTAATTCCTGTTCTTCTTGGGTCCAATCGCTGTGCGAGCCCCGGCGTTCGGCGCTGACGATTCCCACCATTTGACCGGCCAGCAAAATCGGCACGTTTAACAGGGAAGTCGTGCGATCGGCAAAATAAAGACTGGCAAGTTCTCGGGTTCTCGGGTCAGTTTCTGCTGCTACTGCGGCGATCGTACTTTCAGATTTTAAGGCTTGAAAATAGGCCGGACAGTCGGCTGCTGTGATGATTATTTGTACGGAATGGAGTTTTGTATAATATTCGTAAAGGTCAATGCAGTGAAGGTGCGTTTTGTCTTCGCCGTACAGCCAAATGCTGGCTCGATCGCACTTGACAATACTGACAGCCGTTTCTGTTACTTCGCGGATGAATTGTTCTATATTGTTGCGTTTTTTAACTTGACTTTTGGCTAATTTTGCGATCGCCAAAGTTGGACTGCGCCAATTTTCTCTCTGGTTGGGCGTCGCTGCGGGTGAAGCAACCTTAATTTCTTGGCAAACTAACAGTACAGCCGGCCGTTGGAAACTGGCAATTGAGCGATCGTTGCTATTTTCCTCTATTTTCCAATCTACCGCAGGCATTCCGTGCGCCGTTGCTTTTACACAGATAATGCTGCCATCTTTACAAGTCAAGCGGCCTTCCCAAGATGCAACTTTTGGACTTGGCTTGCCATTTTTGGGATATGCCAATCCGGCAAATTCTGCCTGCATTTTCCCTTGTTCTTCGCAGTAAAATATATTAAAAATTGAATGACAAATTAATTCCTGCGACCTGTAGCCAAGACGAGATTCGCCAAATTTATTGAGCGAAAAAACTCTTCCCAGAGCATCTAGAACGAAGTAAATGCCCGGAAAATTGTCGTAGAGAGTTCGATACCAATCTTGTTCGACTTGTTGGCTGGACAAATGTTTTGCTCCCGCGACTTCGCCGCCCGTGCCGTTCGAGTGAGAATTGTTGGTTTCTGGGTTACTTGAATGACTTTTTTTAGCAAACACTTTTAGCTTAACTCGACTGTAATTAATTTTACTTTCTGGAATTTAAGTTTTTTGTGAAACTAAATTAAACCTGTTATGGGAGAAGGAAGATGGAAGATGGAAGATGGAAGATGGAAGAATTAATAATAGTTCATGTTTCAGCGATTAAGAATGTCTTAACCGTCTTCGGGGTTGCTATCTTGGAAAAAGTTACGATTAGTAACAAAAATACAACTTATCCGGCGCGCTGGTTTTGGCTTCCCCAAGCAACCCCTGTGTTTGTTGTTGGTTGGCCATCGGCCGGCGATATCTCTCGCTAGTTACGGTACCAGCAGGTTTAGGTGCAATTACCCGGTTTGTACTTTTAACACCCCCGACAATTGAAAAAATCGGCAACCAATGGTTTTAAGTATCTATGATAACACTCAAATATCTAGTGTTGGGACTAACTTACTTTGGTTTCGGTTGGGGATATTTACCCGGGTTGCGGATGAACCGGGCGGCGGTTGCAATTGTCGGGTCAGATGAGTGCGGTGGTTTTGGGGATACTCGACCGGAAAACTGCCCGGCTCTGCGATCGACTTAAGCGCGATCGTTGTTTGTTGGGAACGGCGATCGTGAATACAGTTAATTCGACTGTTTAATAAATATTGGCAATCATTAAATTCAGTAAAGCCGATCGCGCACTTCGATGCTTTAGGCTTTAGTCCTATAGTCTATACTAAATCTTGTGCAGCAAACGCTAAGGAAGTAAAAGAAAAGTGACTACCCTAAAACCCGTTGCTAAACCCCGACTTAATTCTGCGTTCAAACAATTGATGTCCTTACACTGGGTGATGTCAGCTTGCTATTTAGTGCTGTTTATTGGCGGTACGTTTATGGCTCAATTGCCGAGAGAATTCTTGATTCGAGGCCCCCTTTACGATTTTCACAAATCTGTAGGAGTGCTAACAATGGCTTTGCTAACTTTGCGGATTTTGACTCTGCTGCGGGTAGGGTGGAAAAAATATACGAAACGCCTGCCCAAGTTTACGCGGGAATGGTACAAAAATCTTGCTCTCCACGCGACTTTGTACGTTTTTATGTGGCTGGTTCCAGTTGCTGGTTTCTTTTTTTCTAACTCTTTCAAAAGTAACAACGTGAAATTTTTCGGAATTGTTTTACCGGATGCGTTTCCGCATAATTCCGCAATGGTTGAGGTGGGAAGGAGTTTGCATTTTTGGCTGGCGTACGCGTTTTTAGCGTTCGCGATTTTGCATATTTTAGGTCAGAAGAAAGTTGTCAGGGCTAATTGGCGCAGGTTGGCAAACTTTGTTCGCACCAAGTTTGCAAAGTCTCAAGAGGTGGGATAAATTTGTGATGGGGTATTATTCTCAATTTGTAGCGGTAAGGTACACGCTGCGCACCGTACATAATTAGTTGATGCATCCTAAACTATTTATGATAAGTCTACTGCAAAACTGGCTATTTGCCACGGTGATATTTTGAAAGTTTTCCCATCGTCAGACTTCTGGGGTGAATTTACGGGTTGTTCTAATAAATCGACTGGCTGACTAATCGCCAAACTCAAATCGCTGTTTAATTCCAAATTCGCCTCTTCACCATGACATTCGTAACACCGCAAAATCCACACATTAGAATCATCTTCGGACTGTTTAAACGCCATTAAAACTAAATTTTCGGCGGACAAATCCAACAACTTGCCAACTGCTGGCAGAATCTTGTGGCAATTTTCCTCTAATTTTGGCAGCACCTTTACTAGCAGCGGCAAATTCAACTCGTACCCGCGCCGAACTGTGTCGGCTTCTTGCCAATTTCCAGCGTGGGGATAGACTGCACAAGTAAATTCGGAAACTCCTTTATCTGCTTGTTCGTCCGGCCAAGTCGAACCCCGGAGCAATGTCAGCCGGATTTGATTTGGTTGAATGTCGCAACCATATTTGCAATCGTTAAGCAAACTCACTCCAAAACCGTGATTGCTGATATCGACCCAGTGCAAAATCGGTACTTCCCATTTAGCTTTTTCGGCGGCTGTTTGCGGTTTTGTCGTGCGGGCGATCGCGCCACCGGGAATTTCGCAAGTTGCAAAATCTGCTTCGACATTTAACCCGAAGGCTGCTTTGACTAAAACGTGAGTTTCTTGCCAATCTGCAACTGTCTTGATTTTCAGCAGCGGCGAACCTGTTTCTACTATATAATCTTGACAAAACTCCGATTTACCCATTTGCAGAATTACGCGCAAACTCTGCCGCACTTCTCCCCGCTCTACCCAATAAATCTCTTTGAGTATCGGCGCGGGTAAGGGATGTTTTTGATAGTTCGGATCGATGTTCCAAGCATCCCAATATTGACCGCTATCTTGAAATGCTTGCAGTTCATTTCCCCCGGCTGCATTCAGAACTTCTCTGTTATTTACTTTATCCCAAAGGCTGCATAAACTGCCAGTTTTTGCGTCTATTTTTGCCAGAATAAGTTCATTTTCCAACACCATTCTTTCGGGTGCAAAATGCGTTTCTTGACAAGGCGTGTTTTTTTGTGCTATACCGTATGTAAGTTTTGATAAATCTGTCTTTTTATCGGTTTCGGGGCTGGCGGACGCATTATCTACGGTTTGAGCGGATTCGCGGCACAGCCAAAACACTCGATAGCCGATCGCGGGTAGATGATTTGCGTAAAATAACAGTGTAGATTGGGATTGCAGTCGATCGCCCGTTTCAAGCTGCGATACCAACCGCTGTCCTGACAAATCGTAAATTTCCCAAGCTGAATCAGGGGAATCTGGAAGCGGTACAGCGACAACCTCAGAGCGCGACCAATTGAGAGTATTGAAAACTAAAATCGGTTGAGCGTCGGGCTGCGGAGGAGAAGGCAGAGAAATTTGAGCTGCTATGGCATCCAAAGATTGTAGCACGATGTGGCGGCAAGCGCGATCGACCTCGGCAAAGGCTAGATTAGCATCTGTGTAGACTTGGGCGATCGCAGAACCGGGCAGAATATCGTGAAACTGGTTAAACAAAACTTGTTTCCAAGCTGATTCTAACTCAGCTTTGGGATTAATCGCGCCAGTGCAAATCGTTGCGAGCGAAGACAGCAACTCCGCTTGGTAGAGCAACTCTTCGCAGCGGCGGTTTTGGCGTTTTTGGTCGGCGCGAGTCGTATAGCAACCCCGGTGGAATTCTAAGTAAAGCTCATCTTTCCAAATCGGGAGAGTGAGGGAGTGGGGAAGTGGGGGAGTGGGGGAATTTTTGAGTTCGGATTTCTCGTTTTTGAGATTAGTTGGGAAATCAAGGCATTGGGGTTCTGATTCCGATATTTGGCCAGAAAAATTACCGCCTAACGCTGACAAATTCTCGGCTATTTTCCGAACTTCCCAATTTTCCAGACTTAGCGGCTGCTTTGTGCGACTTGCTGCTAAAGTTGGCGATTTTTCGAGCAAGTTTTCAGATGCGACATCCGACAAAGTTTCGCCAACCTTCCCAGCTTCCAAACTGGCGGGATTTTCTCCAGTTGAACTTGCTGTTTCGGCTAAAGTTGCGGAATTTTCGAGCAAGTTTTCAGATGCGACATCCGACAAAGTTTCGCCAACCTTCCCCGATTCCAAACTTGCGGGATTCTCTCCAGTTGAGCTTGCTGTTTCGGCTAAAGTTGCGGATTTTTCGAGCAAGTTTTCAGATGCGACATCCGAGAAAGTTTCGCCAACTTGAGGAATTTTCAAACTGGCGCGACTTGACTGCGGCGCCGCATCAGATTGAGACTCAATTTCCGCAACTTCCGGCAAAAACTGACTTTTAATCAAAGACAAATAATCAACTGCTTTCGCAAACTCCATCCTCGGGAAAAAAGGCGACATATTCCATCGTTTCGCCACCTCCAACATATCACGAGTCGGGCCGCCGCCGTGGTCGCCAACTCCCGGCAACCAAAGAGCATCTTGCAAATTAGTTTTAACTTGCCAGTCAAAAGCATGACTTGCCATTTTCACAGATTCTATACTTTCGCCGATCGCACCAGACATCATGCTAAATATTTTAGTACCGTCCAACCCTTCCCACCAAAACACACCGTGGGGAAACTGAGTTGAATCGTTCCACCGCAGCTTCTGCGTCACAAAATATTCTACTCCGCCGCCGCGCAAAATCTGAGGCAATTGCCACCCAAAACCGAAAGTATCCGGTAGCCAAGCCACCGGCATCACTTCCCCAAACTTTTCTTGTGCGTAACGCTGTCCGTAAAAAACTTGTCGCACCATTGATTCAGCGGAAATCAAGTTTAAATCCGGTTCAACCCACATCCCGCCGACAACTTCCCAATCTCCGACGGCCACCTGTTTTTTAATCTCTGCAAATAAGTCCGGCCGATGTTCTTCTATCCAAGCATAAAGCGCTGGAGTTGAGTGGCAGAAAATCAAATCGGGAAACTCCGATCGCAATTTCAACACCGACTCAAAAGTTCGCTCTGCCGCTTCCCAAGTTTCCGGTACAGGCCACAGCCAAGCTAAGTCTAAATGAGCGTGACCGACCAAATAGATTTTACCTTTATATATAGATTTTAGAGAACAACTTTCTCCTATATATATAGATGTAATACTCCCACTTTCTCCCACATCAGAAACCCGATCCTTTTCCCTCTCTGTGCCAAGAGCGGTTCCATCATCTAAATTCGCAGAAAAAGCGCGCAAATATCCCAGTAAATTGTGCCGCAAAACAGACAGCGAGCGATCGAACTTTTCGCGATCGCACACAACAGACCAATCAATCGAATTAAGCGCCAAATCAATCCCAGATTTCAGCATTTCCCCCTTGACAAGAATTGCGCGATCGTCTATTATGTCAGTGGGGAGGTATTGGGAATTTAAATTTTCCAGATTTCCAGACAGCGAATTTTGCAAAATCTCTAATTCCGCAGCCACAAAACCCGGATCGAAACAAGCAGAATCAGCAGCTTCGTACAAACAAACCGATCGCACTAAAGCACCGCAATCGTGACCGGGACTTACCAAGCGCAAAACAACTAAAAATTCATCTCCGGGATTGACCGACGAACTCAACAAAACTCGATCGGCACAATCAAACAAATCGCCTTGTCCGACCAACTCGCCGTTCACAAAAATCTGAGCATCTTCGGCCCACCAAGTCAAGCTTAGCAGCAACCGCAAACCCGTCACAGGATAGCCGTGCAAATTGTCAGGAATTACTAATAGCTGTCCCAAATAAACAACTTGCTTTCCAGGCGGCCAAGCAATATGTCCTTTCCCGTTAAGTTCGGCAAGCGGCTTGTTACAAATACCTACCGCAGAGACAGAATCGCAGTACCTCCAACCAGGCTGAACCTCCAATTGACCGAGGCGGCGCAACTTGTCTACAACTTTAGAAATATTATTGCTTGCAGGTGACACAGAAGCGCTCATTTTTAGCTAAGATAGGACTTGCGTGGGAATCAAAGATCGGATTGAACCGCGAAGACGCTAAGAACGCGAAGAAATAAAGGTTTCAGAGGGTTTGAAACTGCGGTTAATATCTGGTTTTGATTTTACCGCAATTTTCGGCAATTCCGGCGCGAAGCTAAAATCTGAATTCAATAATTAAACATATGTCCAACGGTTATTACGGCCCATACCAAAGCCGACTATTAAATTTTATATCCAAACAGTCCCGCCAAGTCGCCGATAATTGCGATCGAACTTGGCGACAAATTAAACAAGGAACTCTCACCGCCACCCAAATTTTACTTTATCCAGCTTACCTGCTGGTGCAAAGTTCCAGAATGCTGGGGCGACAGTTGCGGGAATCGGGCCAAACAGTAGATTTACCCGAACTGCAAGAATTTGGGGGAGACGAAAATCCCGATTTGCCACAAAATTGGTGGGGTGGGGAAATTTCTGAGGAAAGTTCGTTAGCGAAGCCCTCGCAGAGGATCGCCCAAATCTTAAACCTCGCCGAAAATTTGCTAAACTCGTCGCAAAAGGCGACAACTTTAGCCCGCTTCCCGCTGTTAGCAAATCCAGCGATCGATCTTAGCGGAAAAACCGCAAAGCATCAAACAACTTCCGTCTTAGAAAAATCCCTTGCTAGCACTCAACTAACACCGCAAGTGAAAGTCGAGGGAATCGCCAGTTTTATGCCGGCGCGGACTTTAGTCTTAATCGGAAGTGAAAATCAGATATTAGATATTCTGACACCCCAACAGCAAGAACTGCTGGAAAATCGCCTAACTTGGGAAATTGCCAACGGCGGCCCGGGGCGGCGGGAAATTGCCCAAAAAGAATTAAAATTTAATCTCGGTTTGGAGTCTGCTGCTAAAAAATCTCAACTTCCGCCCGTACGCCGGTTTTGGGAATTGATGGCGTGGCTCCAGACGAGTCCGGTTGCTGTCAAAAGAAATCAGTTTGGAGAGTCAATTTTTGCGGTGAAAAAGTCGATCGACCGCAATCCGATCCTAGCTCAAAAAGCGACCGCGGCGATCGACCCTGCAAAAATCCCACAGCCCTCAATTGCTGCATCGAATCCGATGCAGCAAAATATCCCAAAACTAGAAACTCATTTTAACAGCAAGCTCGATCGATCTCCCATGCCTCTGTCTTTTGTAACATTGCTCGATCGCGCCGCCGTCAACCTCGAAGAATTTACCCTACCCTCATCAGCAAAAACAACCGCCGAACCCACACCGCAATTTAAAGTAAAAATTGATACATCTGCAACAGAAATCAATTTAGATGTTTCCGCCCGCGACATCCTCGAGAAATACGCTAAAAACATCGAACAAATGATTTGGTCGTCAGTCGATCAACTTTTGGGAAAAGAAACCGCAGCCAGCGATAATACGGAGAAATCAGTCGCAATCCAGTATTATTTGAAACAGCGCCAATTACAAGAAAACACGGAAAACAGCCCCGAGGCCGATCGACCGTGGCTGAATTGGCAAGAATTATTCGGGGAAGCAGCACCTGAGCAATTAATCGCAGGAAGTTCCAAACCCGAGGAAGCACAAGTTAGCCAAAAAGTCAAGCCCCAAATTGCAGAAATAGGAAAATTAGCGGAAAGTCGATCGACCGCAATCTCAATATCCCCTTACCCAGAAGCAGTCCACCGCCTGCTGGGGCAGCTAAAACAAAGCTTGCTGGCAAAAAATTCAAAAAGTCAACCCCAAGCAGCATCAAATTTAGCTGTCACCCAAAAAAATAGCTCTGCACTCGCAGCAGAACCAACCGCAGGGCCCGCACAGGAAACCCAAGTGCCAAAATACACAAACCCGAACACCGCACAAAACAGCCAATCCCCAGCAGCAATCGCCCCACAAACCAGCAGATACTCCGCCGTACAACCCAAGAATCAGACTGCCGGCGTGCAGCCAGAGAGCGAATACTTAGAAACAAAAGCTGAATCGATGGGATACATTAAGCACCCCCTAGAACAAGTGCTCGAATGGCTCGATGCAGTCATGCTGAGGCTGGAAAACATCGCCGAGCAACTCTGGAATTGGGCAAAAATCAACTTGCCAAAAATCCTCAAAAGCAAAGAGAAAATTGACTGATCTTTAGCATATGATGAAAAAGTTGCGGCAACAGCAACAAATCAGCCCAGTATTATGCCATCTTTGGAGACTCCCACAGTGCTAACCCTCAAAATCGTAGTTAATGTAGTTGTTTTATTTTTTGTTTCCCTGTTCATATTTGGGTTTTTGTCCAATGACCCAGCCCGGAACCCCAACCGCAGAGACATGGAATAAACGAGAAATCTCGGCCGCAGACTAGGGGCGGGCTATCGCAGCCCCTACAACAGCCGACAAACCAGCAAAAATTAGTTAAACAAAACTTGACCTCGCGCCGCCAGCGAGGTTATCTTATTGCGGAAGCAAGTTTTGAAAGCAGCCCAATTCCGGCGCTCTAAGTCCATTGCAAATTTTAGATATCAGAATTAATGTTTAATACCATTTCTCTAAAATCATGCAACACTCTTTGACCCCCCCTTGCAAAGGGGGGAACAAGAATAGTGTTATTTCGTTTGAAATTGGTTTAAACAGTTGCCTTTAGATGCAAAAATTTTCAATAATTTGCACCCTATAAAATCTAAAATCTAAAATCGAATGACCCACACTTTGTAATTATGTCCTATCCGGTACCGCCGCCAGAACCCTCTGCCATCATCTACATCGCAAAGCCGAAAAAAGTCGCCCTGACTGTAGCTGCGGGTGGTGGAGAAACCCGCAGCAACTCCACAGAAATACCGGAACCAAGCCCAGAAATAGTTCAGCTACCCCAGCAGGAACCAGCCGCCGCACTCCTCGGTACCACTGCAGTCACCGGTCAGCCTCCAGAAATTCTAGACCCCCTAACCGCAGTAGAAAGTGGCGACGCAGTAGTGGGATTTGGGCGTCCGGTTCCAGTCGGAAAACCCGAAACTGCGGAAGCTCCAAAAGATAGCTCATTTACTGCTTACCAGTTGGGTTCGATAGAAAATGCCGTTGCCGCTCGAAATCAGCAAAAAACCGCACAAGCGCCGACCAAAGCCGACAGAAATGCTGTCCGACAACCGGAAAATTGGTATCAGGCAAAAGGTCAGCAGTTACAAGACAACTCTCCCGAACCTGCTGAAATAATCATTCCAGAACCAACGCCAGAAAGACTTCCCACCGAACAGCAACAGTTCGAGATTCCAGCACCGGGAACCGCCCCCACACCAGGGACACCCGCAGCGCCAGCGCAACCAAAGCCGAAACCAGCCGCGCCGGGAGTCCGCACAGCACCTTCCCAGAGGACGGTGCCATTTCCAGTTAGCCCCGCCGATACGATCGAAATTAAGGCCGACAGCCAAGAATTTGACGAGAAACAGCAAATTGTCACAGCCGTTGGTAGAGTCATCGTGCGGTTCCGGCAAACTGTGATAGATGCCGATCGGGCGATCGTCAACTTAGTCACCCGCCAAGTGGTAGCATCCGGCAATGTCGCCTATACCCGGGGGCAACAAGTAGTGCGCGGACAGCAGATGGACTTCAATCTCGGGCTAAATAGCGGCGCAGTCGAACAAGCCAGCGGCGAGATATTCCTACCCGCAGCAGGTAGCGAACTAACCCCCACACTGCCGACAGATATCAGTGCGGGGACGATTCTCGAACAGCCTCTGAGCGATCGAATTACCAGTCAGCAGCCCGTGCGGGGAGTCAAATCCCCCGGTGCAGCCACAATTACCATCGGCGGCGGCGGACAGTTAGCAGCCCCCCAAATTACCGGCGCCGTCAACCGCGTCCGCTTTGAAGCAGAACGCCTCGAACTCCTCCCCGACGGCGTGAGAGTAGCAACCAACATTCGGATTACCAACGACCCATTTTCCCCGCCAGAACTCGAATACAGGGCCCGGACAGCCACGATTAGAAGAATTTCGCCCACAGCCGAGGAATTGGTCACAACTAAACCCCGGTTGGTATTTGACAACCGCGTCAAAATACCCGTGTATCCCCGTCGGCAAGTCTTTGACAGTCGGCAGCGGAGTGGGCCGTGTTTGACCTTTGGCTACGACGGAGGCGACAGGGGCGGTTTGTTTGCCGAGTGCGCTTTTGAGGTGTTGCAAAACGGGCCCGTGCGGCTGAGTCTGACGCCCCAAGTTTACCTCCAGCGGGTTGTGGAAAAGCACGGCGGCAATCCGTTTTTTCCCGACAGCTACGGGCTGAAAGCCAAGTTGGGCGCTACTTTGGCCCCGCGCACCAGGCTCGACGGCTCAGCAATATTTCTGAGTTTCGACAATTTCCCGAATTTGCCCGAAAACAGCTTTCGGGGCAATTTGCGCCTGCGACAGTCGATCGGCAATCACAATTTAGCAGCAGAATACAGTTACCGCGATCGGCTCTTTAACGGTTCTCTGGGCTTTCAAACCGTCCAGAGCAGCCTCGGCGCAGTCCTCACTTCCCCCGTCATCCAACTCGGAGGAACAGGCATCAATCTCAGCTACCAAGCAGGGTATCAGTTTATCAATGCCGAGACCGATCGACCAGACTTGCTCGAACCAGCCCGCGAAAACAACCGCATCGACTTAGGCCGCGCCCAAGCCAGCGTCGCCTTAAGCCGCGGTTTCAACCTCTGGCAGGGTCAACCCCTACCTCGCACTCCCACCCAGGGTTTGAAGTACACGCGGACGCCTGTGGTGCCCTTCTTGCAACTAGCCTTGGGAGTCCGGGGAGTTAGCAGTTATTACAGTAGCGACGATCGGCAAAACTCGATCGCCAGCAGCATCGGCCTTCAAGGACAGTTCGGTCATTTTTCCCGCCCTTTTCTTGATTACACTGGATTTAACGTGACTTATACTCAGGTAGCGCGGGATGGCATATCGCCTTATTTGTTCGATCGCTTAGTAGATTTGAAAGTTCTGTCTTTTGGACTCGTCCAGCAAGTCTACGGAGGGTTTCGAGTCGGCTTTCAAAGTGCTATTAATTTAGAGAGCAGGGAAACAATCAGTACGAACTACACTTTAGAATACAGCCGCCGCAGCTACGCCATTATTTTGCGTTTTAATCCTGAGCGTCAAGTCGGCAGCCTGACTTTTAGAATTAGCGACTTCAACTGGAACGGAACTCCCGAACCTTTTTCCGGGGACGTGAAAACTGTAGAAGGAGGCGTGCGTTTATCCGATTAATTCAATTTGCTAATTGGGAATTGGTAATCGGTCATCGGTCATCGGTCATCGGTAGTAGTTTTTCTAATCACAAATAACAAATAATAAATACCCAATTCCTAATACTTCGGCAAGGCTCAGTAAAAGTGCCCAATTCCCAATTCCCAATTCCCAATTCCCAATTCCCAATTCCCATGACAGAAGTGACAGCAATATCTGCACAAGCAGCGGCTCTGCTGGTTCACTACGGTTTTGACCTAGGTGGCAAAAAAGCAGAGAAATTAGCGGGTGAATGGCTGACCAAGTATCCCGGCTATTGGCTGCGTTTAGCAGTGGTTGAAGCGCTTTATCAAGGGCGCTACAAGGCTGTTTCTGTCGAGCAGCTATTGAGTATGTGGCATCGGATCGGTCAACCTCTCTATCATTTCAATCGGGAATTTGAACGCTTAGTATGTAACAATTTCCCTCAAGATTTAACCTCTGAAAGAGATCCTAAACTACCGCAAAACGATATACCTTTATCGAAGCCAAAATCGGAAGTCAGTGTCGCAGAGTTAGATGTGGTTAAGCCGTCAGAACCAGAAATCGATCGCGCGCCCGATGCAGAAGTCCCCAACACAGAGACCCTGGAAACAGAAAAACTGCCCGCAGCCGACGATCGCACTAAAGAAAATACAGAAGTTGTAGTATATGAAGATGTGGCTATTAACGCCCTAGCCGATCGAGCCGAGGTCGATCGCACCTTAGCAGACAAACCTGTGACAAAATCATTCGCAGTTATCAAACACACAGACTTTCACGCCAAGTTAAAAGCCGTCGCCCGAGAAGGTCGAAGAAAGAAAGGAGAAACCAGAAAACAGAAATAATATCAATTCCGGTTGAACTCATACATGACTGTTAACTGTTAACGGTTGACTGATTAATGACTAAAGTTGTTTTTTACTCTGGAGTTTTCGCAGTTACTCCCATCCTAATTTCCGAACAAAAAGATGCTTGTTCCGTACCGTTAGCTTGCTTGACAACGCTAGTCCTAAACCGCAGATTGGGCATGAAATACCACAGCCTTTCTTCGGCATGAACAGTGTCTGATTCTGTAATCAATGTCAGCACATCATCGGCACCCATCACGTAGCGGCTGTTTCCTTTGTCTTGCAACACTTGGCCTTCGCTGGGATTCTCAGGGTTCGGGACGATCGCTAATATTGTAGAACCAATTTGTTTAGCTGCGGTGCGATCGGGAATACCATCCCAACTAATCCGAACGCCAAGCAGCTTAGTAGAGGCCGGGTTAATCGAGTGCTGTTGGCAAAGTTTAACGACTGCTGCATCGCCTTCTGTCAGCATTTCTATTTTGAGGTCAGATTTACCTGCCTGCAATTGGCCAGAATTGAGATTGTGTACGGTACGCTGAGAAAACCATTTGCCTGCACTTAACTCGAAAAACTCGATAACATCCATGAAATTTGTCTCTAAACTTAAATACTTCTTTATTTTCGATCGCGACTTGCGCCCTCTGGAGTCAGAAACCCAGTTTCTGACTGCACACAAGGCGGTCAAACCAATGATTTTGGCTAGAAACCAGATTTAAGAGTGCAAGTCCTGTTCTATATTTTAAAGGAATGGAGTGCGCCTGCAAAACTTTCCGAGAAATTTGAATGATAGCAGATTGCAGGTGCAAAACCGCACCTGCGCTGCATCTGGCTTTCTGATGCGGCCCAAGCGACAGAAAATTAGAGCATCCCGAATCGTGTTTCGCTATCGAAAGCCTGGTTCGGACATCAAATAGGATTGTAACAGATCGAAGTTTTTAGCTTCTTCAGTGTCGATCGGCAATCATGGCGCTATCTGCGGGCTATGTTAAGAAAAACAACGATATATGTCAGCTTTTGTCGATCGAACGGTAAATTTGGCGCTGCGCCCGTTGAATTATATTAGCTGCGGTTTACCTCGATCGGACTCATAGAAAAATGCTCAAAGTAGACTCCGACTAAAAAACGAACAATTCATCAACCATCAGCAAACCGAGGGCCGTACCAGGCGTAGCAAATAGCATTCAAATATGTCATGCTAAGTCAAGAGCTAAATAAGCGAGAAAAGTTTCTAGATCGAATTTCCAGCAGGGTGCAGCTAGCGATCGCATACATTTAAAAAAAGACATCCACAAATTTATGAGCGAGTTTACACAAGGGCTGGATAAAATGCAGCCTGCAGAACAAACACACTGTTTGGGAATCCTGCCAAATCAACTAGCAGCGACTTCAGACTCAGACAAATTATACAGCTTACTAACAGATTATAATTTTATTGAAGCCAAGCTGTCAGCATCGGGAGTACAAGCGCTAATAGAAGATTATGATTTAGCAACAAGTCCCGATATTATAACCTCCGACAAAAAAGCCGACAAACTAAAATTAATCCAAGAAGCAATACGGCTTTCCGCCCACATTCTCGCCAAAGACAAAACCCAACTAGCCGCCCAACTAATTGCCCGATTGATGCGCTTTGAAATCCCCGAAATTCAAGCACTGCTAGCACAAGCGACCCAGCATAAAACCCCCTGGCTGCGCCCTTTAACCCCCAGCTTTACCCCTCCCGGCGGCAGACTGCTGCGCACCCTCACCGGACATACAGACTGGGTACAAGCTGTAGCGATCGCCCCCGACGGGAAACGAGTAATTTCTGCATCTTCCGACCACACTCTGAAAGTTTGGCACTTAGAAACAGGAGAAGAACTTTCCACCCTCAAAGGTCATCTTACCTACGTCAATGCTGTAGCCGTAACCCCCGACGGAACAAAAGTAATTTCCGGTTCTTGGGACAATACGATTAAAATTTGGGATTTAGAAACTGCAACAGAAATATTGACATTTGCAGGCGATACTTTTGCGGTAGAAGCAGTAGCAGTAACTCCCGACGGCAAGCGAGTAATTTCCGGTTCCTGGGACGGCAGCATCAAGATTTGGAATTTGTCAACAGGGGCAGTAATTTTCAACCTCAAAGGTCACAGCAGTTTTGTCCAGTCCGTAGCAGTAACACCTGATAGCAAACGGTTGATTTCCGGTTCTGGAGACAACAGCATCAAAGTCTGGAACCTAGAAACCGGAAAAGAACTTTTTACTCTCACGGGTCATGGAGATTGGGTAAAAGCTGTAGCAGTTTCTCCCAACGGCGAACAAATAATTTCCGGCAGTTACGACGGAACTGTTCAAGTTTGGAGTTTGTCAGAAAAAAAGCAACTTTTTACATTAGGAAAACACGGCAGTTTCGTTCAAGCTGTGGCAATCAGTCCGGACGGAAAACGGGTAATTTCGGCTTCCGGCGACAAAACGCTAAAAGTTTGGAATCTGGAAACAAAACAAGAACTTTTCACTTTTACCAATCACATCGCCCCAGTTAATGCTGTAGCAATTACCCCGGACGGCAAGCGGATAGTCTCTGGTTCCTCCGACAAAACTCTGAAAGTTTGGCACTTAGAAATAGGTCAAGAAAATTTATCATTTGCAGGTCACGACGACTGGGTAAATGCTGTAGCAGTGACGGCGGATGGTACGAAAGCAATTTCCGGTTCTGGAGACAACAGCATTAAAATTTGGAACCTCAAAAGCGGACAGGAAATATTTACTATTCCGGGACATCAAGATTGGGTAAAAACTGTAGCCGTAACATTGGATGGCAAGCGATTAGTTTCCGGTTCAGGCGACAAAACTGTGAAAGTTTGGGATCTAGAAAGCGGAAAAGAAATATTTACTTTTACGGGTCATACAGACTGGGTAAATTCTGTCGCAGTGACTCCCGACGGAACGATGGCGATTTCGGGTTCGGGAGACAAAACTATTAAAGTTTGGAGTTTAGAAAGTGGACAGGAACTTTTTACATTTTCAGGTCATGCTGACGGGATAAAAGCTGTCGCAGTGACTCCTGACGGAAAATGGGTAATTTCGGCTTCTGGTGACAAAACTCTGAAAGTTTGGAGTTTGGGGAAAGAAAAGAATATTTTGGCAAATGTCTGGAATTTAGCCGTCAAAAATCTACTTTTCACTCTCAAAGGTCATGAAAGTTTTGTGAATGCTGTGGCCGTGACGGCGGATGGCAAATTGGCGATTTCTGGCGGGCGGGAAAAGAATCTAAAAGTTTGGGATTTGTCAAGTAAAAAAGAAGTTTTTAGTTTGGGAGGTCATCAAGATGCGGTAACATCTGTGGCGACTGTGGAAAATAAAGTGATTTCTGTTTCGGATGACAATACTTTGAAAGTTTGGGATTTGTTGAGTCGAAAAGTAGTTGCTAGTTTCAGGGGAGATAGTGCTTTGAAAGCGTGCGCTATTGCACCTGATGGGGTGACGATTGTGGCGGCGGAAGCTTCGGGACAAGTGCATTTTTTGAGGTTGGAAGAGGGGAAGAGTCATTAGTCATTAGTCATTATGGCGATCGCATTTTTGCTTTCTCAAAAGGGCGTTGGCGAAGCCCTTTTCCCCAATCTAGTTTACAATTGTTCCGGGTCAATGCCCATCGCTCGCAGTCTTTCTGCTAGGACAGCAGCCCGCTGTTCGGCTTGTTCTGCACGCAGTCGTTCTTGTTCAGCGCGATGTTCGGCTTGTTCCAAGCTGCGAGAAACGTCCTCATAACTTGTAAACAGTTCGCCGTCAGGGCGATAAATTTGCAACTCTTCACCCGACGAATCAAAGCGAATTCCGAGTCGGGGACTGACCCAATTGTCGATCGAATCAATGACATCCAAACGCCCCTCTGAACGTATCCAACCGCTAAAATCGTTGCGTTCCGGGTCGTACAGGTAATATTCATCTACGCCGTGGCGATCGTAAAATACCTGTTTTTTATTCATTTCTGTCAGCCTGTTACCGGGAGAAAGAATTTCAAATACTACTTGCGGCGCGATATTCTCTTCTTCCCACTGTTTGTAAGAACCCCTATCTCCTTTCGGTCTGCCGAACACTACCATCACATCCGGGCCGACGCGAATCTTGTTATCTCCTTCGACAGGATACCACAGCAAATCACCGGCGATAAATACATTCGGGTCATCAGCAAACAGCCATGCTAAATTTTGTTGAACGATGAGTATCCAGCGAAATTGTTTGGTATTGTCTGACATCGGTTGGCCGTCACTGTCAGGATAAATTACATCAGCTTTTTGAGGGGACTTGAGTTGAGTTACCATAACTGTTGTCCGGGGTGAAAGACTGTTGAATTTAATTTTAGCAGTTTGAGAAGAGTTAGAAGTGCGATCCTCTGCGAGGGCTTCGCCAACGACCTAATCCTATTCCTCTTTTTCCCCCTCTCTGCGCCCTCTGCGCCCTCTGCGGTAAAAAATCTTATTACAAAAATCGCATCAAAAATAGGGCAGACACCGCGCCCGCCCCAGCAAACTACTCGATCTGCAACCTAACCCCGCGAATCGAACAATCCAAAAGCTCGATCGGGTGCATCAACGTAACTTCCTTACCCTGCAACTCCAAATGCTTCTTAATTTGCAAAGAACAACCCGGATTAGAAGAAGCAATCAACTCCGCACCAGTATTCAGCAAATTCTCCACCTTTTGCACTCCCAATTCATCAGCAATCTCCGGCTGAAGCATATTATAAACCCCCGCACTCCCGCAGCACAAAGCCGCATCCAGAGGCTCTTTTAACTTCACACCAGGAATTTGTTTCAACAACTGGCGCGGCTGCAAACTAATCTTTTGTCCGTGCAACAAATGACACGCATCTTGATAAACAATCGTCAAATCTCCCTCAGTCAAAGGATTGAGTTTTGCCGTAATTCCGGCACTTGCCAAAAATTCTTGTATGTCCTTAACATTAGCAGCAAATGCTTCGGCTTTTTCCCGATATGCCGCATCATTTGCTAAAATGTGACCGTATTCTTTCAAAGTGTGACCGCAACCGGCTGCGTTGATAATCACAAAATCAACACCAGTATTTTCAAAGCTATCAATCATTTGTCTCGCCAATGATTTTGCTTGTTCTGCTTGTCCTTGATGTTCCGGTAAAGCAGCACAGCATCCTTGACTTTTCGGAATCACAACCTCGCAGCCGTTAGCGGTCAAAACGCGCACCGTAGCCTCATTAACAGGCGAGAATAGAAGCCGCTGCACGCAGCCTAAAATCACGCCGACTCGATAGCGTTTCTCCCCTTGTGCGGGAATGACTTCGGGTAAATTATCCCGAAAAGAATCGACAGTTACCTCGGGCAAAATTGATTCCATCGCCGCCAAGCGGGGAAATACTTTTTTCAGCAAACCTGTTTTGCGGACAAGTTTCGGCAGTCCTAATTTTTGATAAATAAACAGCGGTACAAGCAGAGGCCGCAATCTGTGAGGATAAGGAAAGAGATTAAAAATCAGAGTCCGAATTACATTGTCAGAAAAAGTGCGTTTCTGATTTCGAGTAATTTGGTGGCGAGTTGCGGAAATTAACTTGTCGTATTGAACTCCCGACGGACAAGTTGTGACGCAGGCCAAACAGCCCAAACAAGTATCGAAATGCTGCGAAGTTGCTTCATTTAAAGGTGCATCGCCTTCATTAATGGCATCCATTAAATAAATGCGGCCTCTAGGCGAATCCATTTCTTTGCCGAGTACGCGATAACTCGGACAAGTTGACAAACAAAAGCCGCAGTGGACGCAACTATCGATCAACTTCGGATCGGGCGGGTTGTTGGCATCGAAACCGGAGATTTCGAGAGTTTGCAAATGGGGATTTTGTGCTAAAAAATTGCTTTCTTTAGCTGGTTTCAAATCGTCGCTGGGAATTGTAGAATTTTCGGAAGTTTGCATAATATATTACGTAATTGTTTTGGTTCGTAGTGAGGAATGCAAGTCCTTTTTCTGGGATTTAACAAGGACTGAAATATTGGTGTCAACAATCACATCAAACCATCGTTCTATCTCGCTTTTAGCTGAGTTTAGATCCCCCTCAATCCCCCTTAAGAAAGGGGAGGCAAGAGCATTTCCGGTTCCCCCCCTTAAGAAGGGGGACTAGGGGGGATCGAGAGCCTAATCGTCAAACAGTATATCGGTACTACATAAGACGTTAAGCTGGCACTAATGAGACTGAATTCCTGACTGCAAACTTGAAACTAAACACCGCTGATAAAACGATGGGGACTCAAAATATTTTCCGGGTCAAACTGCTGCTTGATCCGGTGCATGACATCGATCGCACTTCCAGTATAGCCCCAAACATCCAACTCTTGCTTGATGTCCGTCGGCGCGACTAAAACAGTCAAAAAACCGCCTTTAGCCTCGCACCTTTGGCGTACTTGCAACAGTGTTTCCGCAGTCGCATTCTCAAACCGCAAAACCCCCAAACCGCTGCCGGCATGAATAAAAGCGTCCTGTAGCGGCAATTCGTTAATTGCCGCTACAGCTTCCGATGGTCGGATGCCTATTTTGCAAATAATTGCGGACTTTGTGTCAGAATCCCACACTGTTTCTGGCAATCTTTGCCATAACTGATGCTCATCATTTTCGCTGCATTTAGTGCCTTGCAAACCCAGCTTTTCGCCAACTTCGAGCAACCGGGCTGATTGTTGTTGAACGCTTTCTGCAATACTTTGAAATCTGACTATTAATCCCGTACCCTTTCCTAAACCTAATTTTGTAACTAAATCAGGTGACAGCAAATCAACGGCTGTGGGAGTTAAAGCTGAGGATAATAGGATTTGAGCAGCTTGAGCTAAAGCCCCAGCTTCTCCTGTCAGTATGACAGTTCCCGATGATTCAGGTAGTGGATAAACTCGGAAAGTTACTTGAGAAATGACGCCCAATGTGCCGTAGGAACCGGTAAATAGTTTCATCAAGTCGTAACCAGCGACATTTTTAACGACTCGACCTCCGGCTACGGCAATTTTACCGTCCGATCGCACAAACGTCATTCCCAACAGCAAATCGCGGACGCCCCGATAGCGGTGGCGCAGGGAACCCGTATCAGCCGTAGCGATAATCCCGCCCAAAGTTGCCTGTTGTGGATATGCTGGATCGATCGGCAAAAATTGACCTGCTGCACCTAAAATTGCTTGCAAATCCGCAAACTTCATCCCCGCCTCCGCAGTCACGGTTAAATCGCCCACAGCGTGTTCTACAAGCCCGTTTAGGCGCGCCGTACTGACTGCCACGATGCCCCCTGCATCAGGAGATCCCCCTAAATCCCCCTTAAAAAGGGGGACTTTGAAAACATCTTGCTCCCCCCTTCTTAAGGGGGGCTGGGGGGGATCTAATTTAACTAAACCACCCCAATCGAGTTTGCTGCCATTCCCGCAAGGCAAGACGCCCCACCGATTTTGCCTGGCGCAAGCAATCACCGCCGCGAGTTCTTCTTGAGTATTGGGATAAACGGTGCAGGCGATCAAAGTACCAGGCGCAACTGCTTTTTCTACTCGTTCTTGCCAAAAAGCCTCTGTATCTGACCACAGACAGATGCCGGAAGTGCCAACAATACCTTTTAATTCTTCTGTGCTAACGTAATTTTCGGTAGAGAAAGATTTCATGAAGGTTATCAGAGACCCGGTAAAAAACATTTATCAAAACACCCCTTAAAACTATTAAATATTAATACGGGCCCCATATTCAAAACATGAACAAACAAATGTCTCAAAACCGGCTTTCTCTAGGAGTTACCGGTCTCAACGAAGTGATTGACGGCGGCCTGATCCCCCAGCGCTCTTATTTGGTACGCGGCGGCCCGGGTACGGGCAAAACTACACTGGGCTTTCACTTTTTGACCGCAGGTGTGGCTCTGGGAGAAACGCCCCTGTTTATTACTCTAGGAGAACCGGAAGCGCAACTGCGCGCCAATGCTCAATGGCTCGGTTTTGACATCGAAGCGATGCCGTTCCTCGATTTGAGCCCCTCCTCAGAATTTTTTACCGAAGTTCAGACTTATGACATTTTCTCGGCCTCGGAGGTTGAGCGAGAACCGACTACGCAAAAGATTATCGAGAGAGTCCAAGCTGTCAAGCCGCAGAGGGTGTTTTTGGACGCGATTACTCAATTCCGCTATTTAGCTGCGGATGAGTTTCAGTTTCGCAAGCAAGTTTTGTCTTTTCTGCGGTTTTTGGTGGAAGGGGGGGCGACGGTGGTGTTTACCTCAGAAGGTACATTAAGTGCTCCCGACGACGATTTGCAATTCATCAGCGACGGAGTAATTTATTTGGAACTTCTCCCAGAAGGGCGCACTGCGTCTGTCACCAAGCTGCGAGGCTCCAACTTCCGCGACGGCCGCCATTCGCTGCGCCTGAGCGGGACTGGTATGGAGGTGTTTCCGCGATTGTTACCGCAGAGCTACCAGCAGGATTTTGTCGCTGAACCGATTTCGGCTGGGGTTCCAGAAATGGACGAACTGCTGCACGGGGGACTGGAACGGGGGACTGTTTCGGTGATTAGCGGGCCTAGCGGCGTGGGTAAAACGACGGTGGGGATTCAGTTTATGAAGGAAGCGGCGGGAAGGGGGGAGCGATCGGTAGTTTACATTTTTGAGGAGTCAATGTCTACTCTGCTGGGCCGCTGCGAATCAGTTAACATCCCGGTTGGGGCGATGATGGCGCAAGGTAGTCTTTCGGTGATACCCGTGGAACCTTTGCTGTACTCGCCGGATGAGTTTGCCTGTATGGTACGCCGGGAAGTGGAGGAGGAAAAGACGCGGATTGTGATGATTGACAGTATTTCTGGCTATCAGCTTTCGATGCGGGGGCAAGATTTGGTGCACAATTTGCACGCTTTGTGCAAGTATCTCAAGAATATGGGAGTCACGGTGATCTTGATTAATGAGATAGAAGCGATTAGTGGAGATTTTCGGCTGACTGAGATCGGGATTAGCTATTTGGCGGATAATCTTCTGTTTATACGCTATCTGGAACGCCAATTGCATAATAGAACAGAAATCCGCAAGGCGATCGGCGTAATTAAAAAACGAGTCAGCAATTTCGAGAAAAATTTGCGAGAACTCGATATTACTCGCTACGGCATCAAAGTCAGCAAACCGATCCGGGGGCTGCGCGGGATTTTGAGTTCGGCGCCGGTGTGGATTGATGAGGTAGCGGATGAAGATTGAATCGGTGAGTTGTGCTTTTTAGCTAATTTTCCACTATCTATGGGGTAATATCCATTCCGGTTACGCTCATACATAAGAGAAACGGAGGACACGGCTGTCCCAAAGGAGTGTCAACAATCGCCTAAAACCCTTGAGAAATCTCGTTTATATCCGAGTCCAGATCCCCCTAAATCCCCCTTAAGAAGGGGGACTTTGAGAAGAGTCTTGTTCCCCCCTTCTTAAGGGGGGCTAGG
>JANNOR010000116.1:0-1684 GCA_031399265.1 Cyanobacteria bacterium SOY_34_metabat_3 | reverse complement strand
CTCGATTAATTAAATTGGCTTGTAAGTTACCAGCAGCAGTTAGGCGATCGATAATATCTAAAGCCTTAATTACTTCGTGATACTTCTCAACTTCATCCAGCAGACCCGCTAGCGTTACCAGAGGCTTTGCCTTCACCCATCTATAGACATTCCAAGCAACAGTAATCGCCAGCGACAAACCCAAAGTTATTTGCAAAACCCGGACAAATATTTCAGCATCGCTAAACGAACCAACTTTATGTTGATTGGCGAGTAAAGCAACAGGCAGCGAAACAACTAATGTCACGCAAAATATTAGTAACTGATGGAACAAAAAAGAAAACAGCTTTTTGCTATTTCCGAGTGCAGCCGGTCGGTAAAAATCCGCTGCAAAACCGTCGCTCAAAGCTATTCCGCTCAAATCCTCCAACTCCTTTTCAGGAATTCTCAACTCATCCAAATCCACTTGTATCACTATGGCAAATCTCCTTAAATTGGCATTAATTAAAATCCTCCAATAGACCTAATTGAATCCCACAGACTCATATAAAAATTGCTGCCTCGGCTTCGGAACAGTTGAAAAGCTTGTCCAGGTGCGCCAAAAAAAGGTCTCAGCGTCCATCCCAACTGAGTGCCGACAAACGCATAAAGTCCCAACCAGAACCGCAAAATATTTAGCCTGATGTCTTTGCCTTCGGCATCTTGTTCGGACAGAAAGTGCATTCCTTGATAAATGAAACTTACCCCCAAAAATCCTGTGATTGCCATAATACCAACATTCAACAGCAGAAAAAAGTTGTAATCGGTACTGCTTAGCAGAAAAAACAGACTGACAGGTGCAAATCCAAACAGCAAAACGCTAATCATCGCCATTGATGTCATCAGCAATGTCAAATATTGCTCAAAACTTCGTTTTGAACCAAACATGACATTAAAAAAATACAGTGTGGGAAAGCAGATAATCAGCGTCAGCAAATAAAGTGCTGGCAATTTAACTGCTGAAATCAGACATTGCATCCACGTACTAGATGCACCTAATATGGCTCCGTAAATGCCAAAAAATAGGGTACTAGAAATCAACAAGCCGAAAATTTTAGATTTGAGCTTGACACCTTCCCGAATTTCTTCGAGAAACTGTTGCCGTTCCCGCAGCAAATACATTACTACTGAAAAATATTTCACGGGATCTCCTTGTGACTGATGGGACTCCGAATCAGTCATAACTCATGCTGAGTTCGATCGGCAATCTTGGCAAGTCAGGGCACTCTATGTTAACCAATTATCCTGGCACCCAGCTCGCCACAAGCTGAGATGTAGAGGCGTTTAGGGGTTTACTTGGATGGTAACAGCGATCGGGCGAATATTTCTATTCAATTTCTATTCAAACGATACTCAGTTTGGTCATTTTGTACCCAATTTGTATTCAATTTCTAGTCAACTCGACCCCTTACAAAGCCCAATTCTGGGCAATAAAAAGCCTCAAACCGTTGATTTACCGTTGGTTTGAGGCTCTTATATTCAGAAGCGGGCGGCGGGAATCGAACCCGCATAGTTAGCTTGGAAGGCTAAAGTTTTACCACTAAACTACGCCCGCATTCACACAGAAGACAAACATACCACAAGTTTTTCTGGATTGCAATAGGCCTGTGCAAAATTTTTGAAGACATCCCTCAAAGTGGCTGAATCGGGACTTGCTCGCCGATCG